>CAKUWD010000050.1 GCA_934699065.1 uncultured Treponema sp.
GGTTACGACTCTGGTCAAAAAGAAGCACAGATTTTGTTTCACTTACAAGCTTAGAAAGCTGTTCAAATGGAATCTCATCAGCATCTTTAGTAATGTCATTGTAATTTTTATAGATTTTTGTGATTCCGCTTTGTTTCAATAAATCAGTATCGTCAAAAGAACTATAATGAAGGTTTCGCCCGTTTTTATCCACGATTCTGATGCCGCTAAGGGCCGGAATTTCAGCAAAAAGCTGTTCGGTAAGCCGTCTGCGTGTCATAACATCGCTTTCGGATGCATTCTGCACATAAAAGCTACGAACAGAGGCATTCTTTACCCAGGCATTTTCACCTTTTTCAGTTAAATTGAGAATTTTCGTAATGTACGAATCACAACCTTCAGAAACCCTATCCAGCTGCCCTGTATTCTCTTCTATTTTTGACTGCGTATAGAACCTGGTTTCAAGCTCATTAAAAAGCTTAGAGTTCAACGACAGCACAAAAACAGCAAACAAGCCCATGGCAACCAAGAGGCTGAAAGCAATCTTCTGGCCAGAAGTCATTTTTACCCTTATATTATCGGCATAAAGGGGCGATTTCTGCACAGGTTTAAGAAGAGATTATTTCAAAAAGAGTCTTAAGATTGTTTCCTTTGATTTTGTGTAAGGCTGGTAACGCATGTTTACGTCTATCCAGGTCTTTTTATCAACAATACTCTTTTTATGACTAAAGGTATCAAAACCAACTTTTCCATGGTAGGCTCCCATACCGCTTTCACCTACTCCACCAAAGCCCATATTATTTGTTGCAAGATGAACAACGACATCATTTATACAGCCACCACCAAAAGAACAGCGGGTCATAACTCTTTTTTGAAGTCCTTTATTCTGAGTAAAAAGATAAAGAGCAAGAGGTTTCTGGTGCCCGTTTATAATCTGATACAACTCTTCTTCAGTTTTATAAGTAAGAACAGGCAAAACAGGTCCAAAAATCTCTTCGCCCATTACAGCATCATCCCAGCTAACATTATCCAGAACAGTAGGCTCAATTTTCAGAGTTTCTGCATTTGATTTTCCACCTGCTGCGACTTTAGCAGCATCAATCAAACCACATACACGCTCAAAATGTTTTGCATTAATGATTTTTCCATAATTTTTGTTTTCAAGAGGATTTTCACCGAACTGAAGTTTAATCTGCTTTTTAAGTTCAGAAATAAATTTATCTTTTACAGCTTCATGGCACAAAACATAATCTGGAGCAACGCAGGTCTGGCCACAATTTAAATATTTCCCCCAGGTAATTCTTTTTGCGGCAAGTGCAACTTTTGCAGATGAATCAATGATACAAGGAGATTTTCCTCCAAGCTCCAGAGTAACCGGAGTAAGATATTCAGCAGCTTTTCTCAAAACCTCTTTTCCTACCCCCTGACTTCCCGTAAAGAAGATGTAGTCAAATTTCTGTTCGAGCAGGCAGGTATTTTCTGCCCGGCCACCGGTAACAACAGCAACATGTTCCGGCTCAAAACTTTCAGAAATCAGTTTTGCAATAATAGCACTGGTTGCCGGAGAATAAGCACTTGGCTTTACAACACAGGTATTTCCTGCTGCAATTGCATCTACGAGCGGATCAATAGTCAAAAGAAAAGGATAATTCCACGGGCTCATAATCAAAACGTTTCCGTAAGGCGATGATTTAACAAAACTTTTTGCAGCAAAATTTGTAAGGCAGGTAACGCGTGAAGAATCCTTCGCAAACTTACGGGTGTGTTTTATCATATAGGAAATCTCGCTCATTACAAGACCAGCCTCGCACATAAAACCTTCCAGCGCACTCTTTCCAAGATCTGCTGTAAGTGCATCTGTAATTTCTTTTTCATGAGATTTTACGACACCATAAAGTTTTTTAAGTGCAGCAATTCTTTTTGCGACAGGAAGAGTTTCACCTTTTGCAAAAAAATCTCTTTGCTTTGTAATGATAGTTTTGATTTCCGCTTCTGTCATAGTTTTCTTTCTCCTGATTTATATCTTTTGATTAATTGTTCTTATCAGACTTTTTGTCAGCTTCATTCTTTTCCATTACAGCATAATAAAACTGTTCCAGCTCTCTGGCATTCCATAAAACCGGTACAGGATAAATCGGATTTGCTTCTTTATCTGCTCGTTTTGCAAGCTCAGGAATATCTTCTGCTTTAATTCCCTTAAGAGTTTCAGGAATATCAAGTCTGGCATTGAGCTCTTCAATCTGCCGGATAAAATTCTTTGCGGCAAGCTCGGCTGAATCATTTTTATCTGCAAGACCTGCGGCTACAGCAAGTTGCTTGAGTTTTTTGTATACCTTAGGACCGTAGCGTTTAAGGACAACAGGGAGTAAAACAGAATTAGCAAGCCCATGAGGAATATTGTAAGCTCCACCTAACGAGTGAGCAACCGCGTGTACATATCCAACATAAGAACGCGAAAAAGCTCCACCTGCAAGGTGCGAAGCCATAAGCATATTTCGTCTGGCTTCTTCATCATAACCATTCTGATAAGCCTTTTCGATATTCTCAAAAATAAGCTTTGTAGCTGTACGCGAATAATTTCTGGTTTTAATAATAGTTGAACGGCCAATATAAGCTTCTACGGCATGTGTAAGTGCATCAACACCAGTTGAAGCAGTAAGCAATTTAGGAAGAGTAAAGGTAACCTTTGGATCGAGAACTGCAACCTTTGGAATAAGAGGAAAATCGCTCATAGGATATTTATAGTTTGTCTTTTCATCTGTGATTACTGCAGTTACAGTAACCTCACTTCCTGTACCTGCGGTAGTAGGAATAGCAGCAAGAAAAGGAATCTTTCTTCTGATCTTGAGAATCCCCTTCATTTTTGAAAGCGGCTTTCGAGGACAGGCTACTCTGGCTCCAACTGCCTTTGCACAGTCCATTGAAGAACCACCTCCAAAAGCAATCAAACCTTTACAGTTGTTTTCTTTATAAATCTGTAAAGCTTCTTCGACATTCGAAACAGTTGGATTTGGACGGGTTTTATCATAAACAATACATTTTATTCCATTTTGAGGAAGCAGCTCTTCAAGATTTCGGGTAAGTGTACGCAGCTGAAAATCAGTAACAAGCATAACAGTAGAAATCTTTCTTTTCTTAAACTCAGCCGGCAATTCTTCTATTGAATTCAGAATTTTTGGATCACGATAAGGCAAAAGCGGAATTGCAAGCTTAAAACAGGTTTGAAAAATACGACAATAGATTTTTTTTAATACGTTCATTTTTAATCCTCTCTTATTACACGGTATGACAAATTATGATTTTTTGTCAAGATGGAAAATTATTTGCGGAAAGAACACTTTTGAGGTAAACTTAAAAACAATGATTGATGTAGAGAAAGAAGAAACAGCTCTTCCACGTGCTTTACTTGTGGGTGAGCCTGGAAATGATTTACAGGAACTCAAAGGTCTGGTCCTTACACTCGGTATGGATGTAATTCAGCGTCTCACACTTACCCGCATGGAAGTACACCCGGCTTATGGAATTGGTAAGGGAAAAGCTCAGGAAATCGCTGAACTTGCAAAACAGATAGAAGCCGATTGTATAATTTTTGATTTTAACCTGGAACCTCGAAAGCAGAGAAACTGGGAAGAACTCTCGGGTATTTCCTGCTTTGACCGCCAGGAAGTTATTATCCGGATTTTTGGACAGCGCGCCCAGACTAAAGAAGCAGTTCTTCAGGTTGAACTTGCCCGCCTTTCCTACTCTCTTCCGCGCCTTGCTCACATGAACAAGGATTTTGCAAGACAACGCGGTGGAGCTTTTGGTGCAAAGGGAGCCGGAGAAACTCAGCTTGAGCTCGACCAGCGTTTAGTCCGCGAGAAAATCAGTGCTATAAAAAAAGAACTGGCAGAAATTGAGCTTAACCGGCAGACTCAACGCAAGCAGCGCGACAAGATGCCTTCCTGTGCGCTCGTTGGTTATACGAACGCGGGCAAATCATCTCTTCTCAACGCCCTTACCGGCGCCGATGCCTATGTTGAAAACAAACTTTTTGCAACTCTGGACCCGCTTACCCGTAAATTGCCTCTAAACGACAGTGCCGGAGTTCTTATTACCGACACAGTTGGATTTATAAGCAATCTTCCGCACCACCTGATTGATGCCTTTAAGTCTACTCTCGAAGAAGCTGTTTACGCAGACCTGCTTTTGCTGGTCTTGGATTCTTCTGACCCGGAGGCGGAAGCCCAGTATGAGACGGTTTGTTCGGTTCTTGAAGATATCGGTGCAGATAAAAATCCGCGTCTTATTCTTTTGAACAAGGTTGATAAAGCAGAAGATGAAAAGCATACTCTGCAAAAGCTTCGTCTCAAATTCCCTGATGCAATTCTGATAAGTGCAAAAGAAGAAATCGGCTTTCTGGATCTTAAATCAAAGATTTATGAACTTCTTTATGGTGAAGTCGCAGACTATATTCTTCCGGTTACCCAGGGTGCCCTGATAAACGAACTTAAAAAAGCTGGTTGTATAGAAAAAGAAGAATGGCTTGATGACGGTGTACATATTACAGCACGTGCAACCGGACGTCTTGCAGCACTACTTTCACCTTTTGCAAAATAAAGAGAATAAAATGGACAGTAAATTCGACAGCAAAGAGAGCAGGGACAATACCTTACTTAATAAAATTCTTTTGTGTATTATAGCTGGTATTCTTGCTTTTATTTTGATTGGCACAATTATAGGTCTAGCCGGAAAAAAGAACAAAACTCCACAGGCTCTGATTTCACAGGGAAAAGCGGTTAGTCTTATAGCACCTTCCAACACAGAAGAAGTCTCTTATTTTGAACTTGGTACCATTCGTATTTCCTGTGCTTCCGCAGATTCAGAAGAAGGCGGCTCTCTTATGGTTATTACACCATGGCTTGCCTACCCTGCCGGTGATACAGTTTTTTATGAAGAGCTTTCACGAAAGAGCGGTTCTATTAAAGGAATTTTTCAGGCTTATTTTTCTGCCCGTACAAAGAATCAGCTTCTTACCGAAACCGAAGAGAAAATTGTTGAAATTATAATAGAAGAAATCAACTCGGATCTTGCTCTGGGAAAAATCAGCAGTATATACTTTACTGATTATCTTTTTCTGGAATGACATACATAACGAAAAGTTATATAATAAATTCATTATGACAATCGCATTATTTTCTGACAGTTACCTTCCAACAAAATCTGGAATTGTAACTGTAGTTGTACAGCTTCAAGAACAGTTAAAAAAGATGGGACACAGAGTTATTCTTGTCACGGTAGAAACAACAGATGAATACGAAACTTACGATCCTGATATTTATAGAACAAAATCTGTTGCCTTAGGTCTTGGAACAGACCAGTTTTTAAGTATTCCCGCAATGCATCCTTTAATCAAATATCTTAAAAGCAATAAAGTAGATATCATTCACTGTCACACAGAATTTGGTTTGGGAAAAGCCGGTCTTCGTGCAGCAAAAATTTTAAAAATACCAGCAATCTGTACTACTCACACAATGTGGACAGATTTCTATAAATACTATCTTGCCTTTGGTAAATTAATCTCTCCAAGAATCATAAATGGAATTATGAAAAAATATTACGGAAAGTTTAATTCTCTGATTGGAGTTTCTACAAAGGCACGTAATTACTTTAAGCAGCCGGGAATGCTTCCTGACATACCTTCTGTAATTATTCCAAATGCAATTGATAAAGAAAAATTCCAGAAAACCCATATATCAGATGAAGAAAAACAAGCTCTTCGTAAATCTTATGGCATTAAACCGGATGAAACAATGCTTCTTTTTGTAGGAAGAATTGGTGAAGAAAAACGCGTTCTCGAACTTATGCAGGTTTGCCAGAATGTAATCAAAAAGAATCCAAAAATCAAAATGGTATTTGTAGGAAACGGGCCTGCCTATGAAGATATGCTGAAAAAAGGAGAGCAGGAAATCAAAGCCAAAAGCATTATTTTTACTGGCTTTATTGAGTGGACAAAGGTTAGTGAATACTATGAAAGCGCTGATATCTTTGTTACAACATCCCTTTCTGAAATGCATTCAATGACTATTCTTGAAGCTCAGCTTTCAGGGCTTCCTATTATTGTTCGCCGTGACGAAAGTTATCTTGATTCAGTTTTCGAAGGTGTGAACGGCTATCTCACAGATTCTGAAAAGGAAATGGAAAAGAAGATTCTTGAACTTGCGGGCGACAAAGAAAAAATTGAAGTCTTTGGTCAAAAGAGCCTTGAGATTACAAAAAGATTCAGTATTGAAACTCATGTAAAAAAGACTATTAAAGTTTATGAAGAAGTTATTAAAGCTTATCCGGGCCGTATTGATGACCTGGCAGTAATGAAGGAAATAGAGGATTATTAATATGAGTACAAAAACTATACCTGCAAGAAAAGACGTTCCAGCAAAAGACAAATGGGATTTATCATCAATCTATAAATCTGATGATGAATGGGAAAAAGCCTTAAAATCCATTCCAGAACTTACAAAAAAAGCAGCTGCCTACAAAGGACGGCTTGGTGAATCTGCAATAACACTGCTTGCAGCCCTTAAAGAACTGGAAGCCGCAAACATTGTTATGGAAACGGTTTATCATTATGCCTCTCTCCAGCACGAAGCAGATGAAGATGATTCTAAGGCTACGGACCGCGACGGTCGTGCTATGATGGCTTACACACAAATGCAGTCGGAACTCAGTTTTGTTGATCCTGAAATTCAGGAAATTGATGAAACAAAGCTTCGTAAATGGATAAGCACAAAAGAATTCGCAGATTACCGCATTTATATAGAAAAACTTTTACACTTTAAGCAATATATTCTAAGCGAGAAGGAAGAACGCATTCTTTCTCTTGCTATGCAGCCTGGACAAACTTCAGAAACTGCCTTCAGCGTACTTACTAATGTAGATATGAATAAAACCTTCGGAACTGTAACCGAAGACGGCGAAGAAAAACAGCTTACAGAAACCACCTGGGGAGTTTTCATGCATTCTCAGGACCGTAAGGTACGAGAAGAAGCTTATAAAAAATTCTATGCAAAATACGAAGAGCACCAGAACACTATTGCAGCCCTTTACGCCGGCTCCGTAAATCAGGACGTTTTCAGCATGCGCGCCCGCGGCTACAAGAGCTCTCTCGAAATGGCACTCTATGGCAACAAAGTACCAGTCGCTGTTTATCATAACTTAATCGACTGCGTACACAAGAACCTTCCGGCCCTCCACGACTATTACAAGCTGCGTCGCGAAGCACTTGGCCTTGCAAAAGGCGAACTCCGCCATTACGACGTGTACGTGCCATTAGTTAAATCAGTAGAAACAAGAACTACTTATGAAGAGGCCGTAGAACTCTGCCGCGCCGCACTCGCGCCGCTCGGAGCAGAATACACCGACCGGCTCTGCGACGGTCTTTTAAACGGCTGGGCAGACCGCTACGAAAATATCGGAAAACGAAGCGGTGCCTTCAGCTCAGGCTGTTACGTTGGAAATCCATATATTCTGCTTAATTACAACGAAGAAAACATCCGCGATGTGTTCACTATGGCACACGAAGGCGGACACAGTATGCACAGCTGGTATTCTGTTCACAATAATCCTTTTATGTGCTACGACTACACGATTTTCGAAGCTGAAGTTGCCTCGACCTTCAACGAAGAACTGCTTTTTGAATACCTTTATAAAAACGCAAAAGATGAAGAAATGAAAAAATATCTTCTTTCTATGCGTGCAGATGATATTCTTGCAACCCTCTTCCGCCAGACAATGTTTGCCGAGTTCGAACTTAAAGCTCACGAATTCGTAGAAAATGGTACTCCTCTCACTGCAGAATTGCTCCGCAAGACTTACCGCGAACTTCTGGAGCTTTATTTTGGTCCTGAAATGACTTTTGAAGCCAACAGCGACATGGAAGGCCTTAGAATTCCTCATTTCTATTCTGCCTTTTATGTTTATAAATACGCGACAGGTATTTCTGCGGCTCTTGCCCTTGCTAAACGCGTAACAAATGGCGGAGAAGCCGAACGTGAAGATTACTTTAAGTTCCTCAAGAGCGGCGGTTCACGTTATCCTATTGAAAGCCTTAAAATTGCAGGCGTAGATATGGCAAAAACAGAACCTGTTCAGGCTGCCTGTGATGAATTCAAAAAAATCGTTGCGGATTTGAATAAACTGTTACATAATAATTAATGATTTGTTAATTATTATGGAAAACATTTTATGAAACGTATTGCTTTATTCGTTCATAATCTTACAGTTGAATATTCACTTACCATAGCTCAAGGTGTCGCTTCATATTTTACTCAGGATAAAGACGTAAAGCTCGTGCTTGCACAAACTAACCAGCCTTTTTACCCCCACGGGCTTTACGAATATCAATACTGGACATCTGCAGAGCTTCTCAAAGCAGACGATGTAGACTTAATTATGATAGTCACCAGTGCCTATCAAACTTTTATTTCTCCAGAAGAATTAATAGACTTTCTTAGACCTTTTACAAAAAAGCCTATTGTTTCAATAGCTGCAGACCTTCCTTTTGATAATGTTCATTATACATTTTGTGACTGTGAAAAAGCCTATGATCAGGTTATTGATCATCTTATAAAAAAACATGGTTGTAAAAACATCGGATTTCTTTCCGCTGCTGCAACCTCCTCAAAAGAAGGAATTTCACGTTTAAATGCTTTCAAAAAAGCACTGAAAAATCATAAACTCGAATATAATCCTGATAATGAAATTGAAGCCTTTTTTATCCGCGAAGCCGCATTTAACATCACTCTTAACAAATATAAATCCAAAAAAGATGTAAAAGTTGATGCTTTTGTAGCTGCCAATGACCTTATGGCAGAAGGCTGTATGAAAGCCTTGCAGTCGCTTGGCTTAAAAGTTCCAAAAGATGTAAAGATTATTGGCTTTGATGATACAGTTCGGGCATCATTTACATCCCCTTCTCTTTCTACAATCGACCAGAATATTGCAGCTCAGGGATACGCCGCTGCAGAAGTTGCCCATAAAATCCTGCTTGGAGAAAAAGTTCCCCGCGAAACCAGTATTTTTGCTGAACCCGTTTACCGTCAATCCTGTGGCTGTGTAAAAACAAATAATACAGCATTTACCTGCTTCGATCAGGAAGGTAATCCAGTAGAAAATCATCACATTAACTCCGGAACGATAGAAGAATATACAGAATCTTCAAAAGATATAGTTGCAATTTATACTTTAATTGATACTTTCCATACAAATCACACTCTGCAGGAGCTTTTCAACTCTCTTACAGAAATAACTTCGCAGATGAAATTTGAATCTATGGCTGTTGTTCTTTATGAAGAACCTCTTTATTTCAAAAAGAGCGATCCTATTTTTATTCCGGACAAAGCTTTTCTCAGGGTTTATATTGAAAAAAATCAGCAGATTATTCCTTATGATGAAAAAGGAATCGAAATAAATCCTCATAAACAGCTTATTCCAGAGTCATTTAAGTCAAATCTTAGAGGAACTTTTATTGTTCATCCTATTTTTGCAGGCGAAAAACAGTACGGCTATCTGGTTGTAAAACCAAGTAACTTAAAGTTCCAGATGCATCATGTTTATCTCAAACTGATTATAAATGCCATTGCCAATGCTTACGATTTTACCCAGGCTCTTACAAAAAACGAAATACTATCTACAAAAAATGAAAAGCTTCTTAAAAGCAATCAGGAGCTTAACTTTCAAAACAGCATTGATGAGCTTACACAGGTTCTTAACCGCCGCGGCTTTATGGATAAGGCCGAAAAAGAACTTAAAAGAGCCGCAAAAACCGGCCAAAGCGGAATGGTATTCTTTGCCGATATGGATGGGCTCAAAAAAATCAATGATACTTATGGTCATAAGGTTGGAGACCTTGCAATTCAAACCGAAGCCCGTGTTCTTTCAGATGCCTTCCGTACAACAGACATTGTTGGCCGTTTAAGTGGTGATGAATTTGCAATTTTATCTACAGGACTAACAAAAAACTATATTTCTACAATCAGAACTCGAATAGAACAGTTAAATCTGATTTATTCTCAGAAAGCCGGTCTGCCCCTGACGCTTTCTTTAAGCCTTGGAAATGTTTCTTTTACCCCAGGCAAAGCTAATCTTGATACTCTTCTTTCTAAGGCCGATCAGAAACTCTATAAAGAAAAAGAATTAAAGCACTCTTCACGCCAATAAAACTGTTCTGGCAAACTTTTTCTAAAGTTATCCTTATTTTCTTCCGATATTAATAGTGTATTATTATACACTAATTGCAATAACTTCTGAACCGTGATAAAATTAACTCGGGTGCGAAAAAGTTAGGAGATGATTATAGTGAACAAGTCAGAATTTAAAGCATTTTTATCAGCTGTTCCAAAGGCAGAACTGCACCTACATCTGGAAGCAGTAATTTCTCTCGGCGGAATCAAAAAGCTTTACAAAAATAAATTCGGAAAAGAAATGACAAAAGAAGAGCAGAAAGAGCTTTTCTCATATAATGATTTGAACGGTTTTATTCAGTCATTCTTAAAAATTCAGGGAATGTATTCTTCTGTAAACGATTTTAAGATTGTATTCGATGAACTGGAAAAATATCTTGTAAAAAACGGAATTACATATACAGAAGTTTTCTTTGCACCTACTTCCTTCCTCAAAATGGGCTTCAAATACGAAGATATGGTAAAAATCTTCCACGAAAAAATCAGCAAGATTAAGGAAAAACGTGGAATTACTGTAAAACTTCTTATGGATGTTTCGCGTACCTTTGGTTGCGAAAATGCTATGCACAATTACGAGCTTTTGAAGCAGTTCCCTTGCGAAGATATCATTGGTATTGGTCTTGGTGGAGCTGAAGCAAAGGGACCTGCAAAAGATTTTGCCCCGGTTTATGAAAAAGCCTTAAAAGAAGGCTGGCATGCTGTTGTTCACGCCGGTGAGGATGTTGGACCAGAAAGCATCTGGGATTCCATCAACTATCTTCATGCAGAACGTATTGGTCACGGAATTACTGCCATCCAGGATGAAAAATTGATGGAAGAGCTTAAAAAGACTAAGCTTCCTATTGAGATTTGTATCACCTCAAATACATTTACAAAAAAAATTGTTCAGAAGGCAAAGGACCACCCGGTTCGTGCTTTCTACGACAAAGGAATTTCTGTAAACATCAATACTGATGACCCGGTTTTCTTTAAGACAACACTGCTTGATGAACTTTGGATTTGTCACAAAGATTTGAACTTTACGATGGACGAAATCAAGGATCTTGTTAAGAACAGCTTCCGCCAGTCCTTCATGAGTGATTCAGAAAAGAAAAAAGCAGTAGCCGCTGTTGACGCTGCCTGGAATATTTAGCGGTTAGCTATTAGCTATTAGCAAAAAGGGGAAAGCCTTCCCCTCGCTCGCACTTCGTTGCTCGCTACCCCTTCTCCTAGGGGGATAGCCCCCTAAGACCCCCATGACAAACATCGAAAAATACTACAATAAATTCCACGAAGAACACCGTCTCACAACCCGCCACGGGCAGGTAGAATTCCGTACTACCCTGCATTTTATAGAGGAAGCCATTAATAGATGCCGAAACGAGTTCGGCATGACGCCAGACCGTCATCCTGAACTTGTTTCAGGATCTTCCCTCAAAATCGCCGACATCGGTGCAGGCACCGGCCGCTACTCCGTAGAACTCTGTCACCGGGGCTATGACGTAACAGCCGTTGAACTCGTAAAACATAATCTGGAAATCTTACGTGCAAAGCACGAAAACATAAAAACCTGGCAGGGAGATGCACGCAATCTTAGTTTTCTTGACGACAAAAGCTTTGACATAACCCTGCTCTTTGGTCCGCTTTATCACCTTCATGGTGATGAAGAAAAACTCAAGGCACTGGCAGAAGCCCGTCGCATCACAAAAAAGGGCGGCATAATTCTTGTTGCCTATGTAATGAACGAATACAGCGTAATTTCTTACTGCTTTAAAGAACACAAGTGGAGCGAAGTTGCTGCAAAAGGCGGACTAAGTCCAGACTTCCACACAATCTGTACAGAAGAAGACCTTTATGATTATGTGCGCCTTGAAGATATTGACCGTTTGAACAAGGCCGCCGGTTTAGAGCGAATCAAAATTATTTCTGCTGATGGTGCCTCAGATTATATGCGCCGCGAACTCAACGAAATGAGCAAAGAAGAATTTGAAGCCTTCTGTAGTTTTCAGCTGGCTATTGCAGAGCGGTCTGAACTTGTCGGAGCTGGCAGTCATTGTGTTGATATACTAAAAAACGTGTAATTGTACAACATAGCCGGACAATCTATTTGACGATTAGACAAAGAGGTTTATAATAATATAATGGACTTTAGGATTGTTTACTTACTGGCAGCATTTATATCTCTTCTTGCACTAATATTTTACTATGAAATAAATGTAAGTAAAGTAAACAAGAACTATCTTTTACTTTTTCTGACAACATTAATTTCAAATTTCGGTTATGCAATGTATGTTCATTCAGATACTCTCGAAGCTGCAATGGCCGGAAATCTTATCTCCTATGTAGGAAGCATTTATACAATTCTTTTTGGTCTTATAGTTATGGTGGAAATGTGTAACAGACGTTTCTACTTCCCTCTTCGCTTTGGTCTTTTTATCTGGGCAACAATAATCAGTATATTTGTTGCAACAACAAAAGATACACAACTCTTTTTTAATAATCCTTATCTGATAAAATATCACGGACTCTCAATCATAAAATACAAAATGGGTCCCGCAATGATTCTCTATCTAATCTATCTGATAGTAATCAATCTTTCCGGGCTGATTGTTACAGCATGTACAATTCTCACAAAGAAAAATGTTTCAAAAAAATCCCTTAAAATTCTTATGGCCATGCTGATTTTTGGAACACTTTCTTACATCATTCCGGTTTCACTGGGCATAAAATTTAATTTTATGCCATATATCTATATCATAATGGAAATCTTTTTCCTTTATTTTTCTGCAAAATCAAATACCTACGACCTTCAGTTAAATCTTATTAATGTTTATAAAAACCGCACAGGTTACGGATATATAGCTTTTGACAATAATAAAAGATTCTTAGGCTGTGATGAATTCGCACTTACCTTTTTTCCTCTTCTTGCTGAAATTTCTCTTGATACCTGCATTCCAGAAAACTTCACAAATATCATTCAAAACCTGCACTATAATGACAGTAACTGGGACTGGAATAGCCATTTAAACCAGGATTTCAGAGTTTCAAACGAAGACAAAGCCGCAATCTGTACAATTCACAGAATTTCTATAAGCCGCATGAGAATGGGTTATCTTCTGGAAATCCGTGATGATACAGAACAGCAGAATTACATCAAGGGAATTAACTCTTATAACAAAGAACTTTCCCGCCTTGTAGAAGAAAAAACTCTTCAGATTACCGAAATGCAGGATTCCATCACAATGGGAATGGCAACCATGGTAGAAAGCCGTGACAACTCTACTGGTGGTCATATTTTACGTACCAGCGACTGTATGAGAATTTTTACAGACGAGCTGTTAAAACATCCGGAGATTTCTGCCTGCACACCTGAATTCTGTAGACTTCTTGTAAAAGCAGCTCCTATGCATGATCTTGGAAAAATTGCAATTGATGATTCAATACTACGTAAACCTGGAATCTATACAGAAGAAGAATATAATATTATGAAGCGCCACGCAGCAGAAGGAGCTGTAATTGTAGCAAAGGTTCTCAGCCAGATTAATGATGAAACTTTCAAGAAAATTGCCATAAACGTTGCTCACTATCATCACGAAAAATGGGATGGTACAGGCTATCCTGAAAAACTACATGGAGAAGCAATCCCGCTCGAAGCCCGCATTATGGCTCTGGCAGATGTATTTGATGCACTGGTAAGTAAACGCTGCTATAAGGAAGCAAAATCTTTTGATGAAGCCTTTGAGATTATCAAAAATAATTTAGGCCATCACTTTGATCCGGAAATCGGAAAAATCTTTATTCAGTGCCGTCCAAAACTGGAAGAATATTACAAGGCTTCAGATCAGGACTTATAATACGGTGGTTGAGCTTGTCGAAACTACCGCAGAACTCACATTACTGGTGGTTTCGACAGGCTCAACCACCGGAGATCTGCGCCAACCACCGGATTTATCGTTTCAAATAAACCATGTGGGTTAAGAAACGCGAGCAGTGGCGCAGCGTTTCATTACATTTGTTCTATCGCATATTTGAAGCGGTTTACCGCTTCAAATATACCATTAGCAGCATAATATCACTGTTTCGAATTCCACTGATGCGGTTAGCCTGCCCCAGAGTTACCGGGCGGATTGCTTCGAGCTTGTTGCGGCTCTCTGCTGAAAGAGACGGAATACTACCGTAATCAAAATCTGCAGGGATGCGGGCATTCTCCATTTTGTGAAGTTTTTCTACGCGCTTGTCCTGCTTTTCAATATAGTATTTATACTTTGCGTCAATCTTTGCCATTTCCCAGTCTGCTTCAGGGTAGCCTGGATTTTCCATTTCAGGCTTTTTGAGCAGAAGAGCTTCAATTTCTGAAAGACGGGCATATTTTTCGTTTATAGCATCAAACTGTGCCTGAGTTTTAAGGCCGCAGCGGAAGGCATATTTTGAAAGGCGGCGGTCTGCTGTATCATGGCGGAGCTTTAAGCGGTATTCAGCGCGGGCTGTGAACATGCGGTAAGGCTCTTTAGTTCCAAGAGTTACAAGGTCGTCTATAAGTACGCCGATATAAGCTTCATCACGGCCAAGAATTACAGGCTCAAATTCCGGAATCTTGTCAAAGGCATCAAAGCCGGCATTTTTCTGAATGCCACGTTCATAATCGTTGAGCTCGTGAGTTTCGCGTTCAGAGATTTCGGCAAAACGTGCCTTTTCTTCGTTGGTCATATTGGCCTTTGGACGGAAGGCGCCAGGTTCTGTGCTTGATGGAACGCCATTCAATGTATGAGGCAGCTCTGCAAGAGGACCGCATACTTTTATATGCTCACGGGCATAAAGTCCGGCATTCATTCCTGCTATAAGGCCCTGGCCGGCAGCTTCCTCATAACCAGAAGTTCCGTTTATCTGACCGGCATTGAAAAGGCCTGCAACACGCTTAGTTTCCAGAGATGGATAGAGCTGGGTCGGTTCAACAAAGTCATATTCTACGGCGTAACCCGGGCGGCTCTGTACGGCATTTTCAAAGCCAGACATTGTACGCATAAAGGCATCCTGTACACATTCAGGCAGGCTGGAAGAAAGTCCATTAAGGTAGATTTCGTCAGTTTCAAGACCTTCCGGTTCTACGAAAATCTGATGTCGGTCGCGTTCCTTAAAGCGCATAACCTTGTCTTCGATAGAAGGACAATAGCGCGGACCAATGCCGCTGATTTTACCGCTGTACAAAGGAGAACGTCCAATATTATCGCGGATGATTTTATGAGTTTCTTCGTTTGTATAAACAATGTGGCAGTTTACTAATGGGCGTTCTTCGCGCTCTGTTTCAAAGCTGAAAGGAATAACCTCTGTGTCTCCGGGCTGTTCGTCGAGTTTGCTAAAGTCCACGGTTTTTCTTAAAATACGTGGCGGTGTTCCAGTCTTGAGACGGCCGGTTGTAAAGCCAAGCCGGTGCAGGCTTTCTGTAAGTCCGTATGCAGCAGGTTCGCCTACACGTCCGCAAGGTGCATCATATTCACCAATAAAAATGCGGCCACCGAGGAAAGTACCTGTTGTTAATACAACGGAGCGTACGGGAATGACACGCCCGCGTTCGGTTACCACGCCGGTTACCTTCTGGCGCATTCCGCTTTTGGCTGCTGCTGTGCGTCCGTCTCCACGGAACTCACCTGGAATAGTTCCCTTTTCTGCAGCAGAATCGCTGTTAGGTGGAAGCGGAGTAGAGCTTGCAGTTGTAAGGATATCAATAACGGTATCCATCAGTGTATAAAGATTTGGAGTTGTTTCACAGATTTTTCGGGCAAGCATTGAATAGGTAATCTTATCTGCCTGGGAACGTGGTGCCTGTACAGCAGGTCCGCGGCTTTTATTGAGCATGCGGAATTGAATCATAGATTTGTCGATGAGTTTTGCCATCTGC
>CAKUWD010000051.1 GCA_934699065.1 uncultured Treponema sp.
GTATAGCGGGGGCAGGACTCGAACCTGCGGCCTCCGGGTTATGAGCCCGACGAGCTGCCAACTGCTCTACCCCGCGTCGTATTGTTTGGGTATTATAGGGGAGTTGGCGGGAATTGTCAAGAGATTAGGGGTTATTTTTGGGAAAAAAATACGCCAAATGCGCTATTTTTCATTATTCTCCAAGGATGTATATTTAATGCGACATTCTGCAATTGTCATGAGAACAACAGCAATTGAGAACCATCGCATATTTCCGGAAAAGCCAGCAAAGAAATCATAAAAGCCATGCAAAAGAATTGCAGCAACAAGACAAGACACATGGCGCGGCTTATTTCGGCAGGAATATACAAAAAGACCACAGAGCCCCGTACACATCATATGAATAACATCAGAAGTAAAAATGCGAACTGCAATCTGACCATAGAGCAGGGTAGCACCACGGCTATTTGCCATCTGAAGATGATCAAAATAATAAACTACAGATTCAAAACAGCCCAGCGAAAGACCGGCAACAAAAGCAAGCATCAAAAATGTTCCACGGCCTTCTGCAGAATCATACATTTTATGAGGAAGAGGCAGCAGAATAACAGTTTTAAGAACTTCTTCAACAAGACCATAAAGGAAAATTGATTTCAAAAGAGCGCGGAGTACTGGAGAAAGTATTAGCCCTGAAATAGAGGGAATGAAATACTGAATAACTGAGATAGGAAGAACAGCTGCAAGCCCAAGAAGAATAGCAATCAGCTGATGGGTGATTCTAACCTTAAAGCCAAAAGTAAACAAAACAATTGCAAGAATCAGCGGAACAAAACAAAGAACAATTCCCATAATGCGCTATATCCTCCTCAGAAAGAATAAAAAAGCAGACAAAACTGCACATCTGCGATTTTAACCTAATCACTAGATTTTTACAATTCGTATGTTATAATAACCACTATGAGTGAAGGAATAAATAATTCAATAGTTTTGATGGGCTGCAAACACTGCGGAAAATCAACACAAGGAAAATTACTTGCAGAAAAGCTCGGAGTTAATTTTTTTGATACAGACGAAGAAATCAGCAGAATTCGGGGAGTAAATTTCAGAGTATTGTATAAAACAAAAGGTGTTGCAGAATTCACTCTTGCAGAAGAAGAAGCATGTCGTACAGTTATGAAAGACAATGCGGAACAACGGATTGTGATTGCGACAGGAGGAGGAATCTGTGATAACCCTCCAGCCCTTCAGGCTTTGCGCGATTGCGGTACTTTTGTTTTCCTTCGACTTGATATAAAACATTCAGTCAGCCGCATTATGGAAAAGATTGAAGAAACAGAAACCGGAAGTTTTACAAATGTTCCGGCTTATGTATTAAATGAAAATCCAACTTCACTAAAACAGATAGAAGATATTCTTATAAAAAAATTCCAGACAAGATATCAGCAGTATCAGGCAATTGCAGATGTTATTGTAGATATAAAAAATGCACCAATAGAAGAGAATTTTAAAACCCTTCTTGGTGCACTCAATATAAATAACTCTGCTTCAGAATCTATAAAATAAATTTAGTTACAGCCACAACTTCCGTTTCCACAACCGCCGCAACCACCGTCACCGCAACTACTGCCACAGCCTCCGCCGCAACCACCACAACCGCCTCCGCAGCCACTGGTTGGTGAAAGTTCTTCTTCAGTTGCATCGCGAACATCAACAACTTCAATGTCAAAGTTTAAGGCTTTTCCAGCAAGGTCATGATTTCCATCGATTGTAATTTTATCGCCTTCAACTTTAGTTACATGAACAATAGAAAGTCCAGAAGGAGTCATTACCTGGAATGGCATACCAACCTGAATTTCGCCGTCGAACTCAAACTTATCGCGTGTAAGCTCCACAATCAGTTTTTCATCATATTCACCATAACCGTCTTTTGGCTCAATGTGTGCAGAAAACTTATCGCCTGGTTCATGACCTTCAAGAAGTTTTTCGAGGCCAGAAATTAAATAACCTCTTCCGTGAACATAACCAAGAGGTTCATTTCCAACAGAAGAATCCAGCTGTTCTCCGGCATCATTTTTGAGGGTATAGTGAATCTGTACCCATTTATCATTTTCAATTTTCATTAGAATCCCATTCCCATTTCGTCGAAGTTTTGTGCATTATCCTGGACAACTTCTTTGATTTCCGGACATGCATCAATCAGATAACGTTCAATACCCATCTTAAGAGTCATAACAGCCATAGGGCATCCACCACAGGCACCAGTCAAATTAAGATGAACCTTGTAATCATCATCAATACAAACAAATTCCATGTCTCCGCCGTCTGCCTGGAGCTGAGGACGGAACATTTCCAGTGCTTCTTTTACAGTTTCAAGCAATTTTGGATCTTCAATCATGTTTACCACCTTACTGGATATAAGATAATAAAAAATATGAGTTCCGACAAGGCAATTAATATTGTTAATAAATGTTGTTATGCGGAAACATGTAAAATATGAGGATTATTTGAGTAATTCTTCTACAGTCTGCGGGAAGCGGGAAGGGGAAGCAAGCCAGTCATAAGCAATTGTTGCAGAAATAAGTTTTCGGCCGTATTCACGGGTTTCTGCAAAAGGAACAGTTTCAAGAAAAAGATCGAGCGGCATATTGCTTTTCTTTCCGAATTCAGTAAGAGAGCTTTGAAGCCAGCGGCGAACACGAGTAATTCCGGCATTGTATGAGAAAAATCCCAGCAAAGGAGAATCGTCGCAGCGCGAAATCAGATTTGCAAGATACCAGGTTCCAAAGCGGATATTTGTTTCCGGGTCAGTAAGAGAATAATCAGACATTTTGAAGCGACGGGAAATATCGCTTCCAGTGAATTCCATAAGCTGAGTAAGACCAATAGCTCCAGCAGAACTCATAACATCAGCATCAAAAAAGCTTTCGCTTCGAATCAGAGCATACATAACAGATTCACTGATTTTGTATTCTTCGCAATATTTTGAAACAAAGTCATTGAAGAAATTCGGATAAACCAGAGAAAGCTCTTCACGCTTGATACGGGAGCCGGCATTTCGCTGAGCACGCGCTGCAATTCGCAAAGACTGAACATAATAATCCTTTTCCAGATTTTCAGAATCAGCACATTTTGCAAGAAAATCGGCAAGATAAAAATTAGTTTCAGTAGAAATAGTCTGTCCCTGGGTTTTCTGCCATTCAGGATAAATCAATTCCGGATAACCAAAACAAGCGTAACCAAGCAGTAGATTTTCAAGTGCGGTATCTGGCGCAGATGAAACAGATGAAGTAGATGAAGCAGCAGAAGAAGATTCTTTTACACAAGTTGGTGCACAAAGAATTTTTTGAAGTTCAATCTGATTAGTCCATAAACCAAGTCTGTAGGCTGCAAGAGTTTTGTAATAAACAGAACTGCCGCCGCGGCAGGCACGCTCAAAAGCAGATCTCGCTTCTTCTTCTGTTCCTTCAACAAGTCCCTCCTGAATCAGGCGGCCGTAAATGTAGGCAAATTGTGCCGTTGTTAAGTCGGAAGCATATCCATCAATTGCTTTGTAAATATGACCGAACTCATTCCAGCGACCAGCCGCCAGAAGGGCAGTTACCAGCTGTTCAAAAAAATCTTCAAAATATTCACAGTCAGTCCATTCGCGCGAATACACATCAATAGAATTAATTATTGAATCCATCGAAAAATTTAAGGATGTATTCAAAAGATACCAGAGGGCATTGTCTTTTTGAGAAGTATTTCCTGAGGCTGAAGCCGCAGCCATAGCAGCTTCAAAACACTGCCGGCTCTGACGGTAATACATTCCGCCCTTTTCGTAAAATCTTCCGGCATAAAACCAGAAATAAAATTCAGCGGGAGTTCCGGAATAAGTTTGTGCCAGTTTACTGAACCAGGCTGCGTTTTTTGTAAATTCCATGCTGCCGTACAAAGTGTTTTTTCCAAAATCAGAAACAAGCTGTGGTGCAGGAGCAAGAGTTCCATCGGCAAAATATCCGGTAAGAAGAGAAGCACAGCGGGTAGTGTAGGAATAGTTTCGTTTATAAGACTCGATACGGTAATGAATTGCAAACTGTTCTGGCGTGTAAGACAGATTTGCGGCCAGTTCAGAGTTTGGATTTTCATAGGCTCCTTCAAAATCAGGGTGAGTATAAAAATCGCGGTAAAACTGGTAGTGCTCGGTAGAAAGCGGGCATTCGGTAAACCAGCGGTAAACTTCCGTCTCATAAGCCGAATCCCCGCGTCGGCCCATTGCCTCAAGCCTGAGGCGAATCACTTCGTTTTTTGCGGTGGAAAAGTCCAGACCGCTTGTACAGTCGATAAGCTTGTTGATTTCCCCGGAGGCCGCGAACTGGCGGGCAGCAATCAGAATCGCTTCATCGCCCGGGAAGAGCTTCAGCAAATTCTCCGCAGCGACATTCTTCTCCTGAATATTTCCGAAAGTACAGAGAAGCTCGGCGCTCTTTTGCGCGCAGCGCGGTGTCCCCTTTTTTATGCAGTGCTTGAATTTTTCGCGGGCAGCGTTCTCGTTACCTTCCTGCAGAAGCCGCAGTCCTATAAAATAGTCGGCATCGCTGCCAAACTTCTTCTGACCTTCAGGCAAAGCCGCGGCTTTACACGACACTGCGCTGAGCATAAGAAAAGAGACCAGAAGATTAATTGTGAGACGTCGAAAATCCGGAAGACCGCGCAGAAGCTCAATAGAGTGCATTTGTCTCCTACTCGGCCGGAATTACAATCTTAGTTCCAGAAATAATATAATCAGGATTCTTTATGCCGTTATAGCGGGCAATATATTTGTATTTCCATGGATTCTTATAATAAGTATCTGCAATATCCCAGAGAGTGTCGCCCCACTTAATTTTGTAAGTGATATTCTTAGGCTTTTCTTCTGCAACAGGAGGCTGCGCAGGAACAACTTCTTCAGCCTTTTCTATGATAATAATTTCATCTTCCTTTGCTTCAGGAACTACAGGCTCCAGTTCAGGCTCAGGAATTGGTTCTGGTTCAGGAGCCGGCTCTTCAATAGCAACAGTTGTTCCGGCCTCTTTAGCATGCTTCTTTGTAATAAGATTATATTTTGAAGGAATAATAAACAAAATCAAAAGTGTTGCAATAATACAGATAATTGCACATATAATACAGATGATAACAGGAACCTTAGTCTTTTTCTTAACCTCATCAGCATCATTTTCTGCAGGAGTTCCACGTTCTGTTTCTTCATCATAAAGTCCATCGAAGTTGAGTCCACCTGCTGCAGGAGAGACAGAATCAAAAGTAGGGTCTTTCATAGTTTCTTGCCTTTCATCAGTATTATCCAGATCATCAGTATTAAAGAAATCATCCGGCATTTCTGGAGTTTCTGTTTCTGTAGTGTCATCTGGAATGTCAAAGTCCATATCTGGTAAACCGGAATTATCTTCAGTTATTGTATCATCTGCAAGAGCTTCATCGGCGAATGTTTCATCCGTAATTGTCTCATCTGCAGAAATCTCTTCATTTGAAACACTTTCGTCTGGAAGATCAAAGTCCATATCTGCAAGTTCATTTGATAATTCATTTGAAACTTCACTTGTTTCTGTTCCATCTTCTGAAATAGTTTCATCCGGTAAATCAAAATCCATATCTGGGAGAGAAGATTCTTCCTCAGAAACACTTTCTTCCACAGCAGCTTCTTCAACCGGAGATTCTTCTGCTGGAGGTTCGTCAAAGTTTATTTCATCAGCCGGATTTTCTTCAAGATTTATATCATCAGTTACAACTTCATCTGCAGCAACTTCTTCAGTTGTAGATTCTTCAATAACAGGTTCTTCAACAAAAGTTTCGTCACCAAAAGGAACCCCGTCATCAACATTTTCTACAACAGGTTCTTCTTCAACTTCTGTTTCATCTTTTACTTTTTCGCGCATAGCCGCAGCTGCCGCAAGAAGACCGCCTGCAGCTATTGCACCAGCAGCAACCACACCCGCTTTGTTCGAATTTGAATCATTAATTCCATATTCATCTGTAACAAGTCGTTCTTCAAGAGTGCGGGAAACAAGAGTTATAGTTGTATTGCTTTCGTTACCAGTTTCGCTGTCTACAATTTTAGCAGAAAGCTGATTATCTTCATCGAGAGAAATTGTAAACTTTATATCAGCCTCACCATTTGGACGGGCAACCAGGTTTTCAATCTGCAGAGAATCAACATATTCGGCATCATCCATTGAACAGGTAGCGGAACGGTACAAATCTACCATAACCTTTGTCTGATTATTGTGAGCAGTTGTTAATTCCAGTTTCTTTTCAGAAGGAGTATTATCCTCTAAAACCGGGTAAAAAGAGCCGTCTGCGAGTTTGATACCTATAGTTTTCATACGTTTCCTCTCAATATTATATGGTAAAACATTATAAGTCAGTTTTCAAGTGCTTTTTCCCATTTTGGAGGCTCCCGGCTGGCTGCGCCAGCCGGTCGGGCGTTCCGTGGCTCGGTACCCTCGGCGTCCTCGGTTGCGCCGGCCTGCGGCCGCCGCCCCCTGCGGTCGCTGGCTTCGCCACCGCTCCATGCCCTAGCCCGACAGAAGTTCTAACATATAACACTTTTTTTCATTTACATTCTTATATTTCTAGATTATATTTTTAATAATAAATTTTTTATAGGAGCAAAGACTATGGATATTAAAGGAACACAAACCGAAAAGAATCTGCAGACAGCTTTTGCAGGTGAATCACAGGCACGCAATAAGTACACTTATTATGCAAGTCAGGCAAAGAAAGAAGGCTACGAACAGATTGCTGCAATTTTCCTTGAAACAGCAGATAACGAAAAAGAGCACGCAAAAATGTGGTACAAGCTTTTAAACGGCGGTGTAGGAACAACAGAAGAAAACCTCAAAGCTGCTGCAGACGGCGAAAACTATGAATGGACAGATATGTACGATGGTTTTGCCAAAACAGCCCGCGAAGAAGGTTTTGAATACATTGCAAAACTTTTTGAAGGTGTAGCTGCAATCGAAAAGCACCACGAAGAGCGTTACCGCAAACTTCTTAAAAATATAGAAGATAAGATTGTATTCTCAAGCGATGGAGATGCTATCTGGCAGTGCCGCAACTGCGGTCACATTGTAATTGGAAAAGAAGCTCCAAAGGTATGCCCGGTTTGTGCACATCCACAGGCATATTTCCAGATCGAAGCACAGAACTATTAATAAAAAAATCTGAAGTGCTCCCGTGAAAAAACACATCAGGTTGCGGGCGAGCTAGTTTTTGTGTTAACAATCCTGCGGTTTTTGCAAGCAAAAATCCTCGGATTGTTTTCGATGGCTAAGCGCCAAAACTCCTCGATGCAACCTGATGTGTTTTTTCACTCCGCACTTCAGATTTTTTTATTCATTGGACTATAAAAAAGCCGAGCTGCATTACAGCTCGGCTTTTCCGTCATTGCGGCTCGCATAGTCTCGCCGCTTGAAATGTTCTTTCGATGAACCTAAAATGGCCCGCTGTCGCAGCTCATTTTTTAACGGTTCTTCGATTTTAATTATACTCGAAACTATATTCTGACATATTTACAAGTTCGTTTACTGTGGTGCCGAACTTTTCTGCGACATCATATTCAGAAACCTTATTTACATTTCCTTTTGCATCATATTTAAGAAGAGTTCTTTTGATTACCTGCTTATCAGAATTGTAAGTTGTAATTTCGTTAAGAACGCCGTTTGTACCATAGCGGAATACAAGAGAAGTCTGCTTTCCTGTATCAGCATCATATTTAGTAACAGAATCAATAGAACCAGAATCAGTGTAGTTGTATGATGAAAGTTCGCTGAGAGAACCGTCCGGGTTATATTCATTCAATGAAAGAAGGCGGCCGTTTTCGTCATACTTATAAATTGTTTTCCATATTAAAGCACCTTCTCCGTCATAGCTTGATTCATCAGTAAGAAGATTATTATCATAAGTAAAAATAGTGCGTGCACAAAGAGTACCTTTTCTGTCAAACTCAGAAGAATCAACTTTAAGTCCGTTTTTATAGGCAAAAGTGTTTTTCCATACAACTTCGTTATCAGCATTAGTACAAAGCTGTTCAACAAGATTTCCCGCAGTATCATAAGTAGAGTTAATTGTGTTGATCACAGCGTCTTTAGGAGTAAGCTCAGAAGATGATGTTTCTTTGCCATTTGAATCAAAAACATGCATAACCTTAGAACTAGGAGTTCTATATAAAGTTCCAAAGCGGGATGCTATAGAAAAGTCAGTTTCTGTGTAGGTTTTTACATTGTCTGTAATAGGTACGTATGTAAAGATATCCGTTGCAAAAAGCGAGATACTAAGACCAGCTGAAAGAGCAAATGCAAGAAGTTTTTTCATAAATCCTCCAAGAAAATATTTAATTAATTCGTTTTTTTTGCTTATGCAATATAAATATTTTATACTATAATTATCGGAAAGTAAAAAGAAAAAGGTTATCAGGATATGACAGAAAAACAGTGGAATATTTTTTGTGATTTTAAAAAGGAATTAAAGCAAAAAATAGAAGAATGGACAGAGCGGGCTCCTAAGCTTACTGATTTACAAAAAGAAGCTGTCCGACTTGCCAAAAATACAGAATATTCCTTTGAAACCCCAGTTGTTTATAATCGTGCCTTAGATGATATTCAGCCTCAAGATGATATTAAACTGATTGTAATAGGAGATAACCCTGGCAAAGACGAGCAGTTGAAAATAAATAACCGCTATCTGGTTGGCCAGGCCGGAAAAATTGCAGAAGGATACTTTCGCCGTAACCCGGAGCTTGGAGTTGATTTTCGTCGTAATGTTATTATCTTAAATAAAACACCAATACACAGTGCAAAAACCATTCAGCTAAATACAATAGCAAAACTGGGCGGCCCTGAAATATCTGGCCTCATAAAAGAATCCCAGATCTGGATGGCAGAAAAAACAGCCGCTTTGCATGCTGAGCTTGGAACAGAGTTGTGGCTCGTAGGCTATTCAGAACTTAAAGACAAAAAAATCTTTTGCCCATATCGCGACACATTAAAAGCCAGTCTCATAAACAGAAAAGATGCCTGGAATCGCGTTTATGTTTTCCAGCATTTTTCAATGAACCGTTTTACAATAGACCTTTCAGATTATATTAAGACAGAAAAAAAAGAAAACGCCCGGCTGGAATCAAATATTCACGAACTGGGCGTTCTTCATAAAAAAGAAATATTTGGTGCTCAATAAAGAGCAAGTCTTTATTCGTTGTCAGATTTATCAGTATTCTGTTTTTCTTCATTCTGCTGCTTAAGAATGATAGCTCTGTTTGTGTAATGAATAAAACTGAAAAACAAAACCACAAAAACCAGAGATTCAAGCAGCAGAGCCATTCCTCTTATTGCGCCAAGGAAGTAAGAAATAATTACAGAACCGCAAAGAAGCAGCTGAAGGAAGCACATAAGATACAAAGCAGTCTTTTTTGAATATCCCATGTTCAAAAGCTTATGATGCAGATGAGCACGGTCTGGAGACATAATAGGACGTTTATCGCGAATTCGACGCCAGATGGCAGCAATAGTATCAAATACAGGGAATGAAGTAATAACAATCATGATAAGGAATTTGTTATGTTCAAAAATATCACTTGAATCAAAAAGAGGGAAAACAGAAATCATAAAGCCTAAAAACTGACTTCCCGCATCACCCATAAAGATCTTAGCCGGCGGCCAGTTGAAGCACAAGAAACCAAAAATCGAAGCAGCAAGCATAAAGCAAAGTGTAGATTCAGAGTTTCCTGAAAGGATATAAAGAACACCAAGAGTAATTACAGTTGTGATAGATAAAGATCCACAAAGACCATCAAGACCATCAATCAGATTATAGGCATTTATTACACCAAGAACCCATCCAAAGGTAAGAATGTAACTCAGAGGGAGTGTAAGAACCCATGAAAAAAACTGCTTAAAATGAAATCCATTAAAAACAACTACAGAAACAGCAATAAGCTGAACACTAAGCTTTGCCAGAGCCGGCAAAGTAAGAAGATCATCAAGCAAAGCAAATGCAAAAACGATTGAACCGGCAATAATAAATGGAAGAAGTTTGTGAATATTTTCTGCTTTAGTTATAAAAAGGAAAATACAGGCAGAAATGATGAAGGAAAAAAAGATTCCGACACCACCTAAGCGAGGAATGTTTCCAGAATGAATTTTTCGTGCATTTTGATAATCATATAAACTGAATTTTTTACAAAAAAGAATAATCAATGGCATCGAAATAAATGAGAGAAAGCCAGCCAGAATAATAAACAAACTTTGAGTCATATCAGAGCAATTATAACTTAAACAAACTGAAAGTCAAGATATAAAGTATATGTCTATATTTATATGTAGTGTTACCTATTTTAAAAGTTTGTATATTTTTTTAATTGTTATATCACTTCTGATGTGCTAAAATTGACCTTATGAAAAAGATAGTAGTTATAGGGGCTGGAATTTCTGGCCTTTCTGCGGGTATATATGCAACACGATCAGGTTTTGATGTAACAATTCTGGAACAACACATTATTCCTGGAGGGCTTTCTACAAGCTGGAGCCGCAAAGGATATTATTTTGAAGGTGGAATGCACTGGCTCACAGGTTCAAAACCGAACCTTCCAATGAACAAAGTGTGGAAGGAATTAGGAGCCTTGCAGGAAAACAATCCTATTGAAAACAGAGATCCTCTATATACTTTATTTGATGAAAGCGGCAAAACGGTTGCCCTTTACAGAAATCTTTCTCAGATGAAAGATGAATTAATTCGTTATGCACCGGAAGACAAAAGTCGCATCAAAAAAATGTACCGCGACATCAAAGCTTTTTCGAAATTTTACATGCCGATATTTGATGTTCGCGGCTGTAAATGCAAAGAACCTGTAAAAGTGGATATTCCGGGGCTTATAGGAATGCTTCCTGCTGTATTAAAAGTTCCTGCCCTTAAAAATATTAGCTACAAAGAATACGTTGCAAAATTCAAAAATAAAAATCTGCGCCATCTTTTGGAAAGTACAATCGGATATAGATATAATGCATTATCTTTTATCTATACATTGGGGTCTTTTGCAAGTGGCGACTGCGGATATCCGGCAGGCGGTTCAGTAAGAATGGCTACAAATATGCTGGAGAAGTATAAGTCGTTGGGCGGAAAAATCGAATTTCGAACAAAAGCAGAAAACATTCATGTTGAAGATGGAAAAGTAACAAAGGTAATAACAGACAAGGGAGAATTCGAAGCAGATGCAGTAATTGTAACTCAAGATGCCCGTGCTGCAGTGGATACTCTGTTTGATCAGATGATAGATGAACCTTGGGTTAATACAATGCGCCATAAGGCTGTTACAGAACAGAATATTTTTATAGGACTTGGCGTAAAAGCAGATTACTCAAATCTTCCATATTGCTGCGTTTTCCCTCTGGAAAAGCCTTTGGAATATGCCGGTGCAAAATGGGATGAGCTTCGCATTTACAATTATGCTGCATATAAAGAGCATTCACCAGAAGGCTGTACAGCACTCACCTGTCTTTTGATTGGAGATTCTTATTCGTTCTGGAAAGCAGCAAAAGCAGACGGAACTTATAAACAGAAAAAAGAAGAGCTTGGAAAACTTTTTATAGAACGGCTTTCACAATTCATGCCGGAAGTAAAAACTTCTCTCGAGGTTATGGATATTGCTACCCCATGCACTTATGAACGCTACTGCGGTTCTTACGAAGGCAGCTGGATGAGTGTCTGGGAAAAGGGCGGAAAGCAGTATAACTATCCGCAGACTTTGGATTCTATAGAAGGTGTTTATTTTGCTGGCCAGAGATTACAAATGCCAGGAGGACTCCCGATTGCCGGTTACACAGGAAGACTTGCAGTTCAGTTGCTTTGCCGCGATACCGGCGTAGAGTTTGTGTAAGCCTGCAATCGAGGTAAGCTATGCCTGCCTACCCTTTGGTTCTTTTTCTTGAAGAACCTGAAAACTGTGCTAAAATTAAAATATATAGGTAAAAGTTTTTTCGAGGAGAGTTAGAAAAACTATAACCCATCAAAAGGAGTGATTTTATGGGAAAGAAAGTTAGCGTAATTGGCTACTTGTATCTTATTGGAATGGCATTGGTTGCTATTGGCTTCTGCTGCCCTATGTTTAATGGTTTGTTTGGATCTTCAGCAAATGGTTTTGATTTTATCAAAAATGCTAAAGATGGTGGTTTTGTAGCAATTGGTGCCATTTTGATTATTGCAGGAGCAATTGCAGGTATTGCTGCTTGTTTTGTTCCTCAGCTCAAAGGTCTTAAGCTGATTTTTGCTATTTGTGTTCTTGCAGGTGCAGTAGTGCTTGTAATCGGATTCATGACAAGTGGTGGAATTTATAAAGCCATTGGAAAGCAGCTTCTTAAGAGAGCAACAATTGGATTCTATCTCGTAGTAGTAGGAATTGTTGCAGCTGTTGTTGGAGCACTTAAAAAAGCCTAGAATCGAAGAACCGTTAAAAAATGGGCTGCGACAGCGGGCCATTTTAGGTTCATCGAAAGAATGGCTCAAGTGGCGAGACTATGCGAGCCGCCTAAAGCCTAATGATATAAGCGCCGGATTTTTCGTCCTTCGGGAGAGAGTCCGGCCTTTTTGTTTTAACGCTGATCAGGTCGCCTGACTGCGGGCGGAAAGGCGGTTTTGGCAGGCGGGTGTTGTTTTCGTCCGGCAGGGTGACGAGTACAAGTCCGTGCTGGCTGCAGCCGTAGTAGCCGCACATGTAGTTAGGCAGACGCAGCTTGTCGGAGGTGATGCGGATGGTGGTACTGCCGGTGGTTGAGTAGCTTGATGACAATCGTCCGGTGGTTGAGTAGTCCGAAGGACGTATCGAAACCACCGCAGAGGTCGTCTCATAAGGTGGTTTCGATAGGCCCGCTTCGCGGTCACTCAACCACCGTGTATTTTCCACAGCCATAAAGCTTAAAGTTGCACGTTCTTTCGGTAGCTTTGCCATCTCAGAAAGCTTCTGCAATTTGCGAGGGGCGTCTTCTGTGCTGAAGGCGAAGTTGCACCATTTATTTTTACTTCCTGTATAAGCCTTAAAACCGCTCATAGGGCATTCTTCTGCGTGTGGGCAAGGAGCAGCAATTGTGCGGCCGTCTTTTATGTAGCGGGAACGAAGCAAGCTTAAGGTGCGGGCTGCCTTTGGAACGCCAGGTTCCACAAGGATTATGCCGGCATCTTTTTCTGTATAGCGTTGTAACTGTTCGTAATATTTTTTTGTCTGAAATTCTGGCGGCATGTCGCTGGCCTGGTCTAATTCATTAAACATATTTGCACAGGTAAGAAAGCCGGCCTTCTGTTTGATAGGAGTTCCGAAAGCACCTTTTACGCGGATAATCTGCCAGGGTTCAATAGACTCGTCTACGGCCTTGGCCTTTGCAGCAACAGAAAGATAAATGTCTTCGCCCAGGGCAAGAGAATTGGCTGAGACATCCAGACAGTACCAGGTAAGCTTGAGTTTTCTAAGTTCCGGGCGGGCAAGCCAGAGAGCAGTAACCACAGTGAGAGGCCCGCTTCCCAAATCAAGACAGGTAGAGTCTGCTGTCGGGAAAACCGAATCCGGCAGATTTGCAAAAAGTCTTGTCAGGCGCACAAGATTCCACCAGGTATAGTAGCGCACATAAGAACTCAGCTGAATATTATCGTTCATGTAGCCTAGACGGCGGCTGGCGCGGTCATCTGTAAGCTGATGAGAAAGTTCACGGATATGCTCCGGCAATTGCTGCAGCTGCCGCGAGTTTAGCGGCCGCACACCCTGAATTATTTCGTCGAAGGAGTTGAGAATTGCAACCGAGTCCTTGGAAAGGCGACTTGTGTCGAAGAGAGAAGAAATATGTGTGCTGTTTGATTTTGGTATCATAGTATTCCTAGTTTAGTGTCATTCCCGGGCTTGACCCGGGAATCTATAATGGTCAGTCCTGTGCAGATTGTCGGGTCAAGCCCGACAATGACATGCTTTCGTCATTTTGAATTCTCAGATACAGTTCTGTTAATATCTGTCGGCATTCTCGGATCTGGTTGATGAGGTCGGCGTTGTCCTGGACGGCCTGGGCTTCTTCGATTATCTGGCGGCCGGCACCTTCGGCGGTGAACTTTTTTTCGGTAATCAGATATTTGAGGCGGAGAATGAGGTCTACCTCGCGCTGAGAGTAGAGACGGCGGCCGGACATGTCTTTACGCGGGGTAAAGCCCGGAACGACTTCTTCCCAGTAGCGGAGAACGTGAGCTTTTACGCCTGTTAAGTCTTCGATCTGTCCGATTGTGTACACTCTAACTCCTTCTTCAACGGTGGTTGAGTGGCCGCGTAGCGGCTGTATCGAAACCACCTTATGAGCCGAAAATACTGGTGATTTCGATACGCCCTTCGGGCTACTCAATCACCGGATTTCTTCTTATCTCTCTCTATCTTCCCACTTCTGGCGGCTGCCTTTGAATTCTACCTGAACCGGAATCTGGTCAAAGCCCAGGTCTTCGCGGATTCGGTTTTTCAAGTAAGTAACATAAGGCTCTGGCACAACTTCCGGTCTTGTTGCAAAAATTATGAAAGAAACCGGATTTACACTGGCTTGAGTCATATAGCGGATTTTGAAGTGGGCAGTCTTACTTGCAGGAGGCGGATAGCGCTCCAGCCAGTCCTGCAGGGCATTGTTGAGCGAAGCAGTTCCGATTTTCTTAGTCAGCTGGCCGTACATTTCAATTGCGGTATTGAGCAGGTCTTTAATACCCTTGCCTTCAAGGGCACTGAGCGGAAGAATAGGGGCAAAATCCATGTGGGCAAACATAATGTTCATCCATTCGCGCACAGATTTTACTGCCTTATTGTCTTTTTCTTCGCGTAAATCCCATTTATTCAAAACAAAAATGATTCCACGGCCTTTTTCAAAAGCCAGGGAACAGATTTTCTTATCCTGCTCGGCAAGACCTTCTACCGCATCAATCATAAGGAATACAACATCACATTCGTCCAGAGTTTTGATGGCGCGGTTTACAGAATAGTATTCAACATCATCGTGAACCTTAGCCTTGCGGCGGATTCCGGCAGTATCCAGAACCTTAAAGCGGCGGCCGGCATATTCAAACTCGCCTTCAACAACGTCGCGGGTGGTTCCGGCGTAGTCACAGACGATGGAGTTTTCGCTGTGGGTCAGGCGGTTCGAAAGGGTAGATTTTCCTGTATTTGGTTTTCCGAGTATTGCGATTTTGATAGGGTGGTCGCTCGAAAGCACCTGAACCTTGCTGAAGTCACAGCGGCTGGTAATAGCTTCTGCAAGCTCTGAGATATGGTCGCCGTGCTCTGCAGAAATCAGCATGAGCTCGTTAAAGCCGTACTTCGCGTAGTTCCAGGCTTCGGCTTCGTTTTTGCCGCCTTCGGTTTTATTTACGGCCGCAATCAGCTTATTCCAGTAAGGACGCATTTTGATGATGAACTCTTCATCTTCGCCGGTGATTTCTGTGGCGTCGAGCAACAATATAACTACGTCGGCGCGGTCAATCATGTCGAGGGAGCGTTCAACTACGTAGTCGTCCAGCTCGGCTTCTTTTGTGCCTATGTCGCGGGTGAGCTTGTAGCCGCCGGTATCAACAAGGTGAACAGGTTTTCCCTTTATGATTGCAGTTGCTTCAACAGGGTCGCGGGTAACACCTGGCTGGTCGTTTACAATGGCCACGCGGTGATGTAAAAAGCGGTTGAAGAGGGTAGATTTTCCAACGTTAGGGCGGCCGGCGATTACAACGAGAGGAAGACCGTCGTATTCAGCGTCTTCCGGGTCTGTGTCGCCGGTAGCAGTTACAGTGCCGTCCGGGGCCACGGTGATTCCGTTTACTGCGCCGGGCGTAATAAAATCAGCTTCTTCGGCGCGGGCCTTTTCTGCGGCTTTCTGTCTTTTTTCTTCCAGAACTTCTTCCTTAGGGCGAGAGAAGTCGGGTTTATTCTTCTTTTTGGCCATATGTCTCCAGTTTTTGCGGTGGTTTCGATACGCCCTTTGGGCTACTCAACCACCGTCACATTGCATCCGGTGGTTGAGTGGCCGCGTAGCGGCTGTATC
>CAKUWD010000052.1 GCA_934699065.1 uncultured Treponema sp.
TTGTAAGCCGTTCAAGAACAATTACAACTCTTTCGGAAATTTCTGCTACTACAAAGGAATGGGAACAGCTTGCCGAAACACAGCAGTCCTTCCTTCCACAAAAGATTCCAAACATTCCAAAGCTCAAAATTGCAACTTATTACCGTCCTCTTGTAAACGTATCAGGAGACTACTTCTCAATTCTTCCAATTGATGCTTCAAAGACTCTGCTCATGCTTGGAGACGTATCTGGTAAGGGACTTCCTGCTGCCCTCATCATGGGTTTGGTAATGAATACTGTAAAAATTATTGAAGACAAGGAAGACCTTGTTGGTGTGCTTCATGCAATTGATAAGGCTATCAAGGGAATGCACCTTCAGGATAAATATACTGTATTGTTCCTTAGTATTGTTGATACAGAAAAAATGCGTATCCGTTATATCAATGCTTCCATGTCTGATCCAATCATTCTTTCACCTTCGCCTGATGGCTACCGAATTAAGCCGCTTACTTCTAATGCTTCGCTTATTGGTATTCTTGATGTAGGTGATGTTACTGTTGCAGAAAAACGACTTTTCCGCGGTGATACCATTCTGATGGCAACCGACGGTGTATCTGAAGTTATGGATGACAGCGGTGTTGAGCTTGGTGATACTGATATTTATAAAAAGACCCTCATGGCTGGTGCTGCAAAAGAGCCTCAGCAGATGGTTGATGATATTGTAGATTTGATCTGGAAATACAACGGCGATAAAAAGCTTCATGATGACGTTACAATGATGATTGCCAAGGTAGGTTACTAGTATGATATATATAATTCTTAATATTATTTGTGCTTTATTTATCATCTTCTTTACCCATCTGATTGATAGTAAAGGTAAGGCAGATAACATGGGTGTTTCTGCATTCTCAGTTGCAATGCTGGTAGCTACTATTGAATCAATCTTTTTCGTGCTTGTTTTGATAATGAGGTACTGTAACTTTGATGCCCTTATTGTTCCTGTAATGCGAATCTGTCTTGCGCTGGATGGTATTTCGTTTGTAATAGTAAGCTTTGGTATTTTTGAAATCGGAAAACCTAAAAAACTTCTGGTAACTTCTATCTTAAAGTATGGACTGATTATCTTTTCTGTTTTCATTTCCTTCTTTAAGTTTACAACAATTGATATTTCTTTCGAACACGGAATTGTTATTGCATCAGAATATCTGATTCCTTCTCCTGCCCGTGATTTCTTCCCACTTACCTGGACAGCTTTGTTTACTTATTTGTACCGCTACATTGTACCAGTTACAGGTTTGCTCTTCCTTGCTGTTCTTCAAGAAGATAAGAATGCAACTCAGCTTGAAAAATATCAGACTTCTGTAATGGCAGAAGGTGTTCTTTTAATGTGGGCAATAAATCTTGCAATTAAGTTTATTTCTGCAGAAGCTCCTGCCTTCTCATTACTCTTTATTTTCTCATATCTGTTTATGTATGTTGTATTCTACATGGCTCTTTCAAAGATTACAGTTCCTTCTGGTAAGGCTATGTTCGTAACTTTGTTTAAGTCTCTTGTTTCATACATAGTTCCTGCTGCTGTAGTTGGCGGACTTTCAATGCTGCTTCAGCCTGCTGGTGGAGCTTATACTTCCGGCTTCATTACAGAGTTTATTTTATATTCTATTGTGGCTGTTCTATTTTCTCTGTGGATTAGTAATGTTCTTTCTACATCATCAAAACTTTATACAGCTGATTATGAAGCTTCTCTCGAAAAAGATCTTGCAAGTGTAGACTACAAAGAGAGCGAAATGGACCAGATTACCGCAAAGATGTTTGAAATTATGCGCCGTAACGTAGAAGCTTCATCTATGTCGGTTTATATTCTTACCGGTCAGAACGAGCTTGATGTTGCCTATTCTTCAAATAAGATGGATGTAAAAATCCCTTTGAATAACCCTATGTTCGATACTCTCCTTAACATCAACAAGAGTATTGTTATTCGAAGTCAGATTGAAAAGGAACACGATATTTCTTCTATTCAAACAGAACTGGAAGATTTCTTTAAGCACACAAAATCTGATGCACTCTTCATTTTGAATGAAGGTCATAACATTTTTGGTATTATTACACTTGGTAAAAAGGCCTCTGGTGACCACTACAAGGAATATGATTACAACGTATTTGTAAAACTTTATTCTTACTTCTTCGTATTTGGTTATTACATGCGTAACATCTCTAACAAAGATGTATTAAGTGTTGTAAACCGCGAAATTAAAATGTCTTCTCAGATTATTACTTCTATTCAGGAAAATATTGATCATGTTAAGACTCCAAAAGTTGATATCGGTTACCTTATGGTTCCGGCTCACAACATTGGTGGTGAGTTTATTGATATGATTCGTCTCACAGAAACACGCCACCTCTTTGTAGTAGGAGACCTTTCTGGAAAGGGTATTGCGGCTTCTATGAACATGGTCATCTTAAAGTCCATCATCCGTTCTTACCTTGCAGAAGTTCATGACTTTAAGCAGCTGGTTGTAAAACTTAATACCTTCGTAAGAGATTCTTTGCCTAAGGGAACAATCTTTGCAGGTTTGTTTGCCCTTATCGATTTTGAAACTGATACAATGTATTACATCAACTGTGGTGTGCCAGCCCTCATGATGTATACTCAGGTTTATAATAACGTAATTGAGATTCAGGGTAGTGGACACATTCTTGGATTCGTAAAAGATCTTTCTCCGTATATTTCTGTAAAAACTACAAAGCTCAATCATGGTGATATCATCATGGCTTGTACAGATGGTTTGATACAGTCACACTCTCTTCGTGGAGAACAATTTGGTAAGGAACGCGTTCAGCAGGCTGTTCTTGACAACTCTACTTATCCGGCACAGCGAATGGCTCAGTTTACGTTTGACGGTCTTCTTAAGTTCATGTCAAAGGAAATGGAAGATGATGTATCTATTCTCGTAATCAAGTACGAGGGTCTTCCAGAAGAAAAGACTGAAGAAACTGTTGAAGAAGCTTCTTCGGAAAATACAGCAGAGGCTGCAGAAAACTCAGAAGCTCCGGTAGAAGAGCCGGTTGATTCACAGATGGAAGCTGTTGCAGATGAAACTGTAACTCCAGAATCTGCGGCAGCTGAAATGGCGGCAGCAGCTGAAGCTGAGACGGCTGAAAAAGCAGAAGAACCTGCTGCTCCAGAGGCACCAGCCGAAGAGTCTGCGACAGAAAAACCTGCAGATATGCCGCTGCCGGACGGTTTTGAAATGCCGGATTTGAGTGATCTTGATACTATGATGAAGGAGGCTGGTTTATAATATGGAACAGTTATCAATTGTCGAAAAAGATGGTGCAAACTATCACTTGTACGAACTTGAAGGAGCGCTTAACGCTTATACTATAGGTGAATTCCAGAATACTTTGTATGAGGCGGTTCATAAAAACAATATCGTGCTTGATATGTCAAAACTTGTAGAACTTGATCCTGCAGGAATCGGCTTCTTAATGGCAGCCTTCAACGACAGTGAAGAAGTTGGCCATAAGCTTTATTTTATGACTATGTCGAATGAGGCAGATAAAGCGATTGCGGCGACGGGGTTTAAATACTTATTCAACCTGATAAACAGTGTAACTGAAGTTAACTAGAATTTCGGCTCATATAAAAAAATAAATCCGTCTGCGGGTCCCAGCGACGGCAAAAACGACAAGGTATCCCCCATCATTCGCTTACCCACGCTTGCTTCGCTCGCGTGGCCGCTGATGGTTCCCCCTTATCGTTTTTTGCCTGCGTCCCACAGCCGGATTTATTTTTTTATAAAATCGGAAATCTATTAAATAATGATCTGAAAGAATTTATGATTTAAACCGCAAAGGAGCGCAAGCGAGTTTGTCGTTTTGAAATTAGTTTGACACGCTTGCAGAATACAAGTCGTGTTCATGATTAGGCTAAGCTGCAGCGGGCTAGACCCGCTGTCAGTTTTGAGCCTATTTTACGACGATGTTTACCAGTTTATCTTTTACAACAATTACCTTTACAAGTTCATGTCCATCGGTAAACTTCTTTACACCGTCGCGGGCAAATGCTGTTTCTTTGAGTTGATCGTCTGAGCTGCCTGGTGCTGCTTCGAAGGTGTCGCGCTTTTTGCCGTTTACCATAACAACAATAGTTTTTGCATCATCCTTTGCAAAGTCTGCATTAACTGTTGGCCATGTCACATAGGCGATAGATTCTTTGTTACCAAGCTTTTCCCAGAGCTCTTCGCCAAGGTGTGGTGCGTAAGGTGAGAGAACCTTTACGAAATCTGACCACATAGCGCGAGGAACTTCCGGCAGTTTTGAAAGTTCATTAATGAAAATCATCATCTGGCTGATTGCTGTGTTGAAGTTCAATGTAGCTGTATCGTCAGTTACCTTTTTGATTGTCTGGGCAAAAGTCTTGCGGGCAGAAATCAAAGCTTTGTCTTCGAGCTTGCCGTTGATGTCGATGTCGCTCATTGGCTTTTCAGAAACAGACCAAACCTTTTCGAGGAAGCGGTGAATACCCACAATCCCCTGAGTTGCCCATGGCTTAGACATTGTAAGAGGTCCCATGAACATTTCGTACATACGAACAGAGTCTGCACCGTAAGCCTTAATTTCATCATCAGGATTTACTACGTTCTTCAAAGACTTAGACATCTTTGCAACAATCTGCTCAAGTTCTTCGCCTGTTGCCTTTTCGTAGTATTTTCCGTCGTCGCGCTGTTCAACTTCATCAACTGGAACGAGGGTCTTGTTCTTTCTCTGGAAGGCAAATGAAGTGATCATACCCTGGTTTACAAGGCGCTGGAATGGTTCTTTTGTAGAAACAACTCCAATATCATAAAGCACCTTGTGCCAGAAGCGGGCGTAGAGCAAGTGCAATACAGCGTGCTCAGCACCACCAATATAGAGGTCTACAGGCATCCAGTACTTTTCTTTTTCCGGAGCACAGAAAGCCTTGTCGTTGTGTGGGTCAAGGTAGCGGAGGTAATACCAGCAGCTTCCGCCCCACTGAGGCATTGTGTTGGTTTCCCGTTTCGCTGGTTTGCCGCACTTTGGACACTTGCAGTTTACCCATTCATCAATTGCGGCAAGAGGAGATTCTCCAGTTCCTGTAGGCTGATATGACTTAACCTCAGGAAGCTTCAATGGAAGCTCTTCTTCCGGAACAGGTACTGTTCCACAGTCAGGACAGTGTACCAGAGGAATTGGTTCACCCCAGTAGCGCTGGCGGCTGTATACCCAGTCGCGGAGTTTATAGTTAATAGCCTTGCGGCCGATTTTCTTTTCTTCAAGGAATTCCAGCATCTTAGAAATTGCGTCTGCCTTGTTGAGGCCGTCGAGGAATTCTGAGTTTACGTGGATTCCGTCCTGAGTCCAAGCCTGCTGCTGTACGTCAACTTCTGATTTAAGAACTTCGATGATTGGCAGGTTGAACTTCTTAGCGAACTCCCAGTCGCGGTCATCGTGAGCAGGAACAGCCATAATTGCACCTGTACCATAAGAAATCAAAACGTAGTCTGCAATCCAGATTGGAATAAGTTTGCCGTTTACAGGGTTGATTGCATAGCTTCCGCTGAATACACCAGTCTTGTCTTTTGCAAGGTCTGTACGCTCAAGGTCAGACTTCTTTGCTGCTGCTTCCTGATAAGCCTTTACAGCTTCTGCCTGCTCTGCAGTTGTGATTTCAGGAATGATTTTGTGCTCAGGCGAAACTACCATGTAAGTTGCACCAAACAAAGTATCGCAGCGGGTAGTGTAAACAGTGAGCTTGTTATCAGTTGGCTTTCCGTCTTTGTCTGCAACAGTAAAGGTTACTTCAGCACCTGTTGATTTTCCAATCCAGTTGTGCTGCATAGCCTTTACGCTTTCAGGCCAGTCGAGTCCTTCGAGGTCTGCATCAAGGCGATCTGCATAATCAGTAATCTTCAAAATCCACTGGCGGATTGTTTTGTGAGTAACTTCTGCACCACAGCGGTCGCACTTGCCGTCTTTTACTTCCTCGTTTGCAAGACCTGTCATACAAGATGGACACCAGTTGATTGGAGTCTGAGCTTCGTAAGCAAGGCCTTTTTTATAGAGCTGGAGGAAAATCCACTGTGTCCATTTGTAGTAGTCCGGCTCACAAGTAGAAACACAGCGGTCCCAGTCGTAGCTGAAGCCAAGCGACTTAATCTGCTGGGTAAAGTGTTCTATGTTTGCGTTAGTTGTTGTCTTTGGATGAGTTCCAGTCTTAATTGCATAGTTTTCTGCAGGAAGACCGAAAGCGTCGTATCCCATAGGATGGAGTACGTTATATCCATTCATGCGTAGGTAGCGGCAGTAAATATCTGTTGCAGTGTAGCCTTCCGGATGTCCTACATGTAGTCCGGCTGCACTTGGATAAGGGAACATATCAAGGACATACATGCGTTTGTCTGCAGGATACTTTTCGTCCTCAGTTACCTTAAAAGTTTTGTGTTCGTCCCAATACTTCTGCCATTTAGGCTCAATCGATTCAAATGGATATTTTGACATAAGCGCCTCATAATTATGTTAGGAGGCGCTTAAACGGACATGTCAAGGCTTTAAGCGAAGCGTGCCTTGACGTGGACGTATATCACGACTCCTTTTTTGAAAATAATGCAATAATTATAATGAATTCCAGTAAGTCTGTGAAGAAGTTGTATTATTTGTCACACGGACTCGCAGGTCTTCCGCATTATTGCGCGGTTTTGAATCACGCAACCGTGACTGGGAGCCAAAACTTCGGGATTTTTGTTTATAATGCGGAAGCCCTGTGCAGATTAAAATCGAATCCGTATGCTTTTAAAATTCAACAGAGTTGGCTTCGAGGTAGGTATAAGTTACACCGTCTGTTTCAATCATCTTGTAGATGCCGGTGACAGTGATGTCCTGGCCTGGTTTTGGAAAATCATCGGGGTAGGTGTGATTTCCTTTCCATACAAATTCCAGACCCTGCTGGCAGCAGGCGGTTGCATCGGGAACGAGTACGGCATAGTAAAGTTCTCCGCTTTCTGTGTCCATGTAGGTTTCGAACCAGCCGGAAACTTTTATGTTTTTTTCTACATAGTCTTCAGGCATAATCAGCATGTCAAAGATTGTTGAATAAATCATTGTTGCAGACATTTTTGTGAGGTCAAGATTGACTTTTGAAGGTTCTTGTGTAGCGGTAGTTTCGACATGCTCCACCGTGTTTTTTGCTGCGGCCGCAGCCTGAAGACCTGAGTTATCTATTTTGTCCTTTGCTTTACATGAGAGCAAAGCGTTAGGGATCGTCGCGAGTACACCGCAGGCCAGAATGGCCGAGGAGTATCGAGCAAGAGCCCGACGGCAGCGCAGCTGCCGGAACGCCCAAATATTTTTGAATAAAATCATACTTCTATTTTACAAAAACTCCCACCAGTGTAAATATGAGAAAGGCTGCAAGATCTACTGCAACAATTGTACTTCCAACAGGGGTTCCTGCGAGAACAGAAATAAAAAGGCCGGTTATGGAGCATACAACAGAAACAACAGCAGAACATACAGTTACAGAACGGAAACTCTTGAAAATCCGCATAGCTGAGAGAGCAGGGAAAATTACAAGGGCGGAAATCAAAAGGGAACCCACGAGATTCATAGCCAGTACAATGATTACTGCAATTATGATAGCGATTACAAGATTGTATACCTGGGCATGAGTGCCGACTGCGGTTGCAAAGTTTTCGTCGAAGGTTACACAGAAGATTTTGTTATAAAAGATTATGAAAGCAATAATAACGGCAATTGAAAGGCCTGCGCAGAGCCATACTTCACCAATTGTTAGAGTAAGAATTGAAGTTGAACCAAAAAGGGTACTGCATACGTCACCGGTAAGATTTGAGGAAGTTGAGAAAATGTTCATCAAAAGATATCCGATTGCAAGTGAAGCTACGGAAATCATTGCAACGGCGGCATCTCCCTGGATTTTTTTGTTATTGCCTGAACGCAGCAAAAGGATGGCACAGAGAATTGTCATTGGAAGAACGATGTACATATCGTTCGGGATTTTTATGAAGGTGCCGAGTACTGTTGCAATACAGATTCCGCCAAAGGCAACGTGAGAGAGTCCATCGCCGATGAAGGAGAATCGTTTTAAAACTAAGGTGACGCCAAGCAGGGAAGAACACAGTGAAATCAGAACTCCTACTATGAAGGCGTAGCGGACAAAGGGAAAACTAAAGTATGTTGCTAAGGTGTCTATCATATTCTTTTACGTCTCCAAAAAAGATTTCATTTCCTATATGCAGGACATGGCTGGCATATTTGAGGGCAGCATCCGTATCGTGTGAAATCATTATGATTGTGATTCCGCTTTTATTTAGCTGTTCTATAAGATCATACATTTCCTGAGTTGCAGATGGGTCGAGCCCGGTTACAGGTTCGTCGAGTAAAAGCATTTTCTGTGCGGCGCAAAGTGCACGGGCAAGAAGAGTTCTCTGCTGCTGGCCGCCCGAAAGCTCGCGGTAACATTTTTTTGCAAGATGTGTAATCCCGAGCTTTTTCATTGCAGCTTCAGCAAGATGTTTTTCTTCTTTATTATAAAAAGGGCGTTTCCCGCAGCGTGACTGGCAGCCAGAAAGAACAATTTCCTGTACGCTTGCAGGGAAGTCGCGCTGAACATCTGTCTGCTGGGGAAGGTAACTGATTTCATCTGATAAAAGACCGTCTCCGGTTTCTATGCTTCCCGCAAGAGGTTTGAGCAGATGAAGAATAGTTTTCATCAGTGTGCTTTTTCCTGAACCATTTTCTCCAACGATACACAGATAATCACCTTTGTTTACACTGAACGAGAGATTTTCTATTACTGTTTTTGTTCCATACCCGAGGGTAAGGTTTTTACATTCTAGTTGTGACAATGTGCACGTCCTGTTATATGGTGGTTTCGACAGGCTCAACCACCTTAGGTTAATTTGATAATGATTATCAAATATGACATATTTTTTTATTTTTTACAATATCGTAATTTTTTTAGTTACAAGACATTAAATGTATATTATAATTATAAAGTTATGAGTATATTTGCTATTTTTACAATCGTTTTGTTTTCAGTCACTTATGTAAGTGTACTGACATTGAGATGGTTTGCCCTTGAATTTATTTACAATGATATTGCGGCTATGTGGGGTGGTACGCTTCCTAATATTTTGGTTGCGTCTCTTCTTTTGTTTATTGCAGTTGCAATCGGCTACTTTGTTGCCAAGCCTTTTGACCAGATTGTCAAAAAGATTCAGACAGAAAACCGTAAGGCTACTAATGAAGAGATTGCCATCTGCTTAAAAAGCTACAGAGGAATTATTTCTCTGATTATTGTTGCCAATGTAATCGGATTTTTTATCGGACAGATAATTATTGTCTGGATTGGAATTGCAAATGGTTCTAACGTTTATTATTTTTCACGTGTGTTCCTTGTAATTGCACAGGCAATGGCTTTTGGTGGAGTTTCGGCAATTACTGCAATTAAAATTGTAGATTACCTGCTTATTAAAAAACGAGAAATGCTTGAAATCGGTTCTATTGTAGAATTCAAAAGCCGTTCTCCAAAAATCTCTCTTTCTATTGGTCTGGTATTTTTTATTGCTCTCTACTTCCTTGGAATTAATATGCTTACCGTTCCTTATGGAATTCTGCTGGAATCTCACAACGGAACTTTCCAGGGCGATCTGCTTACAGCCTTTTTTAAGAAAGGCAGCTTGTGTATTATTCTTTCTGCTATAGTTGGTGCTGTTCCTTTTATGACGGTTTTGCATGGTCTTTCTCAGCGAATTAAACTTACTTCAAAACTTCTTGATGATATTGCAATGAATGGTGATTTAACCTGCCGAATCAATATCAACATGACAGATGACTTTGGTCTTCTTATTTCTTCTGTAAATACTTTGATAGATAAGCTTTCTACTATGATTAAAGATTTTAAGGAAGAAACAAATGCTGTAACTGAATCTGCTGGAATCATTTCGAAATCTGCCCGCTATGCTACCGGTGCAATTGGAGTTATGAATCATTCTCTTCAACATATTGATGAAAACTCAAAGAAACAGGATGAACTGGTATCTGTAACCGGTGAAAATCTTGTAATGCTGTCAGATTCTATTGATACAGTAAAGCTTCATGTTACACAGCAGACAGAAGCTGTTCAGAGTATTTCTTCTGCAATTTCTAAGATGACAGACAGTATTTCCAGTGTTGCGAATACTGCAAAACAGGCTCAGGAGGTTTCACAGGGACTTTCTGAACGTTCTGATATTGGAAATACGGCAGTTGAGCATGCGGTTACAACAATGAAAGAAATTCAGACGGTATCTGAAGAGGTTAGAAAGCTCCTGAAGGTTATTCAGGGAATTGCTTCTCAGACAAACCTTCTTTCTATGAACGCTGCAATTGAGGCGGCTCATGCAGGTGAGTTTGGTGCCGGTTTTGCGGTTGTTGCTGATGAAGTTCGTTCTCTGGCTTCTTCTTCATCTTCCAGTGCCCGTGATATTCAGAGCAAAATTAAGGAAATGATGGAAAAGACAAGTGCCGGTGTAGAAGCTATTACCTCTGCTGGTGCTGCCTTCCAGGGAATTCGTGATAACGTAATTGAAAATGCTGCTCTGGTAAAGAATATTTATGATGCTATGATTGAACAGAATCAGGGGGCTGCAGAAACTAAAGAAGCTGCGGATAATCTGGTAGAAGCTATTCATGCTATTCGTGATCTCGCAGAAGAAGAAACTGAAGAAGCAGGAAAGCTGCGTGAATCTATGGATGCGGTAGTTGCGGCTTCTAAGTCTACTATGTCTGCCGTAAAGGAAAGTCTTGAAGCTACAGCAAATATGAAGAACACTGTTCAGCTGGTAGATTCCTCTGCGGTAGGTAACAAGGAATCTGTTGAAAAGATTCATAACCACGTGGAACAGTTTATCGTGTGATAAACTGGTAATCCCGGGGGACAGAAAAAAAACAGGTGCGCCTACGCGGCTGTGTCTACACTGACAAGCAGTCAAGCTGCTTGACCACTTGTCAGCATAGTTAAAGCCGCGTAGGCTCACCCGTTTTATTTCTGTAGATATATTCTCTTAGAATATTTTCTTGAACTCGCCGAGCAAAATGTCTGTTTCGATTGATGCATCGAGGTCAGTAATTTTGCCCTTGTTCTTGTAGTAATTGATGAGAGGTTCTGTCTGCTCGCGGTAAACGTCCATGCGGTGGAGAATTGATTCCTGCTTGTCGTCATCGCGCTGATAGAGCTCGCCGCCACACTTGTCACAAATACCTTCTACTTTTGGTGGAAGTGTTTTGATGTTGTAGTTAGCGCCACATGCCTTACATACACGGCGTGTAGAAAGACGGCCGATTACGATATCATCTGAAATCTGGAAGTTTACAACCTTGAGGTCTGCAACAAGACCGTCGAGCATTTCTGCCTGAGGAATTGTTCGTGGGAAACCGTCAAGAATGTAGCCGTTTTTGCAGTCGTCCTGAGCAAGGCGGTCTTTTACAAGTTCAAATGTAAGTTCATCGCTTACGAGAGAACCAGAATCGATAATTGCCTTTACCTTTACTCCAAGAGGAGTCTGTGCCTTAATATTTGCACGGAAAATATCACCAGTTGAAATGTGTGGGATTTTGTAGTCTTCTGCTACCTTTACTGCGAGAGAACCTTTTCCAGCTCCCGGTGGTCCCAAAAATACGAAATTGTTCATTATTTACTCCTAAAAAATATAAATCTGATTTCTATTATTTTATTATGAAAGTTACTTTCGGGCAAGGGATTTTTTTGTTGACTAGTTATCAAATCGTTTATAAATTTAAAGTAATGTCATGCTGACACTGAAACAAGTTCAGTGTTCAGCATCTTGTAATGGATCCCGAACCTTCGCAGCATAGCTGCTTCGCAGTGCCGCTCCCTAAGTTCGGGATGACGGTAGGAGGATTATAATGAAAAAGATTTCTAAGGGGCTGATTGCTCTGATTGTTGTGCTTGTTTGTGTGCTTGGAGTTTTTTCTTTCTATAAGAATACTTACAACTCGCTGGTTTCGCTGGAGGAGGACGTTTCGGCTTCCTGGGCTGAGGTGCAGAACCAGTATCAGCGACGTCTGGACTTGATTCCGAACCTGGTTTCTACTGTAAAGGGTTATGCTAAGCATGAGAGCGATGTATTTACTCAGGTTTCTGAGGCTCGTTCTAAGGCCGGCGGGCAGATTAATATCAGTGATGAGGTTTTGAATGATCCTGAGGCTTTTGCCCGCTATCAGCAGATTCAGGATAATCTTGGCAGCAGTCTGCAGCGCCTTTTGATGGTTACTGAGCAGTATCCGGAATTGAAGGCAGACCAGAACTTTATGGCTTTGCAGGATCAGCTGGAAGGAACTGAAAACCGTATTACTGTTGCCCGCAACCGCTTTAATGATACTGCTAAGGGCTACAATAAAAAAATCCGCCAGTTCCCGGCAAATATTATTGCGAATATGAGTGGCTTTGAGAAAAAGTCTTATTTTAGTGCAAGTGCAGAGGCACAATCTGCGCCTAAGGTTGAGTTTTAGATTGCCCGGTCAAGCCGGGCAATGACAATTATGTCATTCTCGGGCTTGACCCGGGAATCTACACAGGAAGGATAATGTGAAATATAAAACTTTAATCAAAAAGCTAAAGCTTAAGGACGAAGATTTTAAGACAATAAAGAATGCTGTTGCTGAGGCTGAGGCAAAGACAACCGGTGAGATTGCGGTGGCAGTTGCACCGGAATCTGCCCGTTACTGCTTTTGGGAGCTGCTGGCGGCTGATTTTTTTGGTGCGCTTGTGCTTGTATGCATGCTTCCTTTTTCTGATAAGATTCTTGCTTTGTACCGCAGACTTTACTGGCAGAATGAACCGAGCTGGATTTTGCCGCTCTTTTTTATAATTTCTTGTCTTGCGGCTGTGGTTATTGCTTTTTATATTGCAAATATTCCGGTTGTGGACAGACTTGTAATTCCTCCTTCTGTGAGAAGAACCTGTGTTACTAACCGTGCCTTCCGTTATTTTACAGAAAGTGGTGTGTATGATACGGCTGAGCATTCTGGTATTTTGATTTTTGTTTCTTATATGGAGCGTCAGGTTCGTATTGTGGCTGATTCTGGTATTTCAAAGCATATTTCACAGGATATGTGGAACCTGATTGCTGATGAGCTGGCTGAAAATCTTCGCAAGGGACAGGCTGCTGCGGCTTTTACAACTGCAATTGAGAAATGTGGTGAATTGCTTGCTGAATACTTTCCTCCACATGAAGAGAATCCAAATGAGCTTCCTGACGGGCTTGTAATTCTGGAGGATGCGGAATGGTAAAGATGAATAAAATAATCAGACATCTTGGGGCTTTGCTGTTTGCAGCTTTGTTCTGCCTGAGTCCTGCTTTTGCCGTTGGCGTTCCTGCTATGAATGGCCGCGTAAACGATTATGCAAAAATTATCCGCGAAAGTGATGAGCGTGAAATTGAAGAATACCTTGCGGGCCTTGAGCGGTCAAGCGGCATTCAGATTGCTGTACTTACAATGCCTTCTCTCGATGGGGAAGATATTTCTTCTTTTGGAATCCGGGTTGCAGATAAATGGAAGCTTGGTGATAAAGAAAAGGACAATGGAGCGATTCTGATTGTTGCTTATGCTGAGCATGATTTACGGATTGAAGTAGGGGACGGACTTGAAGGCTCATTAACGGATGCAAAATGCGGTCTGATTCTGCGTAATGTTATTGTACCTGAATTTCGTGATGGAAATTATTCCGGCGGAATTATGAAGGGGGTAAAAGACATGGGCGCAATTGCTGCTGGTGATGAAAGTGCAGTTTCGCGTTCTGTTCGTGAAGGTGAAGATAATTCTGGAGACGACAGTCTTGTACCGATTTTTGTAATTATTGTATGGCTTATATTCTTTGTGAGCATGATTAGTGCGGGAGCCAGACGTAATAAACGTCGAGGACGTTACTATCATAACGGAAATACTATAGCATGGATTGCTGCAGATGCTGCTTTGCGAAGCATAATGAGAGGCAGCGGTGGGGGAAGCGGCCTTGGCGGTCATTCATCGGGTGGCTTTGGAGGTTTCTCCGGAGGCGGCGGTCACTTTAGTGGTGGCGGCGCCTCGGCTCACTGGTAGATGTCCGGTGGTTGAGTAGGCGAAGCCGTATCGAAACCACATTTTTCGAGGTCTGCGGTGGTTTCGATACACGTCGCTTTGCGACGCACTCAACCACCGTATTTAGCGACGTTTGCTTACAGCTATTCTGTCGCCGACTTCATAAAAGGTAGTTTCGAATTCCTGATTAGTCCGGAGGTACTCTGCGTACTTCTGGATTTTTTTTACCAGTTTCTTTGTAGAGTAGTTGTGGGTGAGGGAAAGGTCGTCTACCATGCCGTGGAAGGAAAGGTTGTCGCTTATGATTACTCCGCCGGGGGCCAGATTTGCCTTGTATTTTTCGAAAAATTTAATGTACTGGGCTTTTGCGGCGTCTATAAAAATCAGATCAAAAAGGCCTTCAAGGGGGCATGTAAGGGCATCTGCGTGGATGGCGGTGATGCGGTCTGAAAGTCCTGCGGTCTTAAAGTTTTCTACAGCTTTAAGGTGGCGGTCTATGTCGAGTTCTATTGTAGTTACTTTTATATCGTCTGCAAGGCCTGCAAAGCGGATTGAAGAATATCCGATGGCAGTTCCTATTTCGAGGATATTTTTGCAACTGTGCTCCTTGATGAAATCGCAGATAAAATCACAGCCTTCATCCTGCATGATTGGAACTGCCTCTCGGCTTGCATATGCTTTTATTGAAAGTAAATTGTCCATAATCGCCCTGTTGTGTCATGCTGAACTTGTTTCAGCATGACGGTATTGCCTTTAATTCTTTTGCATCTGAATGCGCTTTGTTCGCACATCTTGTAGCAGTGATTTTAGCACATCTGCGTCCTGTGTTTCAATCAGTTTTTTAAGATTGTCCAGCTGAGCTTCAAAGTTTTCTATGTGAGCTACAAGTTTTTCCCGGTTGGCAAGAAAGAGCTCTGTCCAAAGGGGTGCGTTTATCATGGCAATTCGGGTGAGGTCTTCAAAAGAACCACCGCCAAAACTTGTGATTTCCGGGTCTCCGGCACTTTCTACCATGGCGCTTGCCACAACGTGGCATAACTGAGAAGTGAAGCCAATCTTGTTGTCGTGGGTATCAGCATCAACTTCGGTAATGCGGGTAAAGCCCATACCGTGGATGATTTTGCGGAACTTTTCAACGACAGCTTCGTCTTCATATCCATTCTTTGGCTTAATCAGAATATAATTGTGATTCAAAAAGTATTCGCCACGAGAGGCTGCAAAGCCTTCTTTTTCGCCGCCTGCCATAGGGTGTCCTAAAATCAGGTGAGCATTTGCTGGTTTGATTTCTTCAAAGGCCAGTGAGAGGTCGTGTTTTACACCGCTTATGTCGGTTATGATTGCTCCGTCTTTAAAATCATTCTTATGCTTGCGGAAAAAGTTCAGGGTTGCGGCCGGGTAGAGACAGACAAAAACCATGTCAGCCTGGGCCAGCATTTCTTTAGTTTCGCCTGGTGTAAAGGAGTGGTCGATGATTCCTGAAGTCAGGGCGGCAGAAAGTGACTCTTCATTTTTGTCGAGTGCAAAAATTTTGCCGTCCTGGTCATCGCGGCCGATTATGTTTGAGCGGATTGCCTTTGCGACAGAACCGCCCATTATTCCTAATCCTACGATTGCGTAAATCATACCTGGCGTCCATTGATTTCGGCAATTTTTGGAAGAATCTTCATAAGCTGGGCAAACTCAGTCGGGTGCAAAGACTGCTCTCCGTCGCAGAGTGCCTTTTCAGGATTGTTGTGAACTTCGATAATCAGACCGTCTGTGTTGCAGGCAACAGCTGCCTTTGCGAGTTCAGGTACCATCCAGCGCTGACCACAGGCATGGCTTGGGTCAATGATGATTGGAAGATGGCTTACCTTGTGAAGGTATGGAACAATGCTTACA
>CAKUWD010000053.1 GCA_934699065.1 uncultured Treponema sp.
GGAAGTTGCAAAGCAAAAGGCATAATTGTTCTTGAAGATAATAAGGAATATTTGATTCCTGATCTGGAAAAAGCAATTTCTGATGCTGGTCAGAATGATTCAATTTCTGTTTGTCTTGTAAAAACTAAATACCCTCAGGGTGCAGAAAAGTTTATAGTTTCTGCAGCTACAGGACGCGAAATCCCCAGTGCTAAATTACCTGCCGATGCAGGTTGTGTAATTTCTAATGTTGGTACAGCCTGTGCAATAAGTGATGCCTTCCGTCTTGGTCTTCCTTTAATTGAACGTTCACTTACTATAAGCGGAGGGGCAGTTGAAAAGCCTGTAAATATCCGTGTTCCAGTTGGAACAATCGTAAGCGATTTAATTCCAGAAGTTTTTCAGCTTAAAGAAAACGCAGTTGTAAAAATTATCTCCGGTGGTCCTATGATGGGCTTTGCCATGGCTTGTGCTGATTTCCCTGTTGCAAAGGGAACAAGCGGAGTAACCTTCCTTACAGAAAAAGAAACCTTCCTCGAAGAAGAAAGTCAGTGTATTTCCTGTGGAAGCTGCGTTGCCAAATGTGCTATGAGATTGTCTCCAGCCCTTATTGTCCGTGAGCTTAAAGCCGGAAATATTGAAAAGGCAAAGTCCTTTGGTCTTATGGATTGTATTGAATGCGGCTGTTGTGCCTTTGTTTGCCCTGCCAAAGTAAATCTGATTCAAAGAATCCGTTTGGGTAAAGGTATTGTCCGCCAGAAGATGGCTGAAGAAAAAGCCAAGGCTGCCGCAAAAGCCGCTGCAGAAAAATCAGAAGGAGGCAAGTGATGGATAACAAACTTTATGTATCTTCAAGCCCTCATTTTAATTTTAAATGTTCAACTCAGATGATTATGGGAACAGTACTTTTTGCTTTGCTTCCTGAAGTCATTATGGGTATTGTTTTATTCCGCTGGGCTGCTTTAATAAGAATACTTGTTTCAGTTGCTTCATGCGTCCTTTTTGAATTTCTTTTCCAGAAGGTTACTAAACAAAAAGTTGTAATAGCAAATCTTTCTGCCTGTGTGACCGGCGTTATGATGGCTCTGGTTTGTCCGCCAACTGCTCCTGTATGGATGTTCGTGGTTGGAGCTGCAGTTGCCATGATTGTAGCTAAGGGACTTTTTGGAGGGATTGGTTCTAACGTATTCAATCCGGCTTTAACAGGCCGCGCCTTTATGTTCTTAAGCTTCCCTGCTGCCATGGGTGCAAGCTGGCTGACACCTAAAACTATAAGTGCTGTAGATGCTGTTTCTTCTGCTACAACCTTATCTGCAATAAAAACAGGAACTTTTGTTATGCAGGATGATACACTCTGGAACTACTTTATTGGTAACAGAGCAGGTTGTATTGGTGAAACTTCAACTCTGCTGATTTTAATTTCTTTTGCTTTCCTTCTTCTTGCTCACATTATTGACTGGCGCGCTCCTTTAGCAATGGTTGGAACAGTAGCTGTATGTTCTCTTATTGCTGGAGAGAATCTTCTTATGAGCCTTATGACTGGTGGTCTTATGTTCGGAGCTACCTTTATGGTAACTGATTATTCAACTGCTCCAATAACAAAGAAAGGCCGTCTTGTATTTGGCTTTGGCTGTGGTTTAATTACCTTCCTTATCCGAAAGTTCGGCGGCTATCCGGAAGGCGTTATGTTCTCAATTCTGATTATGAACAGTGTGGCACCATTCCTTAATAATCTTACTGCAAGAAAATACGGTTACGGCAAGAAAGCTGGACGTCCTTCAGAAGTAAAAGTAAAGGAGGCAAAGTAATGGCTGAAAAAGAAAATGCCTGGAGCATGATTAAGCTTGGGCTTATACTTTGCGCATATGCAGTAGTTGCCTGTGCAATGCTTGCCCTTGTAAATAATTTTACAGCTCCAAAAATTGCAGAAAATCAAACTAAAAAGGTTAGTGCAGCAATGCAGGAATTCTTCCCTGAAAGTGGACTTACCTTTGAAACTATAAATGATTTTACACCTCCTGTTGTTGGTGCAATTACTGTTGATGAAATGTATGTAGCTAAACGCGGTAACGAGATTGTAGGTGGTGCAGCCCAGGTAACTGGTCCTACTTATGATCAGGGTACAATTCTTATCGGTATTAAAACTGATGGAACTGTTACTGGACTTAAATTTCTTAAGCTTACTGATTCACCTGGCTTTGGCCTTAAAGCTAATGATGCAACTTTTAAGCTTCCAAACGGTAAAACCTTCTATGGTCAGTTTGAAGGAAAAAATGCAAAAGATGGCTTTGTTGCAGGACAAAACTTTGACGCAATTTCCGGTGCAACAATTACCAGTGAAGCAGTTTCTTCTTTAATAAATGAAGGAACAAAAAATATTCTTGCATATTTTAATCAGAAGGGGGTTGAAAAGTAAAACACCGTCATCCTGAACTTGGCTGGTATCATCCCGAACTTGTTTCGGGATCTCATTAACAGATGCTGAAAAAAGTTCAGCATGACGTATTACTAAAATTTTATATGAATACAAAACTTAAAACCTTTGTAAATGGATTCCTCCGCGAAAATCCTCTTCTTGTTTTGAATATTGGTCTTTGTTCATCTCTTGGTGTAACAACTTCTATTTTCAATGGTCTTGGAATGGGCCTTGGAATGACCTTCGTTCTTGTTATGTCTGAAATCGTAATCTCGATTTTCCGTAAGCTGATTCCTTCGGCAATTCGTCTTCCAGTTTTTATTACTGTAATTGCAGCTTTTACAACAATTGTTCAATTGGTTTTGAATGCTTACGTAGAAGCTCTTTACAATGCACTGGGAGTTTTCATTCCACTTATCGTTGTAAACTGTATCATCATGGGCCGTGTAGAAGCCTTTGCCTCTAAGAATAAGGTCGGTGATTCAATTCTCGATGGTCTTGGAATGGGAATCGGTTATACAATCGTTCTTGTTGCAATTTCTTTGATTCGTGAATTACTTGGCGGTGGTACACTTTTTGCAGGAACAGCCCTTAAGATAGATGTAATTCCAGAAGCTTTCCGCATCGGAATCTTTAACTCAGCACCGGGCGGCTTCCTTGTATTCGGTATCCTTGCTGCCTGTCTTCAGGCGTATAAACAGTATCAGAAAAATAAAGCTGATAAACCAACTGAAAGTTCAACTGTACAGACTTCTGAGGGAGGTAACAAATAATGGAAACAATCAAACTTTTTATAAAATCTGCTCTTATTGATAATGTAGTTTTCATCCAATACCTCGCAATTTGTCCTTTTATCGGTATGACTAATGATACAGAAAAGGCAACCGGAATGGGACTGGCAACTACTTTCGTAATCATGCTGGCAACTGCCGTAACCTGGCCTCTCTACAAACTTGTAATGGTTCCGCTTGGGCTTGAATTCTTACAGACTCTTTTCTTCATTCTTGTAATTGCTTCACTTGTACAGCTTGTTGAATTCTTCCTTAAAAAAATGTCTCCAGGTTTGTATAATGCAATGGGTGTTTATCTTGCTTTGATTACAACTAACTGTGCTGTTCTTGGTATTACAATTAACTGTATTGGCAAGAACTACAACTATGTTCAGAGTCTTGTTTATGCCTTTGGTTCTGCTATGGGCTTCCTAATTTCTATGATAATCATGAGTGGTGTAAGAAGCCGAGTTAAGACCGCAAATATTCCAAAAGCCTTTGCCGGAACACCGATTCTCTACATTTGTGCAAGCTTATTGAGCCTGGCATTTTTAGGTTTTAAAGGTCTTATAAAGTAAGGAGGGCGAAAATGAATACAATTCTTTATACAATAATCGTTGCAGCAATCATCGCCATTCTGCTTGGTATACTCTTAGGTCTTTTCAAAAAGATTTTCCACGTTGATACTGATCCAAAAGTACAACTTGTTCGCGATGCCCTCAGCGGTGCTAACTGTGGTGGCTGTGGACTTGCCGGTTGTGATGCCTTTGCATCTGCTGTTGTAAAAGGCGATGCCCCGACTAACGGTTGTGTTGCCGGTGGTTCAGAATGTGCAAAAAGGGTTGCAGAAATCTTAGGACAGGCTGGGGTAGAGGTAAAGCCTAAGGTTGCTTTTCTTGCCTGTGCAGGTACAAAAGAATGTGCTCAGGACAAAGCTGAATACATTGGTTTGAAAACATGTAAGGCAGCTCAGCTTACAATGAACGGTACAAAAAAATGTGCCTTCGGCTGCATTGGTTTTGGTGATTGTGTAAAGGTATGTCCTTTTGGTGCTTTGAGTATGGGAGATGACGGCCTTCCAAAAGTTGATAAATCAAAATGTGTTGCCTGCGGAAAATGTGCAGCTGCATGTCCAAAAGGCTTATTCAAAATGATTGACGCTGACCTTAAGGGAGCTATAGCCCTTTGTTCTAATAAAAGCGATAACAAAGTTCAAATCAAAAAGGATTGTTCCCATGGCTGTTTTAAGTGCGGCATGTGTGCAAGAAAATGTCCTGAGCAGGCAATTGATTGTAGTTCGGGACTTCCTGTTATTGACTATTCAAAATGTACCAGCTGCGGCACCTGCGTAACTGCTTGTGTCGATAAAGTTTTATGTATTTTATAAAAAATCGGTATAGTCGCAAGCATAGCTTGCTCTGTGCCATTTTTTCGTTGAAGCTAAATCAAATCTGACGATTTGATTTTTAATGCTTCTTCTATTATAGGCATCCATAAGGAGGATATATTATGGAAAAGTTTTTTAAGTTACAGGAAAGAAACACCACTGTTTCTAAGGAAATCATTGGTGGTATCACAACTTTCCTTGCTATGGCTTACATTCTTGCTGTAAACCCAAGTATTCTTTCTGCTTCTGGAATGAGCTGGGGTGCAGTATTTACAGCCACAGCTCTTTCTGCTGCCATTGCAACTTTAGTAATGGCTTTCTGTGCAAACCTGCCGGTTGCTCTTGCTCCTGGTCTTGGTCTTAATGCATTCTTCACTTACACAGTTGTACTTGGTATGGGATGTACTTACCAGCTTGCTCTTACAGCAGTTCTTCTGGAAGGTATTCTTTTTATCATACTTTCTCTCTGTGGTGTTCGTGAAGCAATTATTAAGTCTATTCCAGAAGGACTTAAGAAAGCCGTTGCTGTAGGTATTGGACTTTTTATTGCAATCATTGGTCTTGCAAATGCTGGAATCGTTTCAACTGAAACTGGTACACTTATCGGTTATGTAAACTTTACAATGGCTAATAAAACTGCAATCGTAGCTGTAATTGGTCTTATTCTTACAATTGTTTTGTATACACTTAAGGTTCCTGGTGCAATTCTTATTGGTATTATTGTTACAACAATCGTTGGCATTCCATTTGGTGTAACAACTATTCCAGAAAACTTTAAACCTTTATCAGCTCCTTCTGCTCCTACTGTATTTGCATTTGATTTCAAAGGAATTTTCTGTACAACTGCTGGTAAGTTCTCATTTGCTGTAATTGGACAGTTCTTTGTAATCTTCTTTACTTTCCTCTTTACAGACCTTTTTGATACAATCGGAACACTCCTTGGTGTAGCAGAGCAGGGTAATCTTAAAGATTCAAATGGTGAAGTACAGAATGTAAAAGGTGCTTTGTTGGCAGATGCTGTTGGTACAGCTGTTGGTGCTTGTCTTGGTACTTCTACTGTAACATCTTTTGTAGAATCTTCTTCAGGTGTTGCAGCAGGTGCACGTACAGGACTTGCTTCTGTAACAACTGGTATTCTCTTCCTTCTTGCACTTTTCCTCAGTCCACTTTTCTTCCTTATTCCATCTGCAGCTACAGCTCCTGCATTGATCTTTGTAGGCTATCTTATGATGAAATCTGTTGTAGATATTAAGTTTGACGATCCAACAGAAGGTATTCCGGCATTCATTACAATTATGACAATGCCATTCTCTTACTCAATTGCTAAGGGTATTCAGTGGGGTATCATTTCTTACGTTATCGCTAAATGCGCAGGTAAGAAATCAAAAGACATCCCTGTTGTTACATGGATTCTCGCTGTAATCTTCCTGGCTGATATTATTTTTGAGGCACTAAAATAGAAGAACCGTTAAAAAACGGGCTGCGACAGCGGGCCGTTTTAGGTTCAACAAGAAAATGTGTCAGAGGCGAGACTTGCGAGCCGACCTCTTGATATGAGCCGAAAAAAAAGACTGTCAATTAGGACAGTCTTTTTTTTGTTAGATCCCGAAACAAGTTCGGGATGACGATTATTTTTTAGTCCTTGTTGAACAATGCCTTCTCTGCATCATCTACAGTAAACTGATAACTCTTTGAAAGACTTCCTGCAATCAATTTTACTTTTGCAGTTCCATCATCATTGAGAACAATCTTACATTCAGTATCTTTATCTGCGAAGGTTCTGAACATGTCAGCAAGGCTTTTGCGGTCAATTTCAATTGCCATAAGATCATTTGCAAACATATTTTTTCTAAATGATTTTGCGAATGTAGGAGCTACTACAGTATTAATTCCATTAACTTCTAAAGCCCATGGTGCTTTTTCACTTTCCGAACCACAACCAAAATTTTCTCTGGTAATAATTACTTTAGTTCCAGCAATGTCACTCTTAGGGTTAAATCCATCAATTTTAAGATTTTCAAAAAGATGTGAAGTAAGTTCCTGTTTTGGAAGTTCTGCAAGATAATTTGCAGCAATGATTTCGTCAGTGTTGATATCTGACCTATCAAGGAAAAGAACAGGACCAGCAAATGTCTTCATTTTAGTTATTCTCCAGTTTTTTCAGCCCGAATCAGGCTTTATAATAAGTGTAAATATACACTATTAATAAATATAACATTAAAATCTTCAAAAAGATAGTACTTTTCACGAGAAATAAAAATTTATAAATTTTATTTAGAATATAGTAATTTATTGATTAAATATTTTGTATGTTTTGATTTTGTGATATAATTATTCATCTATATTATCATAGAAAGGGGATTTTATGAAAAAGGTTTTACTTCTTATTGTATCTACAATGTTATCTTTTGCTCTTATCAGTTGTGGCGGAGAAAAAAAGAATGTAGTAAAAATCGGTGTTTATGAACCAGCATCTGGAGACAATGGTGCAGGTGGTAAACAGGAAACTCTTGGAATTCAGTATGCAAATACTGTTACACCAACTGTTGAAATTGGTGGAAAAGAGTATACAGTACAGCTCGAAATCGTTGATAATGAATCTTCAAACGATAAGGCTGTAACCGCTGCTTCAGAACTTGTAAGCAAGGGTGTTTCTGTAGTACTTGGATCTTACGGTTCAGGTGTTTCTATTGCAGCTTCTGATACTTTTGCTGCTGCTGATGTTCCAGCTATCGGTGTAACATGTACAAACCCTCAGGTAACTCTTGGAAACAATCACTATTTCCGTATCTGCTTCCTCGATCCATTCCAGGGTTCAGTTCATGCAAATCTTGCAAAAGATAAATTTGGTGCTAAAAAAGCTTATGCTCTTGCAAAACTTGGTGATGATTATTCTGTAGGTCTTTGTAACTACTTTATTGAAGGTTGTAAAAAACTTGGAATCGAAGTTATCTTCGAGACTTTCCCAGACGGAACTTCTGACTTTGCTGCTTATGTAGCAAATGCAAAAAATAATAAAGCTGATGTAATCTTCTCACCAGTTTCTATCGAAGCTGCAGCCCTTATTATTGAGCAGGCAAATACACAGGGACTTAAGATTCCACTTCTCGCTGGTGATACATGGGACTCTAACGTTGTCCTCGCAGCAGCTAAAGGAACAAATATTGATGTTTATGTAACAACCTTCTTCGTAGAAGGAAGTAACGCTTCTAACATTGTAGACTTCGTAGATGGTTTCAGAAACTATCTGAATACAAACTCTACTGCTAAGACAAATAACGGTGGTGATGATGAAATCGCTGCTGTTTCTGCAATGGGCTTTGATGCTTACTATACCGCTCTTGAAGCTCTCAAGGCTGCAGGAAGCACAAAATCAATTGATGTTATGAAGGCTCTTCCATCTGTAAAGTATGAAGGTGTTTCAGGTTCTATCGCATTCGACAAGAATGGTGATGCAGAACGCGATGTTGCTTACATTAAGAAAGTAAACAATAACACTGGAAAGTGGGACTTCATTGCTATTCAGAAAGTAAACTAATTTAAAAATACAGGGGTGGTTGAGTGCCGCGAAGGCGGCGTATCGAAATCACCCTTGTTTATCAGGAAACGTAGATGAACTTTTTCCAGACTAACTTACCTTATATTTTAGCAGGTATTTCAACTGGCGGTCAGTACGCACTCATTGCTATAGGTTACACCATGGTCTATGGCATTTTAAGACTTATAAACTTTGCCCATGGTGATGTTTTTATGGCAGCCGGTCTTATTATGATTTATTCATATACTGTTATGCCACTTTGGGTTTCAATCCCATTAACAATTATTCTTACAGTTTTAATCGGCTTTTCTATCGAAAGAATTGCTTATAAGCCATTAAGAACTGCACCTAGAATGTCTATTATGATTTCTGCAATCGGTATGTCTTATATGATTCAGAATCTTGCTTTGTATATTACTGGAGGCCTTTTAAAGACTTATCCTAAAATTCCTTGGATAAGTGACTCCATTACAATATTCGGAGCCATCACAAAACGTGTCACTGTGATTACTCCTTTCCTTACTATCTTTCTCGTAGTAGGCCTTGTTCTTCTGATAAAATATACTAAAATCGGAATGGCAATGCGTGCAGTTTCACGCGACTTTGAAACTGCCCAGCTTATGGGAATCAAAATTGATTCTGTAATTTCTATGACCTTTATTATAGGTTCCTTCCTTGCAGCAATAGGCTCAATTCTTTTCTTTTCGAATTACCCTGGAGTTACTCCTACAGTTGGCGGTATGCCGGGACTCAAAGCCTTTGTTGCAGCTGTATTCGGAGGAATCGGTTCTATTCCAGGCGCTGTAATTGGTGCCTTTTTGATTGGTATCTGTGAGAATATTATCAAGGGGCTTGGCTGGACAACCTTCAGCGATGCCTTTACCTTTGTTCTTTTGATTTGTGTATTGATGTTCATGCCGACCGGACTCTTCGGCGAAAAACAGACCGATAAGGTTTAATCTTTTATTGAGGTTTTTGCTATGGAAAATACAAATAAAAAAAGAGATTTATTTATCGGTTTTGGTCTTCTGGCCCTTTTATTTATTGTGCTTGTAATTCTTGAAAACACAATCCGTCCTACATCAATTCTTTTTACAGTTTTAAAGAAGGGTGCAATTTATGCTTTGGTTGCTGTAAGTATGAATCTTTTGAACGGCTTTACAGGTCTCTTTAGTCTTGGTCAGGCAGGCTTTATGCTGCTTGGTGCTTATACTTATGCAATCTTTACAATTCCTCTTGAAGCCCGTGCACAAGTCTATCAGTATTTTAATGGTGGTGCAATTCATTTTACCATGCCTGTAGTTATTGCAATGATTCTTGCAGGACTTGTTGCTGCCTTCTTTGCATATCTGATTGGTCTTCCAGTTCTGCATCTTAAATCAGATTATCTTGCTATTGCTACTTTGGGGTTTGCTGAGATTCTTCGCGCTATTTTTCAGTGGGATAAGCTTGGAGTTATTACAAACGGTTCAAATCTTTTGAGAAAGTATCCTGTTTTTAAAACTACAACCTTCTATTTTGCAGTAAGTGGATTGTGTATTGCACTGATTGTTCTGCTTATCAATTCTACTTATGGTCGTGCCTTTAAGGCTATCCGTGATGATGAAGTTGCAGCTGAGGCTATGGGAATAAATCTTGCTCACCACAAAAAACTTGCATTTACAATTTCATCTTTTTTTGCTGGAATTTCAGGGGCTCTTCTTGCCATGTTCCAGACTACAATTCAGGCAAGTCAGTTTAAATCAGCAATGACTTATGAAATTCTTCTGATTGTTGTAATAGGTGGAATCGGTTCGGTAACCGGAAGTTGTATTTCTTCCTTCCTCTTTATTGCCTGTTCAGAATGGTGGCTGCGCTTCCTTGATAACGCAAACCTGAACTTTACTTCAATTCAGATTTTACGACCTGGCTTCAGAAAAGTTGTATTTTCTGTTGTTATTATGGCAATTGTTCTTTTCTATCAGAAGGGAATTATGGGCGATAAAGAATTCTCGATAAAGGGAATTTCGGGCTTCTTTAAGAAATTAAAGAAAAAGCGTCATCCCGAACTTGTTTCGGGATCCAAATCAGATAAAAAATAGATGCTGAAACAAGTTCAGCATGACATATCAGGAAATTCTATGAACATTTTGAAAATGGAAAATATAACAATGCAGTTCGGTGGTGTTGTTGCCGTTGACAATCTTTCTCTTGAAGTAAATGAAGGAGAAATTGTTTCTCTTATCGGCCCAAACGGAGCAGGTAAGACAACTGCATTTAATGTTGTAACCGGGGTTTATGCTCCTACAAACGGGGCTGTCTGGTTCAATGGAAATAAAATTGTAGAAAATCATCCCCGCAGAAAAATGAAGAAACTCTATGCGGGAAAAGATAAAACTGAATTTAAGGGACATCTTGAACCGACTCCAGATAAAATCACAAAGCTTGGAATTGCCAGAACCTTCCAGAATATCCGACTCTGGAAGAGCCAGACAGTTTTTGATAACGTTCTGATTGCAAAGCACCTTCGCCGTACTTCAAATGTTTTTTCTGCAACCTTCCGCCTCAACTGGAAGGAAGAAAAAAAGCAGCGCGAAGAAACAGCCGAGCTTCTTAAGATTCTTGGTCTTTATGATGTAAAGGATGAGCTTTGTACTTCACTTCCTTATGGACTTCAACGCCGCCTTGAAATTGCCCGTGCTCTTGCAACTAATCCAAAGCTTCTGCTGCTTGATGAGCCTGCTGCCGGAATGAATCCTCAGGAAACAGCTGAGCTCACAGACTTTATCCGCCGCATCCGTACAGACTTTCATCTTTCAGTTTTTATGATTGAACATCATATGGATCTTGTTATGGATATTTCAGACAGAATCTATGTATTAAACTTTGGAGCCCTTATTGCTCAGGGAACTCCGGATGAAATCCAGAATAATCCGGATGTAATAGCAGCTTATCTTGGTGAGGCAGAAGAAGATACCGATTTTTCCGATAAACCTTATGCCGTAGAAGAGGAGGCCGAATAATGCTCAAAATTAAAGATTTACATGTATCTTACGGCGGAATCAAGGCTTTACGTGGAATTAATATCGAAGTTCCTGATGGAAAAATTGTTACTCTAATTGGTGCCAATGGAGCTGGAAAATCAACCTTGCTTCGTACAATCAGCGGGCTTGTAAAAGCAGAAAGCGGTTCTATTCTTCTAGATGATGAAGAGCTTATTGGTAAGCAGATTAATAAAATCTGTGAAAGTGGAATTGCCCTCAGTCCTGAAGGCCGCCGTGTATTTGCTGATCTTACCGTAATGGAAAATCTTAGAATAGGTGCCTACCTGCGCAACGATAAAAAAGAAATCGAAAAGGACCTTGAATGGGTTTTCAATCTTTTCCCACGCCTTAAGGAACGTTCCTGGCAGTATGCCGGTACACTTAGTGGTGGTGAACAGCAAATGCTGGCTGTAGGCCGTGCTCTTATGAGCCGTCCGAAAATCCTTATGCTGGATGAACCTTCTCTTGGTCTTGCGCCACTTATCGTACAGCAGATTTTCAATATTATCCGTGAGATTAATAACGCAGGTGTAACAGTTCTTCTGATTGAACAGAATGCTAATATGGCTCTTAAAACTGCCGACATCGCCTATGTAATCGAAACCGGCGAAATAGTTCTCAGCGGCTCAGGAACACAGGTACTTGAAAATCCAACAGTCCGTGAAGCTTATCTGGGAAAAAAGAAATGAGTAAGGGCGCTGGCGCCCGGTGATAAATAGCAAAGCGTTAAGAAAAATGTGAAAGCATTTTTTAGCTTTACCACCTAGAGATTTATACAATATTACTGTAAATCTCTTACAGTAATATTGATTCTTTCATGTTATACTAAAGAATAGGAGGCTTCAAATTATGTTTTACGAAGCAAAAAATTCTTTAGTATTCAAAAAAGGTAACGAAACCTTAATGATTGAACCATGGGGAAAAGATTCTTTCCGTGTACGTTCAACTCTCGAAGCTGCATTTATTGATCGTGATGTAGCACTTACAGAAAAAATCAATCATGGAAGTGCAAAAATCAGTGTAACAGAAAATTCTGCTTCTATAAAAAATGGAATGCTTGAAGCACGCCTGAATTATAACGGTGTAATTTCTTTTTATAAAAATGATAAATTGATTCTGCAGGAATACTATCGCCAGTACGATCCGACTGCAACAAAAGAAAGCTGCTGTACAAAAATTATCAGCCGACAGTTCCAGGGAATTATTGGCGGAGACTACTCACTTACAGTCCGCTTTAATCCTAATGATGATGAAAAACTTTTTGGTATGGGTCAGTATCCTACACCTTATCTTGATATGAAAGGCTGTACACTTGAGCTTGCCCAGCGCAACAGCCAGGTTTCTATTCCTTTTGCTTTATCAAATCTTGGTTACGGCTTCCTTTGGAATAATCCTGCTGTAGGTAAGGTAACCTTTGGAAAAAACATTACAGAATGGCATGCAGAAAGTACAAAGGAAATGGATTACTGGATTACTGCCGGCGACACTCCTTCAGAAATCATTGAAAAATACACTGCTGCTGTTGGTCGTGCTCCGGCCCTTACTGAAGATTACCTTGGCTTCTGGCAGTGTAAGCTCCGTTACCGCACACAGGAAGAGGTTCTTACAGTTGCCCGCCGCTATAAGGAAATGGGCATTCATCTTGATGTAATTGTAATTGACTTCTTCCACTGGCCACGTCAGGGAGACTGGTTCTTTGACAAAGAATACTGGCCTGATCCAAAAGCAATGTGTGATGAGCTTCACGCTATGGGAACTAAAGTTATGGTTTCTGTTTGGCCAAACGTAGATAAAAAATCAACACACTTTGCAGAAATGCAGGAAAAGGGCTACCTGATTCGTTCAGACCGTGGTTCAAACCAGAGCTTTGACTGGCAGGGAGACTGTCTCGCAATTGATGCTACAAATCCTGAAGCCCGCGAATACCTGTGGAACATCTGTAAAAAGAACTATGCTGATTACGGAATCGACATGTTCTGGCTTGATAACTCTGAACCTGATCTTAATGTTTATGATTTTGGCAACTACAGATATCAGGCAGGTCCTGGACTTCAGGTTGCAAATATTTACCCTCAGATGTACAGCCGTTCTTTCTACGAAGGTCAGAAGGCTATGGGACAGAAGAGCATTGTAAACCTTGAACGCTGTGCCTGGGTTGGAAGTCAGAAATATAATCAGATTATCTGGAATGGAGACGTTCAGTCTACCTGGGAATGCTTCAGAACTTCTGTTTGTGAAGGTTTGAATATGGGTATTGCCGGTATTCCATGGTGGACAACTGATATCGGCGGCTTTATGTACGGTGACGTTCGAACAGAAGAGTTTAAGGAACTCCTTATCCGCTGGTTCGAATGGGCTGTATTTACTCCGATTTTACGTCTACATGGAGACCGCGATCCTCACGATATTCCGCTCCTCGACAAGGATCCACAGCGAGGCTACGGTGGAGGACACCTCTTTACCGGCCGTGACAATGAAATCTGGAGCTACGGCGAAGGCCCTCAGAAAATTATGGAAGCACAGATTAAGCTGCGTGAAAAAATCAAGCCTTATGTAACAAAGGTTATGAAAGAGGCAAGTGAAAACGGAAGCCCAGCTTTACGAACAATGTTTTATGAGTTCCCTAACGACGAAAAGTGCTGGAATCTAAAAGACCAGTATATGTTCGGACCAGACTACCTGGTAGCACCAATTATGACCCCACAGACTTTCAAACGCGATGTATATCTGCCGGCAGGTAAATGGGAAAATATCCACGACGGAAAAGTATATGAAGGCGGCCAGACAGTAACTGTTGATGCTCCACTCGAGGCTATTCCTGTTTTTATCAGAAAGTAATATATTATATATATACACGGTGGTTGAGTAGACACGAAGTGTCGTATCGAAACCACTGTGCATACTTTCAACTGTGGTTTCGATACACTTCGCTTTGCGAAGCACTCAACCAACGGGAGTGGCTCATATGAATCGTGAAAGAATAATTGTAAGAACCAGCATCATAGGAATTGCAGCAAATATTTTTCTTTCAATATTTAAAGCTGCTGTAGGCTTTTTTACAAACTCAATCGCTATCATTATGGACTCTGTAAACAACCTTAGTGATGCGCTATCTTCAGTAATAACAATTGTAGGTACAAAGCTTGCCGGCAGACCTGCTGATAAAAAACATCCTTTTGGTCATGGTCGGGCAGAGTACCTTACAGCCCTTGTAATTGCAGTAATCATTTTATATGCAGGTTTTACGGCTTGTATTGAGTCTGTAAAAAAAATTATACACCCGGTTACTCCAGATTATAATATAACATCCCTCATCATTATTTCTGTTGCTGTTCTTGTAAAGATTTTTCTTGGTCTTTATGTAAAATCTAGTGGAAAAAAAGTTAATTCAGATTCCCTTATTGCCAGTGGTCAGGACGCTTTAATGGATTCAATTATCTCTGCCTCCACAATTCTTGCTGCTGCAGTTTTTCTTATCTGGCATATTTCTTTAGAAGCCTGGCTTGGTGTTTTAATTTCCTTTGCAATCGTAAAAGCTGGTATTGAAGTATTGCGAGAAACTATAAGCAAGATTCTTGGAGAAAGAATTGATTCTCATCTTTCAAAAGAAATTAAAAAAACAATTGTTTCCTGTGACAAAGAAATCCTTGGAGCTTATGATTTAGTATTGAACAATTACGGCCCTGACATACACGTTGGTTCAGCTCATATTGAAGTTCCTGATACCTGGTCAGCAGATAAGATTGACTCTATGTCCCGAAAAATTGCCAATGAAGTTTATGTAAAACACGGTGTTGCAATGAGCGCAATCGGAATCTATTCCGTAAATACAAAAGAAAACTCAGCTGCTCAGATCCGCGACCGTGTAAGCAAAATTGTCATGGAACATAAAGAGATTTTGCAGATGCATGGCTTTTTCGTAGACGAAAAAACAAAACTGATGCGTTTTGATATTATAGTTTCTTTTGATTCTCTGAGTATGAAAGAAATGTTCAATCACGTAGTTCAGGACGTCCGCGACGCCTTCCCAGATTACGACGTCCAGGTCCAGTTTGACGTTGATATAAGTGATTGAAGTAATGACTTGCTTTTTGAAAAAAATGCGGAGCAGAAAAAGGACCTCGCGGAGCGTCATTTTCTCCCAGCGAAGCGAGTCATTTTTCTGCGGGAGCATTTTTTTCAAAAAAGATGTTAATTTACTACATTAATTGGCTTTCCACTCAACCAAGCCTTCAGATTTTCTTCCGCAATTCCCTGAAGTCTTTTTCGGGTTTCTCGTGGTGCCCAGGCAATATGTGGTGTAATAATACAATTTTTTGCATTAAGAAGAGGACAATCTTTAGCCATCGGTTCCTGAAGTAAAACATCAGCAGCATAACCTGCAATACCATCAGCATTAAGATAATCAGCTAAATCCTGCTCAACAACAAAACCACCACGAGCTGTATTTATA
>CAKUWD010000054.1 GCA_934699065.1 uncultured Treponema sp.
ATATTAGCATCTTTAATTGCCTTGTCAATCTTAATTCCAAGGTCCTTGTAAGGAGCAGCATAGTCAGACATATCGCCTGATGCATACTTCAAGATGAATGCAGCTTCAGCAGCATAAATATCAACTTCTCCATTCTGAAGAGCTGGGTCAAGAGCTGGCTGATACTCCTGGTTTGTTGTTGCAACAATAGTAGTATTCAAATTGAATTCTACATCTGGGTGAGTAGCCTTGAACTTCTCAACCATTGCTGGAACTTCATCTGTAAATGACCAAAGATTGATTGTTACAGGTCCCTTTGGTTTTGCAGCGAACATAGAAGTTGCTACTGCAAGTCCACACATAACTGAAAGAATTTTTTTCATTTTCCTTTCCTCTTGTAAAGTTTTTTTTATTTAGGGAATACTCCCTAACTGATATTATTGTAACTCATAAGTATTTTTTTTGCAAAAAAAAAATACTGAATTTATACGAATTTGGAGCAAGTTAATCGTTTAACTTTTAAAAAAGGCCTTACGAAAACGTTTTCTTTAGTTATTACAACGTTTTCGTAAGGTTAAAATCATGGTTATTTGATATAAAAAACAGTTATAAAGCAGTTTAGGATTAAAGCCGTAATAACTTTTTATCTATAATATTAACTTTTTTATTTTGACAATCAGTAAATCTGTGTTATCATTTTAATTGGTGGGTAGATAAAAATAAAATTTGGAAAAAGAGTTTAGTGAAACAATCTATTTCGCCTGAAAAAGCAAAATTATTCTCCACCCTGCTTGTAGCATCTTTGTTCATGATTATTGTGCTTACCCTGTCCAGCCTTTTTACAAGCCATTCACTTAAAAAAGCAGAACATCAGTATTTCGAAAGTCTTGAAAAAACAATAGAAGGCTATCAAAAAATTGTTTCTCTTCAGCTCGCAAGTTACAGAAACTCTCTTCACGCTTTTTATGTAGATGAATATTTTTACAATGATGATAAGGAAAAAATAAAAGAGTTTTTCAGAAAATATTCATATAAAATGGATGAATCATTTATAGGCATGTATTTTATGGATCTGGAAGGAAATGCTGTTCTTTCCAGTGGAACAGAAGTCAAAATGCATGTAGAAAAACATCCCGGAGCACTTGGAAAACAAAAATATTATTTCAGTGATCTTGGTAAACTTCCGGGAACAAACATTCAGACTTTTGCAGTAGAAGAAGCTGTTTATGATAATAATAAAAAACTAATTGGCGTTATAGGAGCTTCTGTAAAATTAGACAGTTTTGCACAAAAAATTCTTGGAATCAAATTAGGAACAAAAGATTCCTTTATGATTTGGGATAGACTTGGCTACTTTTTAGTACACCCGCGAAAAGATGTAATTGGACTCACCTACACTCCAGATAGCGAAGAATTTAAGAATACGGGAACACTTGCTCTGTCAAAAGGAAAATCATCAATTGTAAAAACCATAGATGATGCAGGAAGACAGATGTATCTTATGACAATAAGGATTCCAGAAAACAACTGGACTCTTGCAATTAAGATACCAATGACCGACATTGAGAAAATCTATTCACCGGAAAAACGTCAGAAATTAATTCTTATTGCATTTTCGTTTCTTTTGATTCTTCTTCTTGTTTTTTTAGAAGCAAAGGTTCTTGATTTTTTTCAGAAAAAACAGATTATTGCCACAGTTTATGACCCGCTCACAAACCTTTGGACAAGACAGCGATTTGAACAGGAAGCCACAAAAATGATGCGTAATCCACATTCAAAATTCATGCTTATTGAAGCAGATATCCGTGGATTTAAATTTATTAATCAGAATTATGGAGAAGAAAATGCTGATAAGCTGATTCTTTTCTTTTCAAAAGCCTTAAACAAGAATGTTAGTGAATACAATGCAATTATCGGACGTGGATTTGCAGACCATTTTTATATTTTAATCAAAATTCATTCTGTTCATCAGGCAATGGCAAAATTTAAGAGCATTGTAGATTCTTACATAGATGAAGCAAAAAATTTTGAAATTCCTTTCTTCCCTAAATTTGGAATCTCATTCCTTATGCCGGGAGAAAAATCTAAGGAAACAACAATTCAGAGTCTTATAGGTCAGGCATCATTTGCAAAGAGTACCATAAAAGACAATATGCTTACTCAATACTCGATTTACAATTCAAAGCTGCTGGAAAAAATTAATGAAGAACGATTTATAGAAAGTCACATGCAGCAGGCTCTTGATGCACATGAATTCTTTGTAATGTATCAGCCTAAGATCTCACTTTCTGATGATAAGATTGTTGGAGCAGAAGCTCTGGTAAGATGGAACAGTCCAAAACTTGGACTTATGACTCCAGATAAATTCATTCCTCTTTTCGAGCGAAATGGCTTTATAACAAAACTTGACTATTATGTTTATGAAGAAGTTTTCAAATTTGTACAAACTCGTTTGATTAAAGGTGAATCTATTGTTCCGATTTCCGTAAATATGTCGCGCAATCATAACAAACCAGAAAAGTTTATGCATGATTTTATGGATATCTTTAACAGATATTCAATTCCTTCAAATCTGATTCAGCTGGAAATTCTTGAACGTTCTGTTATGGATAATTCTACCCTTCAGGATATTACAGAAAAACTTCATAAAGAAGGATTTACTGTTGCTATGGATGATTTTGGAAGCGGAGAATCTTCCTTAAATATGCTGACAAAGATTCCTGTTGATGTTCTTAAATTCGACCGCGAATTCTTAAATGCATCAACAGATAGCGAAGGAAGAATTGATAAGAAATCTGAAAAGTTTATTCATATATTGATTAATCTGAGTAAAAACCTTGAAAAACAGACAGTCTTTGAAGGCGTTGAAACTCAGGCACAGAGAGACTTTCTGCGCTCGATTGAATGCGATCAGGCACAGGGCTTCTTCTACTCGAAACCACTTTCTGAACAGGATTTCATGCAGTTTATAAAACTGCACTCGTAATGGTGGTTTCGATATGGCCTTCGGCCTACTCAACCACCGTTGGTTGAGTGCCGCGTTAGCGGTGTATCGAAACCAACTTACAATGCTGCCAGATGTTTATTTAATAACTCGGTTGCCTGCTTAGGGTTAGCCTTTCCGTGACTCTGCTTCATAACCTGTCCCATCAGCCAGCCAACAACATTTGTCTTTCCGCCCTTGTAGTCTTCAATAGCCTTAGGGTTTGCGGCAATTACGTCCTGTACAATCTTGTCGATTTCGCCGGCATCGCTTACAACTTCCATACCCTTCTCTTTGATGATAACTGAAGGCATTTTGTTAGAAGCCAGCATTTCGGCAAATACTTCCTTACCCTGCTTTGACGTGATTTTTCCGTCCTCGAGAGCGTCGGCAAGTTCTGCGATGTGAGCCGGTGTTAAGCTGATATCTGTAATGGCAATTTTCTTTTCATTGAGAACTGCAAGGAGTTCTGCAAGAATAAGGTTTACAGCACGCTTTGGATTCTTTGATTTTGTAGCGGCGTCTTCAAAGAAGAGAGCCAGGTCACGGGTAGAAGTAATTGTTTCTACGTCGAAATCTGTCATGCCGTACTGAGCCTTGTAGCGCTGGCGTTTTGCTTCAGGAAGCTCGCCTACCTTTTCTTTTGCGTTTGCAATAAGTTCTTCGCTTACTGTGAAAGGCTTAATATCAGGTTCTGTTGTAAAGCGGTAGTCTACAAAAGAGTTCTTTGTACGCTGAACAACAGTCTGTCCCTTTTCTTCGTCCCAGCCCATAGTAACTTTGAAGCCAGGGTTGAATTCCTGACGGTCTTCCTGGAACTCTTTGAGCTGGCGCTGAGCTTCGTATGTACAAGCATCGCGGATAGCCTTGAATGAGTTCAGGTTTTTAATTTCGGAAATTGGAGTGTGATAAAGCTTTCCGTCTTCCCAAACATTAAGGTTGATGTTGGCATCGCAGCGCATGTTACCTTCTTCGAGGTTACCGTTTGTTACTTTTACATAACGGAGGATTTCCTGAACAGTCTGCATAAAGAGAGCTGCTTCTTCAGGAGAAGTCATATCCGGTTTTGTTACGATTTCGATAAGCGGTGTACCACAGCGGTTGTAGTCGATGTATGAGTGAGCGCCCTGAAGGTGAAGAGACTTACCTACGTCTTCCTCAAGGTGAATGCGTTCTACGCGGACACGGCGGTATTTTCCGTCTCCTACAATACAGTCCTGGCCGATAAAGTTCTTTTCGCGGCACTTTGCTCCGCCCGGCTGTTCATCTTTCGGGTAGCTTCTGAAAGGAAGGTCTACATATCCGTCTGTACAAAGAGGAATATCATACTGGGTAATCTGATAGCCTTTTGCAAGGTCAGGGTAAAAGTAATGCTTGCGGTCAAATTTTGTAAAACGTGCAATATTGCAGTTAAGTGCCTGACCGGCAACGGCTCCGAGCTCTACATAACCTTTTGAAATGCGTGGCATAGCGCCAGGAAGGCCGAGACATACAGGGCACACGCGGGTGTCTGGCATTCCGCCGTAGCGGTTTTCGCAGGCACAGAAAGCCTTGGTTTTAGTCAAAAGCTGAGTATGAATTTCGCAACCGATTACAATTTCCCACTTATCTATCATATTATCCTCAAATAAAAAGCAAAATAATGATTTATTATATAGAAAAAAAAGAGTTATCTCAATAACGTGTCTCATAAAAAATATGATGTACTCCCGTGGAAAAATGCACGTCACCAACGGGGATGATGTTGGTGGCGCACATTTTTCCACTCCGTACATCATATTTTTAATACACCGTCATCCTGAACTTGTTTCAGGATCTATTACTCCTATATATTATATCTTCCCTTTTTCTCTAAGGATTTTTTCTACATATTCAACCATTTCGTAAACGAGGGCATCGCAGTGGGGTTTTCGAGTGCCGCCGGCTGCGGCATTGGCTTTGAGGAGGTCGGCGCAGTTGAGCATATCGCTGTGACGGCTCTGAAAGTATTTTACCAGAGCCTGAGTATCTGCTGGAGCATCTACATCAAAAAGGCCAAGAACCATAAGACCGCCTGTGATTACACCACAGGTAATTCCCGACTTCATACCGCCACCAAAGGCTGTGGCAATTTTATATGCAGTTTCATCATCCAGCTTCAGGCTCTGGGTAAAAGACATAAGAACAGACTGTGCACAGTTGTGATGTGGTGTTTCAATTGCGCGGATTTCTTTTGCGCGGTCTAAGTATTTACTCATTGAAATCTCCTATTTTATGAGGTTTCGATACGCCCTTCGGGCTACTCAACCACCGGTGGTTGAGTGCGCTGCGTAGCAGCGTGTATCGAAACCACAATTATTCCTGCCACTTAGTATATTTATCACACTCGAGGATTTTCTTTGCATTTGCAACTCTCTCGAGTGTCGGGCTTTCGAGGTCTTTGAGTACGTAATCAATTCCTAGGTCCTTGTACTTCATTGCACCAAGTCCGTGGTATGGGAGAATCTCTACGCGCTCAACATTATGCAATGTGCGGATAAAGTCACGGGTCTGAGTGAGATATTCATCATTATCTGTAATACCAGGTACAAGTACATGACGAATCCAGATTGGCTTATTGATTTTATCGAGATAAGCAAACATCTCGCGGATATTCTTTCCAGACTTGCCGGTAAGCTTAATATGTTCTTCTTCGTTGATGTGTTTGATATCCATCAGAAGAATGTCTGTTACTTCCATAAGTTTCTGAAATTTTTCGAACCATTCACCTTCCATTGTAAAAGGAGCTCCAGAAGTATCGATACAGGTATTAACCCCAAGTTTTTTGAAGGCGGTAAAGAGTTCAATCAGAAAATCAATTTGAAAAAGAGGTTCTCCGCCACTTACGGTTACACCACCCTTTTTACCCCAGTATTCCTTACATGACATTGCTTCGTTTACAAGTTCTTCTACGGTGTAAAGTTTTCCGTCTGTCATTTTCCAGGTATCTGGATTGTGACAGTAAAGGCAGCGAAGCGGGCAGCCTGAGAAAAAGATAATAAAACGGCTTCCTGGTCCGTCTGCACAGCCGAAGCTTTCGAGCTGGTGAATGTAGCCTTGCATAATTATTGATCCTCCTATTTATATTTTATAAGGTAAAGCTAAAAATTGCTATCGCAATTTTTTTAACGCTTTGCTATTGAACACCGGCCGCCAGCGGCCTTACACATTTCTAAAAGATTTTCCACTTTTTATAAAGTCCATGTGGGCTTTATCTTTGGCAGAAAGGCGGCGCTGGCCTAGTTTTAGTTCATCGTGGTGTGAAGAACTCTGGCGGTTCTGAGGTAAATCCCAGACCGGCTTTTTAGGATGCGGGTCTCCCTTTTTTACGTACTCACTCCACTCTTCAGGTTCAGGCACTTCGAACTTAATGTGCTCGCCTGTAAAAGGATGATCGAATTCAAGAGTTCTTGCATGAAGACAAAGACGGTGGAAAGGATCTGTGTGTGCACGGTGTTCTTCATCTCCAGCAAGCGGGTAACCATGTGCCGCAAGGTGAGCTCGAATCTGATTTTTCTTTCCTGTATCAAGAGAAAGCTCAAAAAGAATATGCGTTTTTCCCTGCAGAATCATTTTATAATGTGTACGGGCAAGGACGGTTTTAAAGTCATGACCAGTATGGTCCTTATCTCCTTTTTTAGGAACAAAGCCAACGTTGTGTGCATTCTGAGCAAGTGGATCATCAATAAGGCCGCTTTCCGGAAGAGGCTCTGCATTACGACTGATTTCTGCCACTGCGTGGTAAAGGCGTTCTGTTACCATTGTATGCCAGGTATTCATAATTTTTTCCTGAGCCTGTTCGGTAAGTGCAAACATCATAACTCCGCTGGTATCGCGGTCCAGGCGATGAACTACATAAGGCTTATGTTTTGAGTTAGCTTCGCCCTGCTTACGAAGGATTTCTTCAAGAACAGACTGAGCTGTACGAACTTTACTTCCTGGATAAGGAACAGAAAGAAGTCCGCTGGGCTTGTTGATTACAGCAATCCACTGATCGTGATAGAGAAGTTCTATTTTCTCGCGACCGTAATCTGCCTTGTGCTCTCTCTTATATTTTGTCGATGCCTTTACCATAGTTGAGGCATTTTAGCATTTTGCAATAATATATGGAAGATTATAGATTTTCAAAGCGTTGTAAAAACTGACGGGTACGGGCTTCTTTTGGCGATGTGAAGATTTCAGATGAATTGCCTTCTTCGATTATTTGACCTTTATCCATAAAAATTATTTTGTCGGCAGTATCACGGGCAAAAGACATTTCGTGAGTTACTATTACCATGGTTGTTCCTTCTGAAGCAAGCTGCTTGATTACAGAAAGAACTTCACCGGTGAGTTCAGGGTCTAGGGCTGAGGTTGGTTCATCAAAGAGAATAACTTCGGGATTTACTGCAAGGGCTCGGGCAATTCCAACTCTCTGCTGCTGACCGCCTGAAAGACTTGAAGGATAAAAATCTGCACGATCTTTTAGACCTACTTTTTCAAGGGCTTTAAGGGCACGGTCTTTTGCCTCTGCTTTTGGAACTTTTCTTGCAGTAACAAGACCTTCCATTACATTTTCAAGAGCAGTCATGTTAGCAAAAAGATTATAGTTCTGAAAAACAAAGGCCGTTTTACGGCGAATTTCCAGCATTGTTTTTTTAGACACTTTTTCCAAATCAATATGAATATCATCAAAATCAAGAAGACCTGTGTCTGCTTTTTCCAGAAAATTGATACAGCGAAGAAGAGTTGTTTTTCCTGCTCCAGAAGGCCCGATAATTGCAGTCACACTGCCCTTTTCTACATTCAGCGAAATACCTTTGAGAACTTCTGTTTTTCCAAATGACTTATGAACGTTAGTTAGTTTTAACACGACGTACTCCTGCGAACACAACTCGTCTTTCAATTTTTCTGAAAATTAATTCTACTAAAAGACATACTGCAATATAGATAATAAAAATGTCAATATAAGATTCTATGTAATTATAACCGTAGGCTGCTTCAATTTTTGCAACACCCGTAATTTCACGCACGGTCATCATAAAAGCAAGAGAAGTGTTTTTTATAAGAATAACAGTTGTACTGCAAAGATTCGGAAGAGCCGATACTGCAGCCTGCGGAAGCACAACTCGGCGAAAAGCCTGGAAATGAGTTTCACCAATACTTAATGCAGCTTCCAACTGCCCGCGGTTTACAGAAGAAATGGCCGAACGAAAAACTTCACTAAGACTTGCGCTGGAATTAATGCCAAAAACTACAAAGGCATAAATCACCGGATTCATTTCAAAAACATTAAAAGACCAGCCGGCGCTTTTTACAAAACTGTTCAAAAGGCTTGGCATAATACTATAGACAATCAGTATTTGAAGAACGATAGGAGTACCACGAATAAATGAAACAAATATGCGGCAAAGCTGTTCAATAACTTTTACATGATAGATTCTTGCAAGTGCAATAAAGAGTGCAGGAATTATTGCCAGCAGTAAAGAGACTATTGTAATTTCTAATGTTACAGGAACAGCTTTTACACAAAGCCAGAAAGTTCTTATAAGGTAGGAAAAATCAAGCTGCATTTAGCTCCCTCCTGCCTTTTGAAAAATGCTTTTCCAGATGTAAAAAAATCTGTTCAATAATCAGAGTAAGAGTCCAGTAAATAACTGCCAGAGCCAGATAAGTTTCAAGGGAATAAGCTCCATAGTTTCGAGAAATTATAAGATTACCCGCCCCCATCATATCAATCAGACCGATTGTAAAAGCAAGGCTGCCTTCCTTAAAAAGAGAAATGAGCGAGTTACCAAGATTTGGAAGCGCAACCACAAGCCCCTGTGGAATCATGATTCGACGAACTGCCTGCCAGGGAGTAAGGCCGATGGAAAGAGCCGCCTCATACTGATGACGACCGAGTGCAAGATATGCCGAGCGTATAATTTCCGCCAGAGTTGCCGAATAAAGCAGAGAAAGTGAAATAATTACATAAATAATTTTAGAAGAAAAATTGAGGTCTAAGTTGAAAAGACCAAGAGCAAGTTTTGGGATTCCGTAATAGACAATAAAAAGAAGAACAATACTTGGAGTGCAGCGGATTATGTTTATGTAGCCGTCGGCAAGGGCACGCACTACTTTACGTTTACTCTGTTTTTGCACAAAAAGAAGGATTGCAAGTGCCATGCCAAGAATTATAGTTCCCAGCACGACGCCGAAGGTAACACCGGCATAGGGAATGATTTTCAGAAAACTGTTCCAGATCTGGGCTGGTGCAAATGGTCTGTTCATTCCCTACGGGCTCCTATGTCTGCGGTGGTTTCGACAGGCTCAACCACCGTAATTTATTAGTCACTTACAAAGTTGAAAACATCTTCTCCAAAGTATTTGAGTGACAGTTTTGATATTGTACCATTTTCTTTTAATGTTTGCACGGCCTTGTCGTAGGCAGCCGCAAGGTCAACCTCTTTTTTGTTGAAAAGAGGCCAGGTTGGAATACCCTTATATGGCACGTAGGCAAGTTTATCTGCAAACTGATGGTATGGTCCTGTTTCTTTCAGAACATTTTTTTCGAAAGAAAGCTTCAATACAAAGTATGCATCGTAGCGGCCTTCGAGCACCCAGAGGTATGAATCAGCAATATCAAAAACATCAGAAGGAACAAGCTTAATCTGATTTGACGGATGTTTTTCATTGAACTCCTGAATTACAGAAAACTGTGCACTCTGTGGAGAAATAGGAATAAGTTTGCCTGAAAACTTTGCAAAGCTTTCCAGGTCTTTAATCTGATTTGCATTTTCTTTGCGGAAGGCAATTCCGATTACACTTGCAGCCAGAGGATTTGATGGAATCAAAAACTTCTTTTTGCGTTCTTCTGTAATCCAGGCACCTTTTGTACCTACCTGATATTTTCCAGATTCTGTTCCGATTAAAAGTTCTTCGTCGCTTACTCCATGGAACTTAAACTCATATTCTGGAAGAAGTTCATCTACAGCTTTGAGAACTGCTATTTCAAAACCATCTGCATTCCCCTTTTCATCGAGGAAATCATATGGAACATTAGTAACTGTGTGGGCAACATTTATTGTACGCACTTTTGATTTTTTTGCTTTTGAAGATTTAGCAAAGCATGGTGAAATGGCAAGCAAAGCAAATGCTGCTGCCAATGTAATTTTTAATTCTCTTTTCATAAATCATCCTCCTGAAATATCAAGAAATAAAAGTTGGCTTAGAGTAGCGCTTATTACCTAGTAAGTCAATAGGTTTTGTATATAATAAATCTATTACCCCGATAAATATTTGTTATAGCTGGTATTAAATTTAATCATTATAAACTTTCACAAAAGCAAGAAAAGCATCGACTGATACCGGCTTTGAAAAAAAGAAGCCCTGTAAATAATCACAATTCAATTCTTCCAGAAGTTTTTCCTGCTCTTCTGTTTCTACGCCTTCGCAAACAATATGATAATTCATCTTATGAAGCATTTCTATTGTACTTTGCAAAAGTATGTAATTATTTTTATTTTCAGTAGCAAGCCAGAGAATACTTTTATCAAGTTTGATTATATTAAACGGAAGTGAATACATATATGTATAATTTGAATAACCGGTTCCATAATCATCAAGAGAAAAAGAAAAGCCCATTTCCTGCAGATTAGAAATTGAACGTGAAAGAATTTTCTGATTTGAAACTGCAGCAGATTCAGTAATTTCAAGATTTATATTTGAAGGAGAAATATTATATTTTGAAACGATTTTCCTGAATGATTCCGAAAGTTCAGTATTCATACATTGAACAACAGAAAGATTTACTTCAACATATTCAATTCCATTTTTTTCAAAATCTTTTGCCATATAATCACGGCAGACAGTATCAAAAACAAATTCACCAAGTGGTATGATCAAACCGTTTTTTTCACAAATTGGAATAAACTCTTCTGGAGAAATGCTTCCTAACTCAGAATCATTTAATCTTACCAGAGCCTCTGCAGATTTTATCTTCTTTGAATGAATATCATAAATTGGCTGATAGCAAACCTCAAGTGTATTATTTTCAAGAGATTTTCTGATAAGATTTTCTATCTGCATTTCTCTGTGATAAACAGTAAATATATCATTCTGAATCAGGGCAGTCTTATGAACTGTTCGTGAAATAGGAATATCTATATTCATAAGAATCTGTTCAAGAGTAAGGTTATCTTCTGGAATACGAATAAGGCTAAGCTGCGCATGGACTGTTGCCTGTAAACCGTTAATTGATTCTTCCTGTTCTAAGTTTCTGCTGATTTCTTCAACAAAGTCTTTTTCTGTAACTTCATCTGCATTATAGCGAAGAAGAACAAAATGTCCGCTGTCAAAATCATAACACACTGCTTTTCGGTCTATTGTCTTTAATTTTTCAACAGTACGCTTTTGCAATTCTGTAACAAATTTCAAACCAAAAGTTGAATTGTAATAATCCAGTTCGGCAAGTTTTATGAGTGTAAAATGAACCCGAAGCCCTGTCTTTATTGCAGTTTCAGTATCCTGAATAAAACAATAACGATTATATACTCCAGTTAACTGATTGATAATTTCATTTTCATTATCTATAGAAAGAAGAACGCCAAGAATTCCAAGAGACTGACAGAAAACACTAATCAGAAGATGTTCGAAAAAGATCTGAACAATAATTGGAATAATACTAAAGCCAATAAAGAAAGCCAATGCAACCTGTTTGGTTTTGTTTAAGGCTTTGAAGTAACGGATTGTAAAATAAATTGTTGCTCCAAGATATAATAATGATATGATATACAAGAGCCACATATACAGGCCGTGGCTATAAATCTTATTTTCATCATAATAAAAAATCCAATGCAAAAAAGGATTTAAAAGAAGTCCTGCAATTACAAACGCATACGGCAGCAGGCAAAGAGCAAAATGCCGCCTGGTCATTTTACGGTTTATACCAAGCAAAAAGATGATATATAAAGTGAAAATCATTGAAGCCGTATTGTGAGCCGTAAGATATAAATAGTTCCAGAAATCTCTTGAAATAAAAGACCATTCCTCAACATATGAGTTTCCGATAGAACTGATTACATCTGAAATTGAAGTTATAATTCCTAATACGGCAAGAACCATAAAAAACTTATTACTGGTTTTGTCTAACTCTTTTTTAAGAAAAAAAACTATGAGAATAAATGTGTAAATAAAAATTGCTGCAATAGCGTAATTTATATTATAAATCAATTATAACTCCATAGACGAAAAAAAACGCCGCTCGTTTAAGAAGCGGCGTTCAATCAAGCGGCCATCAGACCGGTAGTTTCGACAGGCTCAACCACCGGTGAGGTCCGTACCTTACTAGAGAGATGCATGACAGGTACGAGTGATAACGTCGTCCTGCTGTTCCTTTGTAAGGTTGATGAAGCGAACTGCGTATCCAGAAACGCGAACTGTGAAGTTAGCATACTCTGGCTTTTCAGGATGAGCCTGGCAGTCCTTGAGTTTTTCAACGCCGAATACGTTTACGTTGAGGTGGTGAGCACCCTTAGAGAAGTATCCGTCGAGGATGTTTACAAGGTTTCCAATCTGTTCAGCTTCGTTGTGTCCGAGAGCAGATGGGTTGATTGTCTGTGTGTTAGAGATACCATCAAGTGAGTACTTATATGGAACCTTAGCAACAGAGTTTAAAGACTTGATAAGTCCCTTTGTTTCTGCACCGTAAGATGGAGAAGCTCCTGGTGAGAATGGAGCGTGAGCTGGACGTCCGTTAGGAAGAGCACCAGTAGCCTTACCGTATACAACGTTAGAAGTAATAGTAAGGATAGATGTTGTAGGCTCAGCATTGCGGTATGTTGGGTGCTTCTTAATCTTTCCAATGAATGTCTTAAGGAGCCATACTGCGATTTCGTCTGCTCTATCATCATCCTGACCGTAGCGTGGGAAGTCACCTTCTGGCTTGAAGTCACATGCAAGACCATGGTCATCGCGGATAACCTTAACCTTTGCATACTTGATAGCAGAGAGAGAATCTACTACGTGAGAGAAACCTGCAATACCAGTTGCGAATGTACGGCGAACATCTGTATCGATGAGAGCCAATTCAGCAGCTTCGTAGTAGTATTTATCGTGCATATAGTGGATTGCGTTCAATGTGTTTACATAGAGGTCGCAGAGCCAGTCAAGCATTACATCATACTTGCGCATAACTTCATCGTAGTCGAGGTACTCAGAAGTGATTGGCTGCAATTCAGGACCAACCTGAGCGTATGGTGTAAGTCCAGCACCTTCGTCTTTACCACCGTTGATAGCGTAAAGAAGAGCCTTAGCAAGGTTAGCGCGGGCACCGAAGAACTGCATTTCCTTACCAGTCTGTGTAGCAGATACACAGCAGCAGATTGAGTAATCATCACCCCAGATTGGGCGCATGATGTCGTCGTTCTCGTACTGGATAGAAGATGTATCAATAGAAATCTTTGCAGCGTACTTGCGGAAGTTTTCTGGGAGTCTCTTAGAGTAAAGAACTGTCATGTTAGGCTCTGGAGAAGGTCCCATGTTTTCGAGTGTATGGAGGAAACGGAAGTCGTTCTTTGTTACCTGTGAACGTCCGTCCTGTCCAAGTCCACCTACTTCAAGAGTAGCCCAGATTGGGTCACCAGAGAAGAGCTGGTTGTAAGATTCGATACGAGCGAAGCGTACCATGCGGAACTTCATAACGATATGGTCAACGAGTTCCTGTGCTTTCTCTTCAGTAAGGATGCCTTTCTTAAGATCGCGTTCGATGTAACAATCCAAGAATGTAGAAATACGTCCTACAGACATTGCAGCACCGTTCTGTGTCTTGATAGCAGCAAGGTATCCGAAGTACAGCCACTGGAATGCTTCTTTTGCTGTTGTAGCTGGCTTAGAAATATCATAACCGTAAAGGGCAGCCATAGCCTTCATACCCTTCAAAGCCTTAATCTGCTCAGCAAGCTCTTCGCGCTGGCGGATTACTGTCTCTGTCATTGTACCGTTTCCGCAGTTAGCCTTGTCAGCTTCCTTCTGCTCGATGAGGTAGTCGATACCATAAAGAGCAACACGGCGGTAGTCACCTACGATACGTCCACGTCCGTAAGTATCTGGCAAACCAGTAAGGATGTGTGCCTTACGAGCCTTGCGGATCTCTGGAGTGTATACATCAAATACAGCGTCTGAGTGAGTCTTGTGGTACTCAGTAAAGATCTTGTGAAGTTCTGCGTTTGGCTTGTAACCATACATTTCGCAAGACTGCTCTGCCATTTTGATTCCACCGAAAGGCATGAATGCTCTCTTCAATGGTTTGTCTGTCTGGAGACCTACAACCTGTTCAAGGTCTTTTCCTTCCGGACAAATATATCCAGCCGGATGAGAAGTAAGGCCTGTTACAACGTCAGTATCCATATCAAGAACACCGTTGCGTTCTTTTCCGTCTAATCCAACAGATTTTTTTGTGTATTCTGCTTTCTGCAATTTCTGAAGTTCATCAAAAAGCTTTTCTGTTGCCTTTGTTGGGCCAGCTAAGAATGATGAATCTCCATCATACTGTGTGTAGTTAGCCTGAATGAAGTCACGAACATTAATTTCGCTTGTCCATAAACCATTAGGATTGAATCCTTCCCATTCTGGTCTTAAAGTCATATAAAACCTCTTTTGCCTTGGGACTCCTTTATGATTCCCTTAGCCTAAATAATTACCGATTTTCTCAGGAGACTCCTTTATGATTCCTCTGCGAAATGGAAAAACTTTCCGTATCGGTTTGCTTTAATAATAATACATTGTATACAAGATATCAAGTATTTTTATCATTTCCATACTAGAATACGAGTTATTTACACTATATCTAGTGGAATTATCAATTAAAATTTAAAACTTACACCAAATTTGCTGAAAGGATAACCAAATTCAAGATTAAGTCCGAAATTCTTTCCAAAATACCAGTAGGCGCCGATTGCCTCACCAAAATGGAAATAATCAGGTTCCCAGAAAATTCCAGGCTTTATAAAAGGTACACTTCCTCCTATTCTTGTTATGGCATATACATCAAGATTTTTTGGTGGAAGCATAATGTGATAAGCAGCCTCACCGCCAAAGAAAATTCCAAGGTACGAAGATTCTTTTTTCACGATTCTGCCCGACTCGTATGTGTTATAGCTGAAACCATAAGCACGGAAACCAGCGTAGCCGCCGAAAGTAAATGGAAGTTTCCAGATTGGCTGTGCAAACTGAATTTCAAACATTACAGGAGGAAAGAACCAGAAGCCATCATTCGCTGCATAAGCAAAATCTGAATAATATAAGCCTCCGTCAATATTGATGATTACATCACCCTTCTCTATTCCACCACCGTAATTGCACCAGCATTCAGACCAGTCAAAATCTTTTGCAGATAATGCAGTTCCACTAAGTATTAAAAGGAGAATTGCAATAAAAATGGTAATAGAAGATGGAAAATTTTA
>CAKUWD010000055.1 GCA_934699065.1 uncultured Treponema sp.
GGACGTATGTACATCACTATGGACCGCTATGGTGCTGACTGGTCTATGGTAGAGCGCGGATGGCACGCTCACGTTCTTGCTGACGGTCGTCAGTTTGCATCTGCTACAGAAGCTATCAATACTTACCGCAGTGAAAATGCAGGCCTCCTCGACCAGGATATGCACGAGTTTGTAATTGCTAAGGACGGAAAGCCTGTTGGACCTATCGTTGACGGCGACAGTGTAATCTTCTTTAACTTCCGCGGTGACCGCTCTCTTGAAATTACAGCTGCTTTCGAAGAGGATAACTTTACTCACTTTGACCGAGTACGCCGCCCTGCTGTTGAATACGCAGGTATGATGGAATACGATGGTGATAACCACAAGCCTGCTCAGTTCCTCGTAAACCCACCAAGCATTGACCGCACAATGGGTGAATATCTTACAAAGACTGGTGTTCATCTTATGGCAATTTCTGAAACTCAGAAATATGGTCACGTTACTTACTTCTTCAACGGTAACCGCCCTGGTGAGTTCGACAAGAATCTTGAAACATATATTGAAGTTCCATCTGATGTTGTTCCATTCGAACAGCGCCCATGGATGAAGTGTGCAGAAATTACTGACAAGGTAATTGAAGCTATTGAAAGCGGAAAATATGACCACATCCGTCTTAACTACCCTAACGGTGATATGGTTGGACACACTGGGGTATTCAACGCTGTTGTATGTTCTATGGAAGGTATGGACCTTCAGCTTGGCCGTCTTAAGGCAGCAATTGAAAAGGCTGGCGGTATTCTCTGTCTTACAGCTGACCACGGAAACTCAGACGATATGTACGAGCACAAGAAGGACGGTTCTGTTGCTATGGGCGCTGACGGCGAACCAAAGCCAAAGACAAGCCACTCGCTCAACCCGGTTCCTGGTATCATCTACGACCCAGAGTACAAGGGCGAGTATGATAATACTAAGTTGAACGAAGGTCTTGGTATTTCAAGCTGGCCAGCAACACTTATGATGCTCATGGGATTTGTGCCACCAAGTGATTATGACAAGAGCATGATTAATCTTAAATAGATTAACAATGGATTGAGGGGTGATAATTACATTTCACCCCTCAAAACGAGTGAGTCAAGGCTTTAAGCGAAGCGTGCCTTGACCACTCGTATTGCTTCGTCACTGCGCTCCTCGCAATGACGAAGCGTCTTTTGAGTGCCCGGCTTGTCCGGGTATTTTTTTTGTTTTATACTAAAATTATGAAAAAACTTCGCCCGCTGGATTTTATTTTCACCATCGCAATTACCGCACTCGGAATCTTTCTTACAGTAAAAAGTTTTTCGCAGAAAGGCAGCCTTGTAAAAGTAAACGCAGATGGCAGGCACTACGAATATTCTGCAAAACAGGACGGACTTTACAAAGTGGGCGGTCCTCTTGGAATCACAACTTTTGAAATAAAAAACGGCAAGGTTAGAATTATTGACTCTCCCTGCCCTAACAAAACCTGCGTAAATCAGGGCTGGCATTCACCGCTGGTCTGTCTTCCAAACAATGTAATTATAACTCTTGAAGAAGAAGGAGAATTCGATGCAATCGCGGAATAAATCTCTAGCTTATCTGTGCGCACTCACCCTCCTCTTCTCTTATACAGAAATGATTTTGCCCCGCATCGTTCCCTTTTTCAGGCTGGGCTTTGCAAATACAGTAATTCTTATTGCACTGGATATAGACTTTGGTTCTTTTATAGCACTTTCAATTTTAAAAGCAGCGGCAGCATCTCTCATGGGTGGAACGCTTTTTTCTCCCTTCTTTTTGATTTCACTTGCCCAGTCGGTTTTAAGTGCACTTGTTATGAGGCTTTTGTATAAGCTGATTTCAAAAAAACTTTTAAGCCTTTACGGAATCTCAATTGCAGGTTCGGCAACCAGTGCTCTTGTTCAGATCGGACTTGCATCTCTTTACATTGGAAAAGGAACTTTTTCTTTACTCGGCCCCATGCTGATTTTTAATACGATAAGCGGAGCGCTAACGGCATTCCTATGCAAAAAATTGCAAATCAAAGAAAATCTGGTCTTTACAAAATTACCGGAAACAGAAGCCGCCTCTCAAAGCCCTCAAAACCGCACCACCCCGGCCCTTCAAATCATCCTGGCAATTCTTTTGCTTAGTGTTTCAGCTTCAATCTTCTTTATAAAAAATCTGATTGTACTTGCCTGTGCTTTTGTTTTGAGTCTTATCGCCCAGAAGCTTTGCAAAAGAAAAATCTTTTTTATTCCACATCTTTCACTCTGGCTTTTTATTTTTATTTCGATGATTTTTGTGCCGAACGGAGAAGTTTTGTTTAAGTTCTGGATTATTTCGATTACAAAAGGCTCACTCTCACTTGCATTACAAAAGGCTCTGATTCTTTCTACTGTCAGTGCTCTGAGCCAGTGTGCAGTTTGTCTAAAACCTGGAAGAAACACATTGCTTGGTTTGAGTTTTGAATATTACAGACTTATGATTAATCGCTTCGCAGAAAAAGACGGCTCAATCATTAATAAAATTATTTACACACTGAACATAAATTCAAAAGATTCAGTTAGTCCAGAAAAACAGACTCAACAGACTCAAACTGATACATCGGTTCAATAAAACCAGAAAGCCCCTCTGAATAAACAAGTCCACCGTCCTTAGTAATCAGAATAAAATCAAAAGCAGGAAAAGATTTTTCTGTCTTCTGTTTTTTCCACCAGACAATGGCTTTATCTTTTCCCATAACAAAAAGAGCTGTACTCAAGGCGTCCGCATATTTTCCGCTTTCACAAACAATCGTCACACTTTCTAAATCATTCTGAATCGGTCTACCTGTTGCTGGATCAAAAATATGAATATACCGGAGTCCGGCTTTTTCAAAAAATCTTTCATAACCTCCGCTTGTAACCACAGCCTTAGATTCAACACTGAGCGCACAGGCAACCTGACCGTCCCAGGGATTTTTAATTCCTACCTTCCACAAAGAACCGTCTGGCTTTTTACCAAGAGCCTGAATATTTCCGCCAAAATCAAGCAAGGCAGATTTTATTCCGTTTTCTTCAAGAATCAAAAGTGCTTCATCTGCAGCATAACCTTTTCCAACAGCACCAAAATCAAGTTCGATTTTTTCATCATCGTATAATTTCGAGAAATCAGTATGGAGAAGAAGCTCCTGTATTTTCTCTGCAGAAGGAACTTTATATTCCCCAGTAGTAAAGCCCCACTCTCTGATTACAGGATATAAGGCCGGATTAAAAGCACCTTCAGTTTTTTCATAGATCAACTTTGAAAAATCAATAAGAGTTTGTAATTCAGGTTTCAGACTGGCTGGAAAATTAGAATTATGATTAATAAAAAAAACATCACTTGAAGGAAGTGTTGTTGAAAGAATCTGTTCAAGTTCATCAACACGACTTTGAATCTGATGGCAAACTGTTTCTCCTCTTTTTGAAGAAGAAGCATAAAGGCTTACCGTCATAAAAGTATTCATGGCAGTAAAGCTTTCGGAAGTTTTTTTCTGAGAGCAGGAAATCAAAAATAAAGAGAATCCGATTAATAATGCAAAGCAAGTTTTTCTCACGTCAAAAATCTAACAAAAGAATTAATTGTTATCAAGATATTTTTTATGATATAATCACATTTATGAAACGAAAACTTTTTTTGATCATCCCGGCAGCTGTAATTGGAGCTGTCATTTTATTTGCTGTTCTTTTTATTTTGTTTTTGACTATTGTAGAATACAGACCTAAACCTGTTGAAGATATACCATTTACCAGCGGCACAAAAATGCTTTTAAGAGGAAAGCCATACTCACTTATGAGCTGGAACATTGGTTACGCAGGACTTGGAAAAGATGAAGATTTTTTTATGGACGGCGGAAAAAAAGTTCGTCCCGATTCAAAAAAATATGTTGAAAAATATTTTGATGGAATAAAAAAGACAATCGGATCATATACTTCTGATATTCTTTTCATTCAGGAAATTGATTTAAAATCAAAAAGAACCTGGAAAATGAATCAGTTTGAAGTTATTAAAAATCTTACAGGAAAAGGCAGTTCATTTGCTTACAATTATAAATGTTTTTACGTTCCTTTTCCTCTGCCAACAATCGGAAAAATCGAAAGCGGAGTTTCTACTTTCACTGATTTTGAGACAACTTCTGCTCAAAGAAATTCGCTGCCAGTACCTTTTAAATGGCCGGTTCGTCTTGCAAACCTTAAAAGATGCATGCTTGTCACACGCATTCCGGTTTATGAAAACGGTGGAGATTCAGGACGTGAACTTGTTCTTGCAAACTTTCATCTTGAAGCCTTTGACAGTGGAGAAGGAAAAATTGCGCAGACAAAAGTTCTTAAAAAATTTATTGATGATGAATATGCAAAAGGAAATTATGTAATAGCAGGCGGAGATTTTAACCAGAGATTTCCAGGCTCAGAAACTTTTGGTCTTGTCTGGAAAGACGGCTGGCTTCCGGGACAGCTTGATGCAGATATGCTTGACAGCGGATGGCAGTTTGTTTTTGATGATTCTCTGCCTACCTGCCGTTCAAATGCCCGCCCATATAATGATGAAGATGCAGCGGCTCATAACTGGCAGTACCATGTTATAGACGGCTTTATCATTTCGCCAAATATTGAGAAGCTTTCTATTAATGTAATTGATAAGGATTTTGAGAACTCGGATCATAATCCAATTTACATGACATTCGAATTAAAATAAGAGTTTTTTATGAATGCTACAAAAAAAAATCGCGCAGGACGAAACAGAACCCTTGTTCTTACTGATGAAGATAAAACAAAGCTGCGTGAAAAATTGATTACGGATAAAACAAATCTCCTCAGCCATAAATGTGAGTATCTTGATAAAACTATAAATGCAGATCTTCTGACTGTCCTCCCTCTTTTGCCGGATGAATTTGCCGACCTCATAATAATTGATCCGCCTTATAATCTGACAAAAAATTTTGGTGGAAAAGTTTTTAATGAAAGAAAAGACTCTGCTTATGAAGAATATCTTAAAACCTGGTTTTCTTCTGTCTGCAAAAAACTAAAGTCAAACGGTTCTCTTTATTTGTGCGGTGACTGGAAATGTACGGCAGCCTTACAGAGAGTGATGGAAAAAGAACTTACAGTTTTGAACCGCATTACCTGGCAGCGTGAAAAAGGTCGTGGAGCAAAAGCTAACTGGAAAAACGGAATGGAAGATATTTGGTTTGGAGTAAAAGACCCAGACAATTACTACTTCAACCTTGACGCAGTAAAAATTAAACGTCGTGTGATTGCACCTTATCGTGAAGGTGGTAAAGGCGGCAAGCCTAAGGACTGGAAAGAAAGTGAAGAGGGAAATTTCCGTCTCACATGTCCTTCAAACTTCTGGGATGATATAAGTGTGCCTTTCTGGTCTATGCCCGAAAACACAGATCACCCGACTCAAAAACCCGAAAAGCTTTATGCAAAACTGATTCTTGCTTCATCAAAGCCAGGGGATCTGGTGTTTGATCCATTTTTGGGAAGTGGAACTGCAAGCGTAGTTGCAAAGAAGCTGGGACGTCACTGGTGTGGAATTGAGTTAAGCGAGGAATATTGCCTGCTTGCCGAAAAAAGGCTCGAGCTCGCCGAAAGCAATCCTTCAATTCAAGGCTATAGCGGCGGCGTCTTCTGGGAAAGAAATACTGCCTCCCTTCAAAATAAATAAGCGGAAGAGTTGAGCCGTGAGAAAATGCTCTAAACCAGAAAAAACTATTTATCTTATTATGAATAAGCCTTGCGGTTATGTTTGTTCTGCAGCTTCTGATTCTCATAAAACTGTTTATGAACTTTTAACGCCGGATTTACAGGCAATGGTTAGTGGAGTACCGCGAGGATGCAGATTACATACAGTTGGCCGGCTGGATTGCGACACAAGCGGATTACTTATGATTACAAATGACGGAAACTTCTCGAATAAAATTACTGCAGAAAAAAATGTGCAAAAGATCTATCGAGCCAAGCTCGCTACTCCTGTAAGTCCGGAGCTGCAGACAATATGCATAAGCCGTGCCTCATCCGGCCTCATACTCCCGCCTGAAAAAAAATATGGTGAACAAAAAGCACTGCCTGCAACACTTATTTTTGACGCATCCGATGTCTGCAGAATTACCGTTCTCGAAGGAAAGTTCCACGAGGTTCGTCGCATTTTCCGGGCTCTCGGAAATGAAGTCATAACTCTTGAAAGAATAGCCATGGGTTCACTGATGCTGCCGCAAGACCTTGCACCCGGCCAGTGGCGTGAAATGACTAAAGCTGAAACAGATTCTTTATATTCTCATCAACAAGATTGCTGAGTTCTTCCGGCGACATTCCGCGAATCTCTGCAATAAAGTTATAAACATGTTCGACATTCACCGGAGTATTTACAGTGCCACGCAAAGGCACCGGCGCAAGATAAGGCGCATCGGTCTCACAAAGGAAGCGGTCTGATGGTACAAAACGAAGCAGTTCTTTTACCGCTTCGAGTTTTGCCTTTTTATTGTAGGTAACTGCACCACCAAATGCTATGTACCAGCCACGGTCTAGAAAAGCCCGGGCCTCTTCAATTCCATAACTGTAACAGTGAATAATTCCCTTATCGTAGCCAACGTTTTTAAGGCAATCTAAAGTATCATCAAAGGCATCGCGGCTGTGCACAATTACAGGAAGCTTTAATTCCTGCGCAAGTTCCAGCTGCGCTTCAAAAAGCTCTCGTTCACCTTTGTAAGTTTCTGTATCAAAATCAGATTCGCAGCGGTCATCTTCTCCACTTGGATTCCAGTGATGATCCAGACCGCACTCACCTACTGCAACAATCCGGCGGTGCAAAGTGTCCTGATCACCGCCAGCAGCAGCAGCTTCAATCGACTGGCGTAGAATCTTCATCTGATTTTCTCTGTCGTGAATTGCACCAAGATCCGACCAGATTCCTGCTGTAAAATACATAAAATTGCGGACCCTGGCCGCAAGTCCGCTATCGCAGATTCCGGCAATTGCCTTTTCCACGCAGGCCTGTCTTTCTGCTAAATCATCACAATGAGTTCCAATATCAAGTCCAAAAAAACAATTTCGTGTGGCCATGGTAGACAAAACCTCTACGCCATTTACACCGCGTTCGGTCGTCATCATCTTAAAATGAAAATGTGTATCTGAAAACATGAGAAGATAATAGCAGATTTTTTGATGTCACTCAATTTGTTTGTGGGGCGTTACGGGGCGGCCAGCCCCGTTAGAAGGGGTAGCGGAAAACGCCGGAGGCGGTTGGAGCGAGGGGAAGACTTTCCCCTCCTAAATCGATATACTCAACAATATGACAGACATTAACAAATTTCTTTCTGATATGCAGAAAACTCTTAAGCATGACCGCCAGAATAATGGTGGAAAAAGTAATTATGACCGTGTAAAGGGAGACCTGCGCAGACTTTTTGAACGAAATGCAGCAGCTGTTGGAGAGCTTGCTGATTCTGTTTTTGAATATTGGGAAAATGAATATATTTACAGGGCTGCGGATTTGACCTGGGAGCCGAACGAGGAAAATCAGAACCGGCTTGCGGCTTATCTTGCCTTTCTTGAAAACTCAGATGAGTATCAGGATCTTATTAGTGATTCGGATTGGGAAGAATTCGGCCGCCTTGTAAACTTTGAAGCAGAAGAACTTGATGTTGATGTTCTTCAGGATTTGATGAAGATTCTTGTAAGCAAGGGCGCGTACTAATGGAAGGTCTTCCGATGGAACAAATTGAAGAGTTCTACAAGAAGTGCCGCCAGTGCCCGAGAAAGTGCGGTGTGGACCGTACGGCAAATGCGGTGGTTGAGTGCCCGACAGGGTGTATCGAAACCACCGCAGACTCTCAGAAATGTGGTTTCGATACGGTCTCTGACCTACTCAACCACCGTACGGGCTTTTGCCGCGAGACCTCAGACCTTCGCATTGCCTTTGCGGGCCTTCACTTTGGAGAAGAGCCTCTTGTTACGGTTTTCGGTGGCAGCGGCACTATCTTTTTTACCGGCTGTACTTTGCGTTGTGCCTTTTGTCAGAACTATCAGATTAGTCAGGATGGATTTGGGCGGGTTGTTGACTGCGCCGAATTTACCGACATCTGTTTGAGATTACAGGCTGCCGGGGCAGAAAATATAAATCTTGTTACGGGAAGCCATCATATTCCGCGGATTGCAGAATACCTGCGGGCGGCTAGAGACGGCGGAGTGACTGTGCCATTTTGCTGGAACTCTTCTGCTTATGAATCTGTAGAAATGCTGGAGCTTTTGAAGGGACTCGTTACAATCTGGTTGCCAGATTTGAAAACTCTGGACAGCGCTTTTTCAAGGAAACTTTTTGCCGCACCAGACTACCCCGAGGCTGCTATCGCCGCAATCAAATGGATGATAGAAAATAATCCTCTGGAAATTAAAGAGATTCCCGAGCCGCCGAACGCAAAGCCTGCCGAATGGGCAGAGCCAGGACAGCCACGTGATAAAATGCTGTCAGGAGTAATTATCCGCCACCTTTTTATGCCGGGCCACTTTGCCGAAACCGCAGATGTACTCGCCTGGCTTAAAGAAAATGCAGACGGCCGCGCCATCATCAGCTTAATGAATCAGTATACGCCGGTACCTTTTGAAGAAACGCCCGACCGGCTCGCAGCCCGCAGTTCTGCCCTCTCTTCAATAGAAAACCGCCTCGTCACCACCGAAGAAGACAGCGACATCCGCGACCTGATAGAAGCCTACGATTTTGAATACCTCTTTTATCAGGAGCTTACAGACGACACAAGCTGGCTGCCGGATTTCCGCCGCCCTCAGCCATTTTCAAATAAACTTGCAACGCCAATCTGGCACTGCCAGCATAAGTTATAAAAGGAAAATACAATGAAAAAAGTTATAATCCCGGTAAAAATCCGACAGGCAAGCACAAGCGACATCTCCGCAATGAACGAACTTTTTCGCAAAGATCTGGGCTACGAAGAATGTAGGCTCGAAATTGTCGAAAAGCAGTTTGCGGGACTGGACAATTCGCGGGAGGTCGTTTTTGTTGCTGAGGCAGAAGATGATTCCAGCCATATCGCAGGCGTAATCCACGTAGAAAAATATAACGTACTCTACTTCCCAACTATGGCAAACATTCTGGGAATTGCGGTGTCTGCGGATTTCAGAAGGCAGGGAATCGGCTCAGCATTGCTGAAACGCGCAGAAGAATGGGCCCGCGAAAATGGAGCGGGCAGCATGAGACTGAACTCTGGTGAAAGCCGAAAGCAGGCTCACGAGTTTTACCGCGCCCAGGGTTATATTGATGATAAAAAACAATTGAGATTTATAAAGGAGTTGTAAAATGTCTGAAAAACCAACACCGCCATGGGCAAATGAGATTCCGGAAGGAAGTTTTATTTCTTACGCGCCGACCTATAAAGTTGGCGAATATTTTGACCGCTTTCATAAGACTTCTTATGATGATATTACTTATTATTTTTTTGACCCGACCGAGCACGGTTATGAAAAAGGAAAAAAATATCCCCTTCTTGTTTTTATGCACGGCTACACAAATGCTCTTGAAGGAGATATCTGCATAAATTATACGGGCGCAGAATTTTATTCAAAGGATGATTACCAGAAAACTCTGGGCGGCGCTTATGTGCTGGTTCCTCTTGCAAATGAATATCGCGGGGAAGATGGAAAAGTTCAAGGCAGCTGGGATGATTCTTATATTCCCCGGGTTTATAATTTAATCTGCGACTTTATGAAAAATCAGGCTGAGCCAAATGGCGGAATCAGTAAGAAAGTGATTTTTGGAAATTCCCGTGGCGGAACTATGAGCATAAGAATGCCTGTACGCTATCCTGATTTTTTTGACATTGCAATTCCTGTTGGCGCAGATGCAATTGTAGATGGAAACAACCTGGACGTTTTTGAAAAGAATAACATTGGTCTCTTTCTTGCACTTGGTAAGCGGGATGAAATTAACAGTTATGAGGAAAGAATCAAACCTCTTTTACCGCGTCTTGAAAAGTTGAAGAACTCTTTCATTTTTACGCCAGACTGGGTTTACAACGGAGACCACGGAATTGCTTCCATCAATTTTGGATTTGAAATGGGCCAGCACTGCATTACAAACGCGATGCACTGTAACCTCATGTTTGACGATGGCACGCCTATGGAACCGAGACTTCCAAAAGGTGTAACCGGCTGGCTGGCAGAGACGCTAAAAAAATAATAAAAGGATATTTTCAAATGCAGGAAAAAATTAAAATCAGATTAGGCTTGCTTGGGCTCTGGGGCGAGTTTGCAGCATACTTTTTCATCTATATAATTGCAACAAAAAACTTTTTTACTTTTACGGCAATATGGAGCAGCGGACTTGCAATCTATCTTCTTATAAGACTGAAGCTGCCTTCTGTAAAATATATTTTGATTTCCCTGATTTTCGGAATTGCAGTTTCACTTTGCTATCTTGCAGTTCAGATGAATATAATGGTCGTAGTTCACCAGGGCTTACTGGCAGGCTTGCCGACTATTCTTTCTTCTCTGGCTGTTTTTGCGGTAATGGAGAAAATTGGAAGTGAAAATGCCAGACCTTATTATCTGATTCGAACTTCCTGCAAAAGACCTTTCTATCAGGAGCTTCTTATAAGCCTTGCAATTGCGCTTGCTTCTGCGGCGGTACTTGCAGTAATTAATTTCTTTTTATCAAAAACTCACTCTACAGAAAACTTCGCAATCACCTGGCAGCGTCTTACAATCTGTCTGAGTCCTGCAATTTTTGAAGAGATGGCTTGCCGGGCAGTCTTTATGGCTTTCTGCGTATATCTTTTCCGTAAGCCGACAAAGTTCCAGCTTTTTACAATGTGGTTTATGATGATTGTACCTCACACACTGGCTCATCATTACAATCTGATAAGTTCTCTTTTACTCTGCGTAATTTTCGGACTTCCTTTTGCTCTTCTTCAGAGAAAGCGTGATTTGACTTCCGCAATGGTAAGCCATGGTCTTGTAGATGCAATACGCTTCTGCATTTTTGGATTTTAAAATACTTACATGCCAGGAATTACCCTGGCATGGGGCTTTTTTTTATATTGCTTCGTTAATCTTTTTTGTCTGTTTTCGGTAATAAAGTGTAAAGCAAATCCACATAATCACATAAATCACGATAAAGATTGCAAACCAGATTATTGTGCTTCTGACGGTGTGAGGGAACCAGCCACAGAGAAAGCCTGCAATATACATCACAACAGAAGTAATCACAAAATGCAAGACGGTTTGTGCGACAATACTCCAGCTGTCAATTTCAAAAATCAGGGTGGTCGTAGCAAAACTTATTCCAATTATTCCTGTAAGAAAATACTGGATTATTACAGCCGTCATCTGCGAGCTTGAATGCTGCAAAAGATAAGCCGAAACCGGATGAAAGCTTCCATTACCGCCGGCAAGTGATTCCAGAATCAAAATTGTCTGGCCAATAAAAACTCCATATACAAAACCCATTATTGCTCTTTTGAAAAATTCTTTCATGATAAAACTCCTTATAGATCCCGAATCAAGTTCGGGATGACTTCTTTTAGTCCAAGATGACATCTTTAGCGATGCTTCATATTGAGAAGTTCCTTTTTGATTTTACTCATATATCTTCTTGAAACTATTGCAGCTTTTCCGTTGGTAAAATTCACGCAGACAATTCCAGTCAGCGACATATCGAGTTTTGTTACCTTTGAAAAGTTTACAATATCCGTGTTCGAAATCCTTATGAAATCTGTCCAGCCGCAGTTTTGAGCAAGCTCTTCAAACTCATAAAGACGCAGCTTCAAAAGCAGATTTTCTTTTTCAGTTTCCAGATAAACCTTTTTGTCCATACTGTAAATTCTGAAAATCTCATTCTGCTTAACCTGAATGCAATAATCCCCGTCCCAGCCGGTAAGCATTGCAGTACGTCCACTTTCATCCATACGGCTGATTTTTTCTGCAATGGCTTTTATGCCGACAGTTTCTGAATCTGCATGAATCACGCAGTAGGGCTTATCGCACTTTTCGATTTTGATTTGTGTTATCAAAATAGACTCCTGTTTAATCGCATTTTATTATCTGAAGGTTCTGTATCCTATTGTAAGTAGCGGAGTAAATTTTGAAAAGTCTTCAAAAACTTTTTTTTCTCCTCCTGCAAAAAATCTTTCTACTCCCCCAAACTCAAGAGAAAAGGCTGAGCGCTTCGCAAACTGGAATTCAAAACCTCCGCCAAAATTCAAATTAATCATAAAAGGAGCACTTACAAACTCATGACCTTCGCAGGAAAACATCCCAAAGGCAAGTCCTGTAAAACCATAACTTCTTACGATGAAACCAGAACAATCAACTCTACCTCCAACAATCAGCTTATCTCCTATTTCTAAACCTCCGAAGCTAAACTGTTTTTGCGAATCAAGATAACCGCCTTCTCCCTGGACATAAATGCAGTCTCGCAGTACAAAAGATTTTTCGCAGGGAAGAAGATTTACACTAAACTCTCCAAAACCACCTGAAAAATCCTGTCCACAAGCCCAGAAACCGCCAGAGACGATTCTATAATTAAAGTTTGCAGAAGCAGCCCCGGCTGTCGCGCCAGCCTCTTTCGCAAATCCAACGCTGCAAATTAATGCGACCAGAATTAATGAAATTATTATTCTTTTCATGATTCGCAGTATAAGGCAGAGGGCCATTCTTGTGATATTTTTGGCGACAAGTGGTAATTTATTGTGATAAGTGGTAGAAAAGAGTCGGCATGAAGCTGATTAATGGCAAGAGTACCCGCACTTATCCGAAAACAGGAATTACTTCGGGAGAGTTCACCTGCGGGCTCACCCGCGAAGATTTTGAGAATTAAAATGAATAAAGGCTAAAACTCCAATCGGTAGAAAATAAGCACACCAGAATTCGAGGGCAAGTATTCCGCCATGGCTGGAGTGACCTTCTGCCATGAAACTAAAAACTCCGGTCAGCGGCATTATAAAGCAGCTTAAGAAAAATACTCCGTGAATTATCATAAGCCATTTGAGCCACTTATCTACCTTTGTTTCTGCTTTCATTGCCAGCCCGAAAAAGAAAGTTGAAAGCGCCATCATTCCATAGCCGAGTAAATCATAAAAGAAGAAAAGTCCGCCGTAAGAATAATCAAGCAGAAGAGTGGCCTGGCGATTGAGTTCAGACAAGCGGACGCTTGTTGTCTGTGCATAATACACAAGTAGAATCAGCACGGCATAAACTGCGGCAAAAAGCAAACCTGCATTTGCGGCAACTTTATGCTCCTTATCACTTTCGCTGTGAAGTCCTGCCGCCATAATCAGATAACTGAAGGCCAGAATAATGCAGACAAAATAACTCCAGAAGCTGGAGAAAGGCATAAAAAGCGCAAAGAGCGCAACCGAAATAATTACCAGCAGGGCTCCGATTTTTGAAATTATTTTGTTCATTTTCATCTCCTGTATAATTGATTAAACTGTTTGATATGCGCAATCAATATCTTAGTGGCTTCCTCTTCCCGCTCAGGCTCCCTGTCACATAAAGTCAAAAGCAGATAAAAGGGAGCATAAAACTGAAGTGTCATGATATCTACGTTGTCCGTTTTAAAGGCACCGGCGGAAACCATCATCCCCATCATTACTCCCTGATAAGATAAAGGATCATCCACATACTGCTTTGTATAAAGGGCTGCCAGTTCTTTATCATGAAACTGCTCTATAGTCAGCATTTTTCGAAAACGCTGATTGTATTCATCATGAAGATAATATTGAAAAAGCCCTAAACCAATTTTGATGGAAGCCTCTTCTGAGATTTTTGTATAAGTGTCGCCATCTGCCTTAGCATCTGAACCGTTGATGCCAAGATGCTCTGCTGTTTTCATAAACTGCTTCTGCATTGCTTCGATAATTCCATCAAAAATTGCCCGTTTGTTTTTGAAATGCTTATACAGGGAAGGAGCTTTTATTCCAACCTTCTGGGCAATTTCTCCAACAAAAACATTTGCATATCCCTTTTCTGAAAAAAGAGTTAGCGCTTCATTAATTATTTTTTCTTTTGTATTCATTTTGATTCATGAATTAGTTATTGGCTAATTACAATTAGCTTGATTATAGGCTAATTCGGATTAGCCGTCAAGTAAAAAAAATCAACTGTTATTGTAAAATAAATAGTTCTACTGATGTGGTAACATGATTAATTAATTTGTATACTTAAAATGTGATGAAAAATATAACTTCAGATTTAGAATTGAAAACTCCCCGCCTCACTCTGCGCCCGGTTCGTCTGGGTGATGAAAAAGAGATTCACGAATATGCCGGCGACAAAAGCATTACGATGATGTTCTGGCTGCCTAATGACACTTTTGAAGAAACTCTTGATTTTGTAAAAAAATATTCTGCTGAATGGAAAAAAACTGAACCTGAAGATTTTGAGTTTGTAATTCTTTATGAAGGAAAGATTATCGGCGGCTGCGACTGCGACCTTGGCCACAGTGAGAATCATTCCTATGCCACACTTGGCTGGATTATTCATAAAGATTACAGAGGCCGCGGTTTTGCGACTGAAGCTGCGCGAGCCCTTGTAGACTTCGCCTTTTCAAATCTTGCCATATCGAGGGTGCTTGCCCAATGTGATTGCAGAAACACTGCTTCCTTCAATGTTATGAAAAAAATAGGCATGAAGCTGATAGATGACAAGGGCTGCCGCACTTACCCAAAAACCGGAATTACTTCCGGAGAGTTTACATGTGAACTAAAAAGAGAAAACTTCCGATAAAACTGCCGGTTTCGAGTTTTTTATTGGAGATATGGAGTAGGATGCTTTGAATTGTTCCGATAAAATTGGTGAAAACTGACGTTTTATCGGAAGGCTGCAGTCTTTGTTTTGTAGTAATTTACGGAATGTTCCGATAAGAGTGGCGAAAAATGCAATTTTATCGGAGCGATTTCTTTGATTTTGTGGAATCATTCTCTGGGGGCTGTATATTTTCCATGATTTTTCTTAAATTCCTCCGATAAAAACTGGGATTATTGAGTTCTTATCGGATGGCAGTTATTTTATAAGACTTTTTCCCTCACTTTGATTCCGATAATAACGGAGTTTTTCTGGGATTTATCGGAATAATTGGCTTTTCGACAGGATTTTTCCCTGTTTTTTCAGGGAACAAAAGTGTGAGCCAGTAATGTGGGGGATTTTAAGGGGGCGGAGTAGCCCCCTTAGGCAGGGGGTAGGTCGGTCGCTTTGCGACCTTACTGAGTTTGCTACGCAAACTCACGTAAAAACAATGACCGTATGAGACAATATGTTGTGTCTCCTATTTGCAGAAACGTGGATTTGGCTGCAAAATTAGGTAAGACAATAAATCTAATT
>CAKUWD010000056.1 GCA_934699065.1 uncultured Treponema sp.
CTTTCAGGGGTATCGATCATACCGCGATGAACCCATAAGCTTATGACATTCCAGATTGCACCGGTATTAAAAGCCATCAGATATTCTGAATCCAGATTTTTAAAAAGATAATTTGCAGGCTTACATTCATTAAAGAAATTTTTGTGCAATAAAGGAAGATATTCATTAATACACTGAAGTGGAAGATGCAGCATATTGTGTTTTTCTAAGAGACGAAGTAAATCGCGGTATTTATCGACGTAGAGAAAAATCGTTTCAAGAACATTTACTTTTCCGGTATTAACTACATCATAATATTCACGGATTATTCCTTTCAGATAAGAAATCAAAACATCATCTTTTGATGCGAAATTACGGTAAAAAGTTTTTCGCGCAAGCCGAGCTTCCATAATAATCTGCTTTACACTTATCTCGTTATAGGGTGCATTTTGCATCAGAGAAAGAAGGGCTTCAGTGATTTCATTTTTTGATCTTATTGCAGAAGGATTGTTTGATTCTGTCATACTACTTCCTTAAGAAATGACACAAAAATATAAAAGAGTGTCTCTTTTTCAAAAATAATTGACTTCTTAATAATTCTATTATAAATACATAAATGTCACAAGTGTGTCATTAATATTTTCAGCTTTTTAAGGAGTATATTTTGAAAAAAACATCTGCGTTTATTATACTAATCCTGTGCCTGTCTGGACTTTGTAACTGCAAGTCAAACAGCGTTACACAATTTAATAATGAGGGAGATAATTTTATGAGTACTATTACAAGAATCAAATGTAAAACCGAAAACTGTTATCTTATTTCTGAAGGCCGCAATGCTATTCTGGTTGATACCGGCAGCAGTCAGTGTCTTGATTTGGTAATTGCTGAATGTAATAAATATGACTTAAAGCTTATTGTGCTGACACACGTTCATTTTGACCACGCCGAAAATGCCGCAGAACTCTCCAAACGTTACGGAGTATCGGTAGCTTTTCATAAGGCTGATGAAGAACTCTTTGAAAGCTTTGACAGGCAGCCGCTCAAATCTTATGGGCTTACCGGCCGCATAGTTCTTGGCATGTCTCTTAAGGTTCTGCGAGAAACAAAAGTTGAACGTCCTTCAAACATCATTTATGTAAAAGATGGTGACAGCTTGAGCAAGTATGGAATAAATGCAAAAATTGTTGAACTTCCGGGACACACAAAGGGTTCGATTGGAGTTGATGTTGAAGAAAAACATCTGCTGGTCGGAGATGCTCTGGATAACTGGGTATTTCCTAGAATGGGCCACTTGTATTATAATCTTGAGGATATCAAAAAAAGCTATGACAAAATAAAAGGGCTCGGTCCACGTACACTTTATTTTGGACACGGCAAGCCAGTTAAGCAGTAAAGGGAGAAGAATATGGAAATCAGAGACAAGCGAATTGATGACGGAAAAGCCTTTGACTGGGGAAAGACCTCAAAGGAATATGCAAAGTTCCGTGATATTTATCCGGAAGAATTTTATAAGAAAATTGTAGACCGCGGACTTTGTGTGAAAGGGCAGAAGGTTCTGGATCTTGGAACAGGAACTGGAGTTGTACCGCGCAATATGTATAACTACGGCGCTCAGTGGACCGGAACCGATATTTCTCCGGAGCAGATTGAGCAGGCAAAAATGCTGGCCGCTGATGCCGGAATGAAAATTGATTTTATTGCCGCTGCGACCGAGCAGCTTAATTTTCCGAAAGAGAGCTTTGATGTAATTACAGCCTGCCAGTGCTTCTGGTATTTTGACCACGAAAAGGTTATGCCGGTGCTTGCAGATTTACTTAAGCCACAGGGGAAAATTATAATCTTGTATATGGCCTGGCTTCCGTATGAAGACAAAATTGCCGGCAAGAGCGAAGAGATGATTTTGAAGTACAGCCCTAAATGGTCTGGCTGCGGAGAAAAGCGTCATGAAATCTGGGTGCCGGATGTTGCCTATAAATATTTTGATAAAATCGACCACGAAGAATATGATCTTAAAGTTCCCTTTACTAAAGAAAGCTGGCACGGCCGCGTAAGAGCAAGCCGTGGAATTGGTGCATCACTTAATCCGGAAGAGCTCGCCCGCTGGGATGCAGAGCACCGCGCTCTCCTCGATGAAATTGCCCCTGAAAAGTTTGATATTTTACACTACGGCGCAATTACGGTTTTACAGAAGATTTAAAAGAAGACTCCCTTCACAAAAATCTCGATGCCAATTCCAACAAGAATTAAGCCGCCCGCAAGTGTCGCTTTTGCACCAAGTTTGTCGCCGGCTTTTTTCCCAATTAAAAGACCTGTCATGCAGATTGCAAAAGTAACGCCGGCGATAATCAGCGAGGCAACCAGCGCCATCAAGAGTCCGTAATCAGCAATTGTAAAACCTACAGAAAGTGCGTCAATCGAAGTTGCAACTCCCTGAATCATAAGAGTAGAGAAGGTGAGCTTTGCAACAACTTCAGCAGCTTCGTCTTCTTCCCCATGCACAGCTTCCCAAATCATCTTACCGCCAATCCACAAAAGCAGAGCCAGCGCAATCCAGGGAATAAAAGTTTCAAACTTAGAAAAATATTCAACAATCGTGTGAACGCAAATCCAGCCGATCATAGGCATGGCAAACTGAAAAAAAGCATAAACACCGGCAATAAAACACATGCGACTTTTTTTCATTGAAGATTCACTAAGAGCATTTGCGATTGAAACTGAAAAAGCGTCCATTGCAAGTCCAACGCCAAGCAGAACGCTGTTTACAAAAAATATAAGATTCCATTCCATAGTAAGAGTCCTTAATCATGAGTCTCGCAATTTAAGGCAAGCCAGGATCGAACCGCACATCGGCAATTCAGATTCCAGTATGTTGACTTGTTACGCTTCTGAAGGTAGAGAAACGCCAGCTACTCCCCCATGGAAGAGATTTGAAAATGTTTTTGAATTATCGCAAAAATCCGCCGACAGGTCAACATTATATGAAAAGTTAATTGCAGAATAGAGCCTTTTTTGCAATTCAGAGTAGTGACGCCCCATTCACTTTTGTATCATACAAACGTTAGTAATAACTAACATAATAAAATGTTACTGGAGGTTATTATGAGTGATAAGCAGGACACCCGTGAAATGCTTGTAAGCGGAAATGTCTTTAAGACAATGCTCACTCTGAGTGTACCGGCTGTGCTCGGTATGGTTGTTATCGGGCTCTATAATTTTATGGATGCCGTTTTTGTAGGCCAGATGGTTGGTCCTGTTGCAATGACAGCGGTAAAGGTTTCTTATCCTTTTACTCTCATAAACAGTGGAATTGCAACTTTGATAGGACAGGGCTCTGCTTCGGTTCTTTCGCGAGCAATCGGAGAACGCGACAAAGATACCGTTGACCGCATAATGGGAAATCTTATTTCTTTTGTAACTCTTCTTTCTACAATCGTAATTGTAGTTGGTTTGATTTTTACACGCCAGCTTTTGACACTTGCCGGAGCAGAAGGCGAAGTTCTTGAGCAGGCAATCCGCTACCTCCGCATAGTTTTCTGTGGTTCGCTTTTTGTAAATCTTGGTCAGTCAACAAACATGATAATGCGCGGCGAAGGAAAACTCAAAAAGGCAATGATTATTATGGCAACCAGTGCCATCCTCAACATCATTCTCGATCCGATTCTTATCAAAGTGCTCGGTGCAGAAAATGGAGTTCTCGGAGCTGCCTTTGCAACAATCATTTCTCAGTTTGTTTTGATGTTCATGTCTTTCTTCTATTTCATTAAGAAAAGCGACACAGTGCGTATTCACAAAATCCGCTTCGAGGGAAAGCTTGTAAAGCCAGTTTTGGGAGTCGGCGTTTCTGCAATGCTTATGCAGGTTATGTCTATGGTTCAGCAGACAATTCTTTACAACACAGCCGCAAAGTGGGGCGGCAGCGAATGGCAGACAATCCTCGGTGCGGCCCTCAGCCTTCAGGCCTTTGCCTTCATTCCTCTCTGGGGAATCAGTCAGGGCTTCCAGCCTGCAATCGGCACAAACTACGGAGCAAAGCTTTTCGACCGCGTTGGCTCCTTCACCCGTACCTTTATGATTTCTGCAACCGTCGTGGCTCTTCTCTTCTATGTTCCGATTATGTGCTTCCCTGTGAAAATGCTTTCGATGTTCATTACAGATGCAGCCATCGTTGAAACCGGTGCTCCAATGCTCCGTGTAATTTTCGGTGCCTACATCTGCTATGGAGTTTTGATTCTTTCAATAACTTTCTTCCAGGCAATTGGTAAGGCGGGCGGGGCTTCAGTTCTGGCCCTTGCAAGACAGCTTGTTCTCTTCCTGCCACTCGTTGTGATTTTGCCGCACGTCGCAGGCCTTGGAGTAAAGGGTGTCTTCTATGCCCAGCTGATTACCGACCTTGTTGTACTTCTTCTCGCAATTATTCTGATGATAAAAGCCTTTGCAGGATTTAAGAAAAATTAGAAATATTTGGGCGCATCCCGAAGTGGTGGTTTCGACAAGCTCAATCACCACTTCGGGTCGGGCGTTCCGCTGTTTCGCTGGCGCTCCAGCCTCCGCACTCGCTCACTAACTAACGTTAGTTCGCTCGCTTGCGTGGGCCGCCTGCGGCGCAGCTCCATGCCCTTGCGCGAGAAAACAATGTATTTTGTGTGATGTTCCTATAAAAATTGAAAATACTCAAACTTTATCGGAAGAAAACAATGGAGAAATGTCTCATAAATTATCCACATTCCGATAAAACTATGAAAAAAATAGTTTTTATCGGTTAAATTTAATAAAAATCATGGAATTTTATTTTTCCCAACAGAAAAATTTCTATAAATCAAAGAAATCGTTCCGATAAAATTGCGTTTTCTATCAGGCTTATCGGCCCCAATTGGAAGTTTTCCCAAAATTACGGCATAAGACTTCCGATAAAACTGTTGTTTCTCTAAAATTTATCGGAAATATCCAATTCCAAACGCTTTTTTTGAAATCTAACGGTTTCGCAGTGTTCTAAGAAACTAACTTAATTCTATCAGCGTATAACCTTCGGCGGAAATTATTGGCGATAAGTCTTCCCACTTTAATTGGCTTTTTGCCCGCACCAGTACACTTTTATTTTCAAGATTAACTTTTGCCCACAAGCCTTCTTTTGAGTTCAGTGCATTCTCAACACGGCGGACGCAGTTTGAGCAGTGCATGCCGTCTACAGTGAGGGTGTAGGTGTAAGGGTAGTGGGCTTTGTTTTTATCTTTGATTTTGATTTTCTTTGGCGCAGCATCATGGGTGCCGCAGCAGGCAGAGCCGTATTTAATTCTTTTTCTGATGCTGAGGATTGCGCATAGCACGATGATTGCTAAGACAAAAATTACGATTGCTGTTCCCATAAAAAACTCCGTAAATGAGATCCCGACACCTGAACTTGTTTTCGAGTTCGGGATGACAGGTTTATTTAACGACTTCCCACATGATTCCCATATTTTTAAAGCCACCTTTTGGCATGCAGGAATCGCAGTGTGATTTTCCTTTTCCGTGTGAGCAGCCGGCGCAGGATGTACAGTGCCCTGAACAAACCGGTGCCGGCTCTTTACCCGCCGTGAGCAGAGTCTCATTTTCAGAATACGAGGTTGCAACACGGCGGATAATTTTGGAGCGTTCCAGAAAATCGATTTTACGCAGAATGTCGTCGGTAGTTGTGCCTAACTCGCCGGCAAGCATTTCGATAGTTCGAGAACGTCCATCAGATAATAATTTTAACAGTTCTTCCATCAAGACCTCAATAGTCCCGCCTGTGAACGAACGTTAGGGATTGGAGGGGCGCGAAGCGTTCTGGGGTGGTTGAGCTTGTCGAAACTACCCCAGAATGAAGCGAAAGCGGAACCCCGCAAAGCCCGACCGGCCGCCGCAGGCGGACGGGAACGCCCTACCAGATCAAAAGTCCAATATGATAAGCAACACAGGCAATGAGGAGGGCACCGAAAGTATAATACAAGGCAATCAGTGTCGTCCACTTTGCGGAGTGTGTCTCCTGATAAGTTGCGGCAAGGGCAACGATACACGGCATATTGAAGGTAATTGCAAAAATGAAGGCAAGGGCCTCTGGCTTTGAAACATTTGCAACAAGGAGTTCATTGATGTTTGCAACAGCACCACCGGCAACTGTGCTTCCAACTGTAATCATACTGTGGTCTGTAAAGATTGTACTGAGAACACCGATTGCACCTTCCTTACCGAGAGAAGAAACAATAAAGGCCATAAAGGTTTTCCAGCCAAGACCAAAGATTTTTGTAACCGGTTCAATTGCCTGTCCAATTTTATACATAATGGAATTATCCATTTTGCCAGAGCTTGTGTAAGTAAGTAGCCAGAATACAAAAGAAACCAAAAGAATTACTTTGAGTACGCGGAAGAAGGTATCCTTTGTACGGCCAAGAACGTAGCGGAAAAGGCTTCCCCAGCGTGGCTTATGATATGGGGGGAGCTCCATAATCATACCGCAGCGATCTTCTTTTTTTACGAGAGAACGGCCGAATACTTTTGATGTAATCCACATGTGAAGAACCATCACTGCAAGAATCGCAACAATTACGAGTGGTGCTCCGGCTCCGAACCAGACGGTAGAAAGCATTGGAACAACGGCCCAGGCTGCACCACAAGGAATTGCCCAGGCAAGTGCGATTGTCAGAACCTTCTGTCCCCAGTTATCAATTACGCGGGCACCTGCGGCACCACCCATTGTACAACCAAAGCTTACGAGGAATGGCATAACTGATTTTCCCTGAAGTCCAAGCTTTGACATTGTGTTGTCGAATACATAAGAGATTCTGGCCATAACGCCGACTTCTTCCAGCAGACCAAATACCAGAGTTACACCAAATACAAAGCCCAGCATCTTTAAGATGAAGCTGAGGGAGTTGATGATTACATCACAAATAATCGCAATGATAAAGGCAGGGCAGCCGGCGCCAGTCAAAGCAGAGCTTATCGGACCAGCAAGTGCACCCACAGCGCCACCAATTCCCATAAACGGCAGGGCAGGGATAAAGGAAGCAATAAGTCCGAACAAAACTGTAAGAACTACAACAGGCTTTCCCCAGATGCGGTGAGTTATCATTCGGTCAAACTTGCCCAGTTTGCGGGTTTTCTTTTCTGATTTTACTGAACCGTCTAAAATAGAATCTATCCACTCAAATTTTTTTTCACCGGTTGCAAGCACGCCTTTTTCAACATTTGATGCAGCTTTTGTAAAGGCCCCGAGCTTTTCACCTATAAGTGAGTTTCTGATTTTAGCTGTAACAGGAAGGTCTCCTTCTACTGTTTTAGCAGCCAGCCAGATTTCTGAATAACCTGGAATTACATTCGAAGGAATAAGTGATTTAATTTCATTATAAGCCTCAATCGTGCTGTATTTTGCATCAAGACTTGAATAGTCCAGAACAGTCTTTTTTTCGAGTGCACGTTCAAGAGCATTATAGAATCCATCATATTTTTTTCTGTCTGGAGCAGAGAAGAGTACAACCGGAATGCCAAGCTTCTTTTCCAGGGCTGCATAATCAATCTGCTTACCCTGTTCCTGGGCAACATCATAAAGATTCAAAAGTAAAAAGCATGGAACAGTTATTCCAGAATAATCTGCCAACATATAAAGACTGCGTTCAAGCTGAGAAGAGTCTGCAAGAATACAAACAACATCAGCTTTTCCACTGGCAATATAGTCACGGGTTATGATTTCTTCATCTGAGTTTGCACTGAGGCTGTAAGTTCCCGGAAGGTCGGCAACCAGATACTTTTTGCCATTGAGTTCAAAAGTTCCTTCTTTCTTTTCTACTGTTTTTCCTGGCCAGTTACCAACATGCTGTTTCATGCCTGTGAGAGCATTAAATAAGGTTGATTTTCCTGAGTTTGGCTGACCAAGCAGCGCAATTACTGTTTCGCCATTATCTGTCATACAGCAGCCTCCTTTACTTCGATGCCATCGCACTCTTTTCGGTTAAGTGCAATCATGGTGTCACGAGAATACACGAGAATGGGTCTTCGTTTTTCATTTTTGATAATTGTAATACTGCAGCCTGGTGTAAGGCCGATAGAAGTAATTCTGCTGACAAAGCGAGCGTCGCCATTAATCGAAGCGATTATGCCACTTTGGTCCTTTACGAGTTCAGATAATTTTTTCATGATTTCTTTTTCCTCTCATAAGGTTAGTAAATACTAACTATATGTTATTATAGTTAGATATAACTAACACGTCAAGTTAAGAAAAAATGCAATGACGGAAGGAGGAAAAACCGTCATTGCGGAGAATTTATATATGCTGAAACGTCATCCTGAACTTGTTTCAGGATCAACATGACATATTTAAAGTTTCCAAGAAACTGCTTCTTTACGTGAATCTATAAATCTAGCGTAAATACCACCCTTTGCAACAAGTTCATCATGTTTACCCTGTTCTGCGATATGGCCTTTGTCTATTACAACAATCTGGTCTGCATTGCGAACTGTCTTTAAGCGGTGAGCAATCATGATAACTGTCTTTTCGCGGGTAAGCTCTTCGATAGCTTTCATGAGGTCACGCTCGTTTTCTGGATCTACGTTTGCTGTGGCTTCATCAAGAATAATGATTGGAGAATCCTTCATGATGGCACGGGCAATCGAAATTCGCTGACGTTCACCACCACTAAGACTTGCTCCACCTTCACCGATTATTGTGTCGTAACCATTTGGAAGCTGGCTGATAAAATCGTGACAGCAGGCCTTCTTTGCTGCAGCAATTACTTTTTCCATTGGAGCCTCCGGCTGACCAAAACGGATATTGTTTGCGATTGTGTCGTGGAAGAGATAAACGTTCTGGAAAACAAAGCTGTAGTTTTTCATGAGGTTATCCATGCTGTAATCGCGGACATCTTTTCCGTCGAGAGTGACTCTTCCTTTGTCTACATCCCAGAAGCGGGCAAGAAGATGACAGAAGGTTGTCTTTCCGCCGCCACTTGGACCAACGATTGCGGTTGTGCTGTGCTCTGGAATTGAGAGGGAAATGTTGTCGATGATTTTTCGCTTGTCATAGGCGAAGTCGATGTTTGTTGCCTGGAGGAGTTCTCCAGTGGTTTCGACAGGCTCAACCACCGCATTATTTTTACCCTCAATATCCATAGTAGGCAGAGCGAGAATCTTGCTGGCCTTTGTAACACCAAGGTCGATTGTGCGCAAAAGTGCGGAATAGTTACCACCGGCTTCGAGGGCATTGAAGAGCATGAAAGAACAAACTAGCATTGTTGCACAATCTGCAAGAGCCATGCTGCCCGCAAGATAAAAGTACAATGAAGTAATCATCATGGCAACGCCGCTGAGTTTTGCAACTAACGACTGTATGTTTGAAACCGGAATACAACGCATCTCCATTTTTACCAGAGTCTTTTTTCTGCGGTTGATAACCTCATTAAGCTCGCGGCTGCGCTTGCCAACAAGATTGTAAGCCTTTACTTCTGCAATTCCCTGGATGTATTCAAGAACCTTTCCGATTTCTGCAGCATCGTCGCGAATCTTATCTGCAGAAATATTCTTTACTGCAAAGCGCATGAAAAAGTTTACAAACTCAAAAAGGGCAAAACCTGCAAGGCCAACAAGTGCAATTCTCCAGTCAAAGAAAAAGAGCATTACGATGATAAGTGAAGTATCGAGCAGGCCCTGGAAAACCATCATAACTGCGCGGGTCGCAACGTCACCAACAGATTCCATTGTGTTAGTTGTAACTGACGTAATTTCACCAAGGCTGTTTTCGTTGAAATAGCCCATTGGAAGATAGCGGAGATGTTCGGCTATTTCGATACGCTTTTTAGCGCAGGTTCTGTAGCCGCCTTCGCACTGCCACATTGCGGTAACCTTACGGGTAATAATTCCGCCAATCATACTTACGCACATGATGCCAAAGGAAAGCCAGATTGTTTTTGTTTCAAAAGGCTGACCTTCGATAGCAGTACCAATAACTCCGCGGAGCATAACAGCAACCGCACCAATTCTAAGCGCCATAAAAAGCGAGTTGAAGATTCCGACAATAATCGAACCTGTAAACTTTTTACGGTTTTCTTCATCACAGAATTTGAAAAATTTTATAAGTGTACCAAACATTTAATTTCTCCTGAACAACGGTGGTTGAGCTTGTCGAAACCACCATTTTTGTCGAAGGTCATTTCGACAGGCTCAATGACCGTTTCTATTCATCCTTGGACTCAATATGAGCTTCCCACATCTTTTTATAAAGACCATTCTGAGCCAGCAACTCTTCGTGAGTTCCTTCGCTATCGATCACACCATCTTTGATTACATAAAGCTTGTCTGCATCTTTTACGGTTGAAAGACGGTGGGCAATAACAATCAGAGTTTTTCCCTTTACAAGCTGGGCTACAGACTTCTGGATAATTGCTTCGTTTTCAGGGTCTGTGTAAGCTGTAGCTTCATCAAGAATTACGATTGGCGCATCCTTCATCATGGCACGGGCAATTGCAATTCGCTGACGTTCGCCGCCACTCAAGTGAGCACCGCTACCGCCAACAATTGTGTCAAAACCATTTTCAAGCGACATGATAAAATCATAACAACCGGCCTTGCGGGCAATTTCCTCAACTTCTGCGTCAGTCGCATCCTGGCGGCCAAGGCGGATATTCTCGCGGACACTCATATCAAAAAGGAAGTTGTCCTGCGAAACATAAGCAACACGACTGTTGTATTCCTGGAGAGACAGATCTTTGATGTTTACGCCGCCAATCTCAACTGAACCAGAATCGACATCCCAAAGGGAAGCGATAAGGCGGGCGATTGTAGATTTTCCAGAGCCGCTCGGGCCAACAAAGGCGGTGTAGCTGCCCTGCGGAAGACTCATATTTATTCCGTGGAGAATCTCTTTCTTTTCTTCTCCTTCGATTCCTTTGTGATAGCTGAATCTAACATCCTTAAGCACAATCGAATTGTCAACCGGCTTCTTTACATCTTCTGCCGGACGCTCAAGTTCATCCAGTGTCATGATAGAACCAACTTCGCCGAAAATCGCACCGGCCTTGGCAATATCATCATGATAAGTAAAGGCAATCAGAAAAGGCTGAATGGCGCTGACAGCAAGAACAATCACTGTGATAAAAAGTGAGGCATCTATAGCGCCACGAAGGAACATAAAGCCGCCAATCGGAAGCAGAGAGAAAAGCAAGGTAGGTGTTACAACTGTTGCAACGGCATGAGGCCAGATGCAGTCGCGCATCCATTCAACATAGCAGGCAGAACCTTCCTGAGCCGCAACAACAAAACGCTCGTAGCTGGACTTCGATTTTCCAAAAGCCTTGATAACCTCAATACCGTTAATGTATTCAACGGCAGTATCGTTCAAAGCCTTTGTCTTATCCAAAGCAAACTTAAAACGCTTGTCTCCATCTTTCAACATAAAGCACATTGCAATTACACCAACTGGAAGCACTGCCATACAGGCAAGAGCAAGTCGCCAGTCAAGAACAAAAAGGTAAACTACAAGAACAATCGAAAGAATAATATTCGAAGTATATTCAGGAACGATATGGGCAAGGGTTGTTTCCATGCTATCAATTCTTTCTATAATAGTACTCTTGAGTGCGCCAGACGGCATATCAAGAACAGTACCAAGCGGAAGACGGGTCAGCTTATCGCACATCGATTTTCTGATGTTTCCAAGCAGATTAAAGGTTGCGATATGACTCATGCTTGTAGAAATTGCATGAAAGAGCACATTGCCGAACCAGAACAAAGCTGTAATACCACACTCCTTCAAAAAGAGCTGCCAGTCACGAACTCCAGCCATAAGCTGCTGAACAATTCTTGCAATAATAAAGTATGGTGCAATACAGCAAGCAACACTTAAGAGGGCAAAAAATACACTGACAATGTATTGCCCCTTTTTACTTCCTGCAAAATAAAAAATCCAGCTGATAAGACCTCGGTGTGCAGCCTTAAAGCTTGCAGATTTTTTAGGAACAGGACGATTATTTTTGTTATTAGACATATAAACCTCTGTTGTTAGTAGTTACTAACTATTGAAAAAGAATAAAAATCTGCTAAAATTTAGTCAAGACTAACTCTTGTTTTTTCAGAAAAATAAATTGCAGAATGGAGTAAATTATGCAGTATGGAGTTTTTTAAAAGAAACGGCTGTATAAAAATATACAGCCGTTAAAAGGAAGATTTTATCTTTTATATGTTAGTTAGAATACATATTTCCAATATACTGGGAAAGAAATTGATTTCATTGACTTCATGAAGTTTACAAATACACTTGCACCAACAGTATTGTGTTCATTGATCATATATCCTGCTGAAGGACATACTCCAATACACCATTTATCTTCATTATCAAAGTCATTTGTGAAATTACCATAAAGGCTTACAAAGAACTGATCTGTGATATAGTAACAAGCATTGACTGCAGTATAAAGTTCATTAGCATCATCCTTGTCACCACCAACTGCTACAACAGCATCAGCATAAATACCAATTTTTCCACTATTATACATAACTGCAGCGTTGATAAGGTTTCCAGAAATATTATAGTTGTCTATGCTTCCGTTATAAGTAAAGCCAGCATTCAGGGTAAGACCTTCAACTCCTGTAAATGAAGCATAAGCACCGAATGTACGTTCTTCAGAGGCAATGTTTCTAAATGCAACGCCAAAAGTCAATTTTTCAAGAATTGAGTATTCTGCACCAAAGTTTACAAGTGGTCTTGTATTTTCTTTGAAAAGATAAGAAATAAAATCAACACCACCAGAAATAACAAGGCCATCGATAGGATATACAAAAACTCCAAAATCACTTCCGATGTTAGAAGCATCAATTTCTTTTTCAAGACATGGCAAATATGAACCTGCTACATTATATCCCTTGTGAAAACCAACTCCAAAATATTTGATTGGGCGGAATTCAATAAAATAATCATCAACGAAACCCTCTGAACCTATAACTAATGAATTATCATCACCCTTATTTACATCAACTATAAGTTTAACTCCCAAATCAAGTTGATCCGAAGAATATTCAGCCTTTGCTTCGTTTTTGATTCCTGCAAAGTTTGTATCTGTTTTATCATCTGTAATATTAATATTTACAAGTCCAGATGAAAGTTTGTTTTCAAATGTCACATCCTGTGCAAATGAAATAGCTACGGTGAAAGCGCATAAAGCGGCAGTGATCACCAATTTTTTTGATTTAATCATTTTTACTCCTGTGTTAGTAATAACTAACGCGGAGGATAATATAATTATATAAATGTTTTGTCAACAAGTTAGTGTTGTCTAACAAACATTTATTTTCGCCAGTCTTTTGGAAGAATATTTTCGTTTTTCTTAAATACTTCTGAAAACTTGCTTGCATTTGTATAGCCGCACCGACCGGCAATTTCTGTTATTGAAAGATCTGTAGAAGCAAGAAGATTTTTGGCTAATTGAAGCCGAGATTTCGTTCGATATTCATTGATTGTAAGGCCATACATTTCTTTAAAAACTTTTTGAAGGGTAGTGCGATTTAAATTTACTTTTTCAGCCAATTCTTCAATAGAAATTTCTTTTTCTAAATTTGCGTTTATAATACGACGAACATTCTGAACTTTACGTCCAGTAGTTCCACTAAAGTATGAATCCAGAGAATCATTTTTTATACGGATATCACAATTATCTTTATCTCTGAACTTCTGAATTAAAAGAATAAGAATATGAATCACAGCCAATCTCACAGTGCATTTAGAAAAGACTCCAGGAAGTCTGATAGTTTCCAGAAAAAGTTTTTCTAAAAGTTCGCTGCATGGGAAAGATACAACGCTATCACTTTTTCTGATGTCATTGAAAAAATCAGAACTTTTGAAGTCATTTGTTTCAAAAAAATCATTAATATAGGAAATCGCATCGTTAGTAAAAAGAATAATGCTTATACAATTCATTCCGCTTTTTCCAAGCATTGCCTTTTTAACGGCGGTTTTACAATTAAATATCATGACATCACCTTTTTCTCCACTGGCAAATTGTCTGTTCTGTAGATCAAATTCACCATGACCATCGACGATGTACATAATTTCAAGGCTATCTACTTCTTTTTTTTCTGCCTGATAGTTAGGACTGTAACTCTCCAGTTCTGAATAAACCAGTTCAATTCCTCTGGCAATATGCAGATGTCGCATAATACCTTCACCAATAGGCTCATTTAAACGGTATATTTCTTCACTTTCTCTTTTGCTTATTAAATCCATATACGTTTGAAAAAGTTTCTCTGCAGGCATTTTTTTTACTTTAGATAAAGCTTCATCATTCATTTTTTGAGCTCCGTTAGCAATAACTAACAGCATTATAATACTAATTTACATAATAAGTCACTACTCCAAAAAACAAATAAAACTCCAATCTGCAATTTGGATAGGAGAGGATGGACGTCGTAAATAAGAAGCCAGGCTTTCGGCAATCTGACCAGTGGTAGACAGAAGATAGATTATCAAAAGCAGCATTTTATAGAACTCTAGTGGGATTTGACTAATTATACTGAACAAAAATAAAAAATTCTGCTACTGTAAAGACATGGAACTTGCGGAAAAATCAGAGCCACAAAAAATAATTCATCAAATACCGCCAGTCTGGAACTCAGAAAGCCGGGTTTTGATTCTTGGAACTATGCCTTCGCCAAAAAGTCGCGAAGCCGGATTTTTCTACATGCATCCTCAAAACAGATTCTGGAAGGTACTGCCGGCAGTTTTTGGAGAATCCCTGTTTTATCCCAATAATTCGCCTGACCGAGAATCTGCAATTTCTGAACGACGCAATTTTCTTCTTCACCATCACATAGCCCTTTGGGACGTACTTGCCAGCTGACTGTTGAATGTATTCCCAGCACCAGCCCTGCAAATGCCGCCTGCTCACTGGAAAAGTTGATTGAGGCTTATAAAGTGATTTCAACTTGCTGCCTTAAATATTGAAGACACCCTGCGTGAGGGCGTGGAGCCACGCCGTAAGGCGGCCACCGCAACGACGGTGATGGCGAGCCCTGAGCCTGTCGAAGGGTACGCCATTACCAAAGTGAGGAGGCTGGAGCGACAGCGGAATGGAGAAAGGCCCGACCGATTGCCGAAGGTAAGCGGGCACGCCCTACTTTTTTATTAAGACCTGTGCTATAATTATTTATCAATTCAAAGTGAGGCGCCGGATGGAAGTTTTCGAAATATTAAAGCAACTTCGCGAAAAAAATAATCTTACTCAGGAAGAAATGGCAAACCGCGTAAACATTACAAGGCAAGCTGTGAGCCGCTGGGAAACTGGAGAGACTC
>CAKUWD010000057.1 GCA_934699065.1 uncultured Treponema sp.
TGTATACCGCCCTATTCAGATTACTCTTAAAAGAGCCTGGGGTAAAAACTCTTTCTGGGGAAAATGTAAGCTTTTTGCAATGCTTCTTTCAAGTGCCTTCAGTAAAGAAGAAGTAGATCCTGCAGAAATTGAAAAACTTAAAGAACGCAACGAAATGGATTCCATGATGGATGAGCTTTCGGAATATATGCCTGTAATCAAACAGGTTTTAATTGATGAACGCGACCAGTATCTTGCTTCGAAAATCTGGAGTTCAGAAGGAAATAACATTGTTGCAGTTTTAGGCGCAGGCCACTTACCTGGAGTTCAGGCTCATCTTGAAAAGCTTGGAGCTGGAAGTGAAAGCGCAGATGTAGAAGAGATTTCTAAATTGCCACGCCCTGGCATTCTTGGAAAACTTCTTGCTTTTATAATTCCGGCCTGTATTATAGGACTTATTGCAGCAGGATTTATTTATGGTGGAGTTCATGCAGGAACTCAGATTCTTTCAACCTGGTTCTTATGGAATGCAATTCCAGCTGCAATTCTTACGGCAGTAGCTTTTGGTCACCCGCTTTCAATTCTTGTCGGCTTTGTAGCTGCACCTTTTACTTCTCTTTGTCCTTTTATTGGAGTTGGTTTTTGTACTGCTATTGTTCAGGCAATCGTATGCAAGCCAAAAGTAAGTGATATGGAAACTCTGCAGGATGATGTATCAAGTCTTAAATGCTTTTATAAAAACAGAATTCTCCGCGCTCTGCTGGTTTTCATTTTGTCGTCACTGGGAAGTACACTGGGAACCTTTATCGGCGGCGCAGATATTATTGGTATTCTGAGTAATATTTAATAATTGTAACACGGCTTCGGATTACCAACGTAATTACAAAGCCGTGAGACAAAATTAAGACTTTTCTTATTTTCATCAAAATCAGTTTCTTTTTTTATTGTTTTCGGTTTAAATTAATAACGAGGACAATATGAAAAAGAAACTCTTTTTTTTATTCAGCACATCTCTTTTCTTTCTGGCAATAATGAATGCAGAGCCTCAGAGTTCTCAAAGGCTGCCAGACACAACTACCCTTCTGCTTTCTTATGTAGAAAACGATGCAGAACTCAAAAATCTTATACTTGCCGCAAAAAAGTCAGCACTTTCATATCAGAGCGCAAAAATTGATACAGGCTTTGATGTTACCCTTTCAAGTGGAAGCGTAACTCTGCAGGTGAACGACGATGGAACAAAAGTAACAGCAAAACCTTCTGTTAAGATGAGCCTTCCTCAGGCTTCGAATCTTTCTGTAACAGCACAGACAAATTTTTCATCTGAATCAAGTAATACTTCTTTAAGTAACACTTCTGTTGCTGTTGGAATTGATATAATTTCTTCTGCCGTTATTTCTAATAAACTTACAAAACTTAAGGCCGAACGCGCAGTAACAGAAGCCCAGCGTAAAATCGAAAAGCGGGCAATTGCTGCTGAAAAAGAGTTTTACACAGCTCTTAAAAGCCTGCTTTCTTCTATTAACAATATCATGACAAAACGCCAGACTTTATACGAAGATTCTATTGATCTTGAAGCTAAAAAAGTTCAGGGCTATTCAGAATCGTCTTCTACCTACAGACAGGCAGAGCTTAAAGTTATTTCAGATCAGCATGAAATTGACAGCGCAATTCACAGTTTTAAATATGATTGTGTTGTCTTCTATAAAAAATGTGGTTACGACCTTGCAATTGATGACAATGCAGACCTTATGAGCTTTGTTCCTTCAGGAATCGATGAAGTTGAACCTGCAGATATTTCAAAGTTTGACAAAGCACTTTATACAGAAATAGAAAACGCAAACTGGACTTATTACATCAACTCAATGGAGCGTTCTTCAAAAAAGAATTACGGCCTTTCTGCAAGTGCCGGCTACACCTTTGATAATTCCATTACAAACTCTGATTCTATCGATGCAGGATTAAGCGGAAGTATTGGTGGACTTACGGTTGGAGCTGGCATCAGTTTGCCGGTAAAAAGCAGTCAGTCTTCTTTTTCGCCGGCTTATACATTAAGCGCGACTCTGAGTCCGAATACATTCCGCAAAAACAGCATAACAAAAAAGCAGAACGAGCTTACAGAAGAACAGGAGCTGCTTGCAATCCAGACTGCAGAATCTGCTTATGAAACAAAGGTTGTAGAATTCCAGCAGAAACTTGATACCCTGCTCTGGGAAAAGAAAACTGCAGAAGAAAATATTTCCATGTATGATAGTCTTGAAAAAGATATGGCACAGTTATATCAGCAGGGGTATATCAACGAAACAGATTATCTTTCTGCTAAGAATAATTTGAACAGCAGCATTATTAAAAAAATTTCAAATCTTATTGATTTGATTATATACAACGACGATGTAATTTCTAATTTTGTTAGTGAAAAATAACGTCATCCCGAACTTAGGGAGCGACGGCTGAAAGCCGATAAAATGCTCCAGTGGAGCATTTTAAGCGAGTCTCCGAGCAGCTATGCTGCGAAGGGGCAGGAATCTATATAAAAGATGCTGAAACAAGTTCAGCATGACAGTGGATAAGGATGGAACTATGAAAAAGAAAATTAAAATAATTATTATTTGCGCGGCAATTCTGCTTGTAATTGGAGCAGCTTTGTTTATATTAAAAAATCTTTTGAGCAGCAAAAACACCGAAAAGGTTTACTATACTGCAAACCTTGAGACTTATGAAAATATTATCGAAATCTCGGGGACTGTTGCCGCAGCCCAGGAGCAGACTCTGCAGGCTCGCTCTGCAGGAACCGTTACTGCAGTTTATGTAAAGGCAGGTGACAAGGTAAAGAAAGGCGACGTAATTATTCAGCTGGATGATTCGGAACAGCTTTATAACCTCGAAAAGCAGGAATACAACATGGCAACAAAGAAGTTGACCGCCTCGGCGCGTGAATTAAAGCTGCTGGAAACGGAGCGGAACTCGCTTTTGCAGAAGGTGGAAGACCGCAAGGTTACTGCAACCTTTGACGGAATTATTGCGGATTTAGATGTTGCTGTAGGTGACTCACTGGAAGCAAAAGATACTGTAGGAACTCTTGTAAATATTGATTATCTCACCGCAGAAGTTGAAGTTACCGAAACTGATGTTTCAAAGCTTCAGATCGGACAGACTGTAAACTTCACATTCCCTGCTTACAGCAATAAAACCGTACAAGGTTATGTTACCGGATGGCCTGCAATTGGAGAAATCACTTCGCGAGGAGCTACTGTTGTAAAGGCAAAACTCCGCATCGATGAATACCCGGAAGAAATTCTTCCAAACTTTTCATTCACAGGTAAAATTGAAATAAGTCCTACTGAGCAGTATGTTGTAGTTTCCCGCTATGCAATCGGTTATGAAAACAAAGAGCCATATGTTGTACTTGCTAAAGGAAATGAAAAGCTTTCCGTAAAGGTTCAGCCTTATGGTAATGAATATGTAAAGGTTCTGGCAGGGCTTGAAGGCGGCGAGGTTCTGCTGCAGCAGACAACTCCTAAACGTTCGGGCATGAACAGAAACAGAAATGATAGCGGAAGTGGCAGCGGCTCACAAAGAAATGGAAGCGGTGGGGCTGGCGGCTTCCCTGGCGGACCTGGTGGCGGCTTCCCTGGCGGCCCTGGTCCAATGTAAGGGAGGACTGACATGCAGACTGTAGTAAGCTTACAGAACGTAATAAAAACCTACGTGATGGGAGAAAATGAAGTTCATGCCCTCAGGGGAATCAGCTTTGAAATTTCACAGGGAGAATTTGTTTCAATAATGGGGCCATCCGGCTCTGGAAAATCAACCTGCATGAATATGATAGGCTGCCTGGATCGCCCTACTTCTGGTATTGTAAAAATCAATGAAAGGGAAACTGCCGCTATGTCAGAAAAGGAGCTTGCGATTCTCCGAAATCAGACGGTTGGTTTTGTCTTTCAGCAGTATCACCTGATTTCGGCCATGAACATTCTGGAAAATGTTATGCTGCCTTTGAAATATCAGAAAATTGACCGTGCCCTGCGACTTGAAAAAGCAAAGGCTGCACTTGAAGCTGTAGGACTTGGAGAACGCCTTCATCATAAACCACATGAACTTTCCGGCGGACAGAAACAGAGAGTTGCAATTGCCCGCGCTATGGTTACCCGGCCAAAGATTCTTCTGGCAGACGAACCAACCGGAGCTCTTGATACAGAAACTGGAAAACAGGTTATGGAAACCTTCCGTACGATAAACCGTGACCAGGGAACAACAATTATCATAGTAACCCACGACCCGAGAATTGGAGAATCTACAGAACGCTGTATCAGGATTCTGGATGGTCAGATTGTTGAGGAGCCAGTATGTTAGAAGATTTTATCAACGCATTCAAAAATTTTAAGAGTAATAAAACCCGAACCTTTCTCTCTCTGCTGGGCGTTATCATTGGAGTTGCTTCTGTTATCGTTATTACCAGCATGGGTAGTTCTTCAACAAAACAGATTCAGGATACATTTGGCAGCGCGGGCCTTGATGTGGTGAGTGTGAGTACCGGTTTTATGAGCCGACGAGGTTCTTCATCCTCAGTTATTTTTGATGAATCAGAGAGAACAAACCTTTTTGACAATATAAAAAACATCAAGAAAATCTGGTACAAAAATAATCTAAACGTAACAATGGCTTATGGAGAAACCTCATCTTCTGTAAACTGCAGCGCAATTGAAACAGGCTATCTCGAAATGTATAACCTTGAACTTGAAAAAGGCTCTTTCTTTACAGTAACTGATAATGAAGAAGGCTGTCAGAAAATTATTTTAAGTCATGACACAGCAGAAAACTATTTTCCGGATGGAGATGCTCTTGGTAAGCAGGTAATTCTTGTTGCCAGCAAAACAACTTTTAATTTTGAAGTAATCGGAGTTTTAAAAGAACAGACAACCGGTATGGAAAACGGGTCTGCCTTTGTTCCCCGTGGCTTTTATGCAAAAAAGATTAAACCAAATCCTTCTGCTGCAAATGTTATGGTTCAGGCAACTTCTTCTGATAAGGCAGTAAACCTTGCAAGTGAAATCAAAAATTATTACACGGAAAAGACCGGTTCTGAATATTCGGTAAATGTAATGAGTATGCAGTCTATGCTGGACCAGATGAGTGAGATTACCAGCACCATGAGCATCATGCTTAGCGCCATTGCGGCAATTTCACTTCTGGTTGGCGGCATTGGAATTATGAACATAATGATTGTTACCGTTACAGAACGTAAGCAGGAAATAGGAATCAGAAAAGCGCTGGGAGCAAGCCCCGCAGATATTCGTCAGCAGTTTTTAATAGAGTCTGCAAGCATTACACTGCTGGGCGGAATAATGGGAATAATTGTTGGCATAGCGGTAAGTCTTGCGGTAGAGTATGTGCAGTCGAATGCCCTGATTATCAGCTGGAATGCATGCCTGGTTTCATTTGTATTTTCTGTATTTGTAGGAATATTCTTTGGATTGAATCCGGCAAGTCGTGCGGCGAAATTAGATCCGGTTATTGCATTAAGTGGAGAATAAGTAAAAACTGTAAAATCCCAAAAAAGCGGGTCCCAGCGACGGCAAAAAAATAAGTTATCCCCCCACCTTTCGCTTACCCACGCTTGCTTCGCTCGCATGGCCGCTGGCGGGGTCCCCCTTATTCTTTTTGCCTGCGTCCCACTTTTTTGGGGGTTCACAGTTTTCTGTTATCTTAATTAATATCCGTCTGACATCTCGCGGTTTGCGTCTTTCTTACAAAGTTCGTCGTAAACGAGTGAGCGCTTGCGGAGTTCTTCTTTGAGTTCTTTAGGGAACGGCATGTTACGCCAGAAGATTCCGCGCACATCTTTATCAAGGCGCTGAACTCCGGTAGATTCCTTTGTCATCCAGAGAATGTAATCTTCAATAAAGAATTCCTTTACATCACCCTTGAGCTTCATCTGATCAAAGTGCTGATAATACTGACCGGTAAGTCCTTCTTCCATCCAATAGTAAGAAGCCTTTTCCTTTGCAACCTGCCAGCGCAAATCAGCAACAGCAGTAAGAACTGCAATCTTTAAATCTTTAGGGTACATTGGAACAACAATACGACCACGGCTTGTTACACGATTGTAGCGGTCAAATGGTTCCCAGCAAAAACCACGGTCTCCGTATGTTGGAACCAGAAGTACATAAGGTACAATTCTGTTAGGAATATTTTTATGAATACGATGGAATACACCCGGGTCAAGAGACTCGATCCAGCGTAATACATCAATTACGTTTTCTCGGGTTCCGGTTCCGCGCTCTGTACAATGATAGAATTCGCGAGTAAAAAGAGGGAACTGATTACCACGGCGACCTACAGTCATTTTTGCCATCTGACGGACAGTTTCAAACTCAAGCTTAACAGCCTCTGTATCATTTGTAGCCACAGAAGCTCCACCACCAGTATTGATTTTATCCTGAACATTATCGTAGGTTGCCTTTGCTTCCTTATATTCTTCAAGAACCTTAGACAACTCCTTATCATTTTTAGAAAGACGATGCAAAATATCTGTAATTTGAGGAAGCAGTCTTCTCTGCTGCTCGGTATATCCGGCAGTATGATTTTCAAGTCCAAGTACAGAATTATGCTGGCACAAATCTTCTACACTTCTCTGAAGCTCTCCTTCGAGCATGCGTCGTTCATTTTCTTTGATTCCAAGAACGTTTTCTGCACTCTGAAGCTTTCCCGAGTTCTTAGCCTGCAGCTGCATAAGACGTGACTGCTCAGCCGAAGCAGCCTGATCTGGTGTCATATTAGCTGTCTTAACCTGCTTCTTTTCATCAGTTGCAGAATTGTTCATGCGGCCAGAAGCGATTTCCTTAAACCACTCGTCCGCATACATGATTGGCTCATTTTCTCTGTTTTCAAAATAAATCTTAGAAAAGTAATCCTTTGTTTCCTGTTTGAAAAGAGATGGAAGAAGTACTCCAAAACGTACCAGCATCTTTTTTGGCATAGGAGTATCAGGGAAGCCCATTTTTCCAACCATTCCGCGCAGAAGCTCCCAGTAAGAAGTTACAATCTGCTGACGGTAAACGGCACGGTCCTTAGGATCCTGACAGGTAAGATATTTAGAAAGAATCTGATGCACACGCTGAGCCGACTGATTTTCGCCAGTAAGTGCTGTTTTATAATATTTTGTATCATTAAAAACTTCTGAAGGTGTATCACTTGTAAACTTTTCAATCGGAGCAAATTCCTTGCGGCTCAAATCTACTTCATGAATAGATTTAGCAGAACCGGAACCTGAACTGAAACTTGTGGGATTATCTGAAGGAGATTCAAAAGCTAAACCTGTATCGCCATCTGCAGAAGCATCTTCTGCAGGAGCACTTTCTGCTGACTGAGCTAGCAATGCCGCAATTTCCGGATCCAAACCATCACTCATAAAAAACATCTCCTAGAATTTATTGTAATATATATTATATGGCATAAAATCTATATTCGCAATAATCTTTTTGAGTGAGATTCATAACAAGATGGCGTTTTATATTGCATAAAAATGAAGAATATTATAATATAGGTTCTAAGCAACGGGGAATTAGCTCAGTTGGCTTAGAGCATCGGCTTTGCAAGCCGAGGGTCAGGGGTTCGAGCCCCCTATTCTCCACTAAATCCTGAAAGCTTTTGCTTTCAGGATTTTTTATTTAACGTGAACTTGTAAGTTCTTCGGCTTTGGTACGAACAGCTTTGTAAAGTGCGTCTTTATCATTCTGATTTTCTGTAATCAGGCGTACAAATACGGAACCTGCGACAATTGCTTCTACTGAATCTGCGAGGGCCTTTGCCTGCTCTCCGTTTGAAATTCCAAAACCTCCATAAACTTTAGAACCGCCCTCGCTAACCTTATTCAAAAACTGCAATGTGTTTTCATCAATTTTTGTATTAGTGCCGGTTATTCCGGTTCTGAGAGCTGCATAGATATATGGAAAACCTGCATGGGCAAGTTTTGAAAGACGTTCAGGTGACATACTTGGTGCTGCAACCGGAATATTTTCCATTCCGTTTGTACGGCAGGCAGCGGTAAGGCCTTCATCATAATCAAAAGGTAAATCCGGGATAATCATACCGGTAACTCCGGCAGCGGCTGCACGCTTACAGAAGTTTTCTACACCAGGTGTGTAAACAAGTGAACCGTAACTCATAAGATAGATTTTTACATTCGGAAACTCTTTGTGAAGTTTTTCGATAAATGAAAGTCCGTCTGCAGTTTTGTAACCTCTCTGAAGAACTTTTGTGCAGGCTCCCTGAATTGCAGGACCATCGGCACTAGGATCTGAGAAAGGCAGCTGGATTTCGAGGATGTCTGCACCGCCTTCTACGAGGGCACGGGCAGCTGTAAAAGAAAGCTCGTCTGTTGGATAACCGGCAACAAGGTGACTCATTAAACTTATTTTGCTCATTTTATATCTCCTTCGTGTCACCCCGAACTTGTTTCGGGGTCTTGCTTGATAGATCCTGAAACGAGTTCAGGATGACAGTTTATTCATGTATTTCTTTTCCACTTTCGAGGCGGTCAATTTCTGAATGAAGGAAGGCCAGCCATTCGTCGCGGCGGAAAACCGGGCAGGTAATGAATACGTCTTTGTCGCCGCGGCCGCTCATATTTACAATGATTGCTTTATTTTTTGGAAGAGTTGGAGCAAGTTTGATTGCTTCGGCTCCCGCATGGGCACTTTCCATTGCAAAAAGAACGCCTTCGTTTCTGGCAAAAAATTTTACAGCATTGAGGGCTTCATCGTCACGGGCATAGGTGAACTCTATACGGCCCTGTTTTCCCAGTGTTGCCAGTTGTGGTCCGATTCCGCAATAGTCGAGGCCTGCGGAAATTGAACGGGTTGGAAGTGCCTGTCCATCTTCATCAAGAAGGAAGCGTGACTTATAACCATGCATGATTCCATCACGGGCAGCCTTACCGCTCATGCGAACTGCGTTCTCTCCAATGCCGTCTCCAACGCCGCCGGCTTCTACACCAATCAGACGGGGAGCTGACTTGTCGATAAAAGGAGCAAAAAATCCGATTGAATTTGAACCACCGCCAACACAGGCAATCATTGCGGCAACATCAAGATTTCGCTCTGCTGCCTGGCGTTCAACTTCACGGCCGATTACAGACTGGAACTCTCGCACCATATCAGGAAAAGGAGCTGGTCCCAGAGCGCTGCCCAGTACGTAATGTGTTGTATCAGGATTTGCGGCCCAGTCACGCATTGCTTCGTTTACAGCATCCTTAAGGGTACGGCTGCCACTGGTTACGGCATGAACTTTTGCACCATACAATTCCATTGCAGCAACGTTTGGCTGCTGACGGCGCACGTCGACCTCACCCATGTAAACTGTACAGTCGAGTCCGAGTTTTGCACAGGCTGCAGCGGTTGCAACTCCATGCTGACCGGCTCCAGTTTCTGCAATGATTCGCTTTTTGCCCATGCGTTTTGCAAGGAGGCACTGACCTATTGCATTATTGATTTTGTGAGCACCGGTATTTGCAAGGCCTTCGAGTTTGATGTAAATCTGTGCACCGCCGAGAAGCTTAGTTGCAGTCTCTGCAAAAAGAAGCGGTGTTTCGCGACCGATGTAATCTCGCTGAATTGTTTCAAGTTCTTTTATAAAAAGCGGATCTTTTATTGCTTCGTTGAAAGCAAGTTCCAGCTCATCGAGCGGACGGCGCAAAACTTCGGCAACATACTTTCCGCCAAAATTATCAAAAAAGCCATTATCTGAATGTGTCATACTTATTTCTCCTTGGTTGTCATTCCGAACTTGTTTCGGAATCTCCTTATAGATCCTGAAACAAGTTCAGGATGACAGTCATTTTTTCATGATTCTTAATTCCGGGTTTATCGGGATCCTCTATTCCGCTTGAAACGTCGATAAGCTCCGGTTGAAAACGCTCTATGAGTTCTGCAGCATTTTCTGGAGTTACTCCGCCTGCAAGCCAGAGTTTATGGTTTGTGTCATAGCTCTGTAATTTTGAATCCTGGAGAAAGCGCGGCTCTCCCATAAGAAAAAGATTTTCTGCAGCTTCTTTGAGATTGCCTGATTTATCTGTTATTGCAAAATAATGAGGCAGATTCAGAAAACGCTGAGGAACTTTTTCATAAGAAATTCCATGAAGCTGAAGGCAGTCCAGTGTTCCGTTTTCAACATAACGGGCAGCTGCCTCTGCTTCCACAGAATTCGGATCTGTAATTACTGCGATTTTTTTTGCCTTTACGTTTTTAAGTGACGGAAGGATTTTTTCAAATCGTTCGCCACAGACGTTACGGGCAAAGCCTGCTGCAAAAATAAAGCCGACAAAATCAGCACCGAGAGAATCAGCATAAAGAAGATCTTCTGCACGGGTGAGGCCACAGATTTTAATTAAAGGCCTAGGCTTATACAGATTTAGCTCTGCGGTAGTTTCGACAGGCTCAACCACCGTATTTTCAGGCTCAACCACCGAATTCCAGAAGGCTGCGTTTTTGTCAGGCTTTGCTTGCACGAATGATTTTACGAGTTCGGTTCGGAGCCCGGGATTTTTTGCTGCTGCTTCACCAAGAAGCATTCCAGTAAAACCAAGACTGCCGGCAAACTTTGCTGCCTCTGGAGTTCTGATTCCGCTTTCAAAAATTACACGTGCATCGTTACCGAGCACTCCGCGAATTTTTGCAAGAAGACTGCATGGCTTAAGCAAATCAATTTTGAAGGTTGCAAGGTCGCGGCTGTTTACGCCGCAAACGATAAACTCATGATCAACAGTTGCAGCAAGTTCACGCAGTTTTGAAATATCTTCATCGCTTCGAACTTCGACCAGGGAAGTCATTTTATGAGCCGCTGCAGCTTTTGCCATTTTTATCATTTCCCCGCTTTCGAGAATGCGGGCTATGAGAAGCACTGCATCGGCTCCGGCACGGTAAGCTATTTCAACCTCTTCTTCATTTATAAGAAAGTCTTTTCGTAAAACGGCTGTATCTGGAGCGGCTTTACAAACCTTCATCAAATCTTCCAGAGTACCCTTAAAATAGTTTGTCTCGGTGAGGCAGCTGATGGCCGCCGCGCCGGCAGCTGCATAGGAACGGGCAGTTTCGGCAGCGTCTAAATCGGGAGCGATGTCACCCTTACTTGGGGAAGCACGTTTTACCTCGAGAATTACGCCTTTTTGTGTGAGAAAAGGATGTACCGGGCGCTGGCGGACTTCTGGAATTTCAAAACCAAAGGTCACGCCAAGACGGTCCATATCTTCTTTTCTTTTTTCTACTATGGTTGTAAGAATATCTTTCATTTTATCTCCGGGGCGTTGCGGGGTGTCCCCGCTGGAAGGGGTAGCGAGCAACGCAGTGCGAGCGAGGGGAAGGCTTTCCCCTCCTTATGCAACTAACTCCCCACTAACTCTCTGGATTTCCTGAAGCTTGGCAAGAGTGCTTCCGCTTGAAAGGGCTGCGAGCGCCATATCATAACCGTCTTTGAGAGTTTTTGCCTTACCGCTCAGATAAAGAAGGGCACCTGCATTCAGACCGACTGCCGCACGTATTGTTTTACGTCCGCCACCATTCAAAACTTCCATTGCAAGTGCGGCATTGTCGGCACCAGAACCACCTTCAAGTTCTTCTTCTTTTACATCTGAGATTCCAAACTTTGCTGGTTCAATTACATAGCGGTACTCTTTTCCATCTTCATTAATCTGGAAAACATCTGTCGGCTGGCATGGAGAAATCTCGTCAAATCCATCGCGACTATGAATTACCATAACACGTTTTGCTCCAAGTGCTTTTGCAGCGCGGGCATAATCTTCCATTAATTCTTCGCTATAAACTCCAAGTACTTCATATTCCGCTCCAGCCGGATTCAAAAGAGGCCCCAGAACATTAAAAATTGTTTTGATTCCAAGAGCCTTGCGAACAGGAGCGGCAAAACGCATTGCTGAATGATAGACAGGAGCCATCAAAAATCCAAAGCCTGTCTGCTGTACGAGATTAGCTGTTTTTTCCGGTTCTGCCATAATTTTGATTCCAAGATTTTCGAAAAAGTCTGCAGCTCCGCTTTTTGAAGAAACGGCACGGTTTCCATGCTTTGCAACACTCTGACCACAGCTTGCTGCAACAAGGGCTGAAAGTGAAGAAATATTAAAACTGCCCTTTCCGTCTCCACCGGTTCCAACGATTTCTGCAAGGCCATTGTGTTCGAGCGGGAATGGTGTTTTTTTCTTTAACAGAGCTCCAGCACAACCTGCCATTTCTTCTGCTGTCGGCAAACCGCGAGAGGCCATAGCTGTAAGAATTGAAGCTGTTGCTTTTTCGTCCATTGTTCCGTCTGTAAGATTTTCCATAAAGAAAGAAGCCTGCTCGCGGGTTAATGGCTTTTTCTCGTCAATCAACTGCCTAAGATATTCTGCAACAGGAAGATTGTCGCGACGGTAATTTAAGAAGGCCTTAAAAAGTTCCAGGCATGCCTGACTTGCAATTGATTCAGGATGGAATTGAACGCCTTCTATCGGCATTGTCTTATGACGGATTCCCATGATGTCGCCGTCTTTTGCACGTGCTGTAACTTCGAAGTCTGAAGGCAAGGTTGCTTCGTCTATAACTAACGAATGGTAGCGTGTAAACTTTGCTGACTTTCCGATTACACGGAATATACCGCGGCCATCCAGATCAATTTCTTCTACGATTCCATGTCTGATAAATTTTGCGCCAACAATCTTTGCGCCAAAAGCTTCGCCTATTGCCTGATGACCAAGACAGATTCCAAGAATAGGGATTTTGCCGGCAAAGTATTTGATTGCGGCTATGCTTACTCCTGCGCTGGTAGGATTTCCAGGTCCCGGTGAAACGATAAGTTTTGATGGTTCCATAGCGGCAAGCTGTTCAACTGTTGCCTCGTCGTTTCTTACTACTTTTATTTCTTCTTTTGTAGCAGACTCGAGGGCCTGTACAACATTAAATGTAAAACTGTCATAATTGTCGATTACTAAAATCATTTTTTCCTCCTTAAGTTTAGGTTCTAGGTTCTAGGTTACAGGTGCTAGGGAAGCCAGGCGTTACGGGGCGGCATCTGAGCCCCGTAGAGGGGGTGGTGGAAAACCGTAGGTTTGGAGCCAGGGGGAGGCTTCCCCCTACTACCTAAAACCTAGCACCTAACACCTAAAACCTATTTCGTAAGTGTGTCTATCAGTGCGCCGAGTTTTTCGCAGGTTTCTGTAAACTCACGCTCGGGCTCTGAATCATAAACAATTCCGCCTCCTGCCTGCAGGTTCCAGACTTTTCCCTGGCGCAGGGCACAGCGAATTGAAATACAAAAATCAAGGTCGCCGCTTGGCTGAATGTAGCCGACAGCTCCTGCATAAAAACGGCGCTTTGTTTTTTCAAGGCCGCTCAAAATCTGCATGGCTGAAATTTTTGGAGCACCACTAACGGTTCCTGCCGGAAAGGATGCTCGAAGAACCTGAATCGGTTTTACTCCCTCTCGTACCAGGCCTTCAGTTGTACTTACAAGATGAATCACATGACTGAATAGTTCACATTCCATATACTGTGAAACTTCTACACTTCCCTGTTCGCAGACACGGCCAAGATCGTTTCTGGCAAGGTCTACAAGCATAAGATGTTCAGCCTGTTCTTTAGGATTATTACGAAGTTCGATTTTGAGTTTTTCATCTTCAGCTTCGCTCTTACCGCGTCTGATTGTTCCTGCGATCGGATGGATTATTGCCTTACCCTTGCGGACTCTTACAAGACTTTCCGGAGATGCTCCTGTAAACTGGAAATCACCAAAATCAATATAAAAAAGATATGGAGAAGGATTTACTTTGCGCAGTTTTCCATACACCGCCAGAGCCTCCGCCTCACACTCAATCTGGACGCGGCGGCTAGGCACTGCCTGAATTAAATCTCCGGCAACAATATGTTTTTTAAGAGCAGTAACCTTCTGAATATATTCAGCTTTACTTGCTTCCATATCAGTGAGCATCTTGTACTTAAAGCTCTGGTTATCTTCTTCAACGTAAGAGAAATCCATATCATTTATGCGCTTTAATATTCGTTCCATTGCCGCGCCCAGATCAATCTGATGCTCATTGTAATTCAAACCGAAAATATGAAGTTCTTCTGTAAAGTGATCAAAAATAATATAAATGTGTCCGGTGATAAAAAGACTTTCAGGAATATTCAGTTCATCCTTCTGTTCGTAAAAACGAATGTTATCGCAGTGCTTGGCAAATTCATAACTGAGGTAACCAAGTCCGCTGGCTGGAAGAGGAAGTTCACACAAAGGTCCAGGTGGAAGCACATTCTGGCGGGCAATATAAAGAAGGGCATCAAGAATATCCGGCTCTTTTTCTCGTCCCAGAGCATCCAGACTCTTTTCTCCTTCAAGCGCCTTTTCCATATCGAAAGGAGTTTCTTCTCCATTAATTACCAGAGAAATCTTTTCTTCGTCCTGTTTGATTTTAAAAGCTTCTTCTGTCATTAAAATTGAATAACGCTCGCGGCCTTTTGCAAAGCTTGCAGATTCCAGAATCGCTGTCGCTCCGATTTTCTTTGCCAGAAGATAAGGAGTATATCGCGAGTTAGAAATGCACTTGTAAATCAAATCCATCCTGGTTTTCATTTTTTACCTCCGAAATTTTTAATTCAGTATCAACGTTACTATTTATAGTAACGTTTCTATATAGAGTAACAATATAGCGGTTTAATGTTTCTGTCAATAGAAACGTGAATAAATATTTGTTATAACCTCTTTTCCTGGGGAAAAGAGGCAAGGGTGGTTGAAGCTGACGCTTCATTAGGGCAAATCCACCCTTGCGTTGTAAAAAAATGGGATTTTCTGTATATTGGTAGTTAATTTAATTCTTAAACGATACGTTAGGGACTGGAGCCACGAGCGGCGTAGCCGCGAGGCCACTGGACTGAGCGGAGCAGACGCCGACAGGCGGACGCGGAGCGAAGGAAGAGGCTGGAGCGAGAGCGGAATGGCGGAACGGCCCGACCAGACGGCGCGGAGTGCGAAGCACGGAGCGGCGGCTGGGAACGCCCAAAATTGTTT
>CAKUWD010000058.1 GCA_934699065.1 uncultured Treponema sp.
GGTGTAGCGCACGCGGTTTCCGGGGCGCAGTATGATTTTTTCTCCACTCGCTGTGATTTTTCTCTGAACGTATTTTGCAGCATTTTCTCCGGCGCGAAGACTTTCTGCAGTTACAAAGTCTACAAGGTCATGTACATGCACAGTGTTTCCACAGGCAAAAATGCCCGGCACAGAAGACTGCATGTGCTCATTTACAACAGGCCCGCTTGTAGCGGAGTCAATTGCGATTTTACAGCCGGATGCAATCTCGTTCTCTGGAATAAGACCTACCGAAAGGAGCAGAGTATCGCATTCAATAAACTCTTCGGTTCCGGCAATCGGCTTACGGTTAGAATCAACTGCCGCAACAGTAACTCCCTCTACCCGCTCCTTACCATGAATCTTTACAATCGTGTGGCTGAACTTCAATGGAATATTAAAGTTTTCAACACACTGAACAATGTTACGTCTCAGGCCCGAACTGAAAGGCATAACCTCGCAGACAAGCTTTACCTCGGCACCTTCCAAAGTAAGTCGGCGGGCCATAATCAAACCAATATCACCAGAACCAAGAATTACAACCTTGCGGCCAGGCATATAGCCGTCGATATTTACAAAGCGCTGAGCCGCACCCGCAGTAAAAATACCGGCAGGGCGGGTTCCAGGGATGATAAGGGCTCCGCGGGTTCTCTCACGGCAGCCGGTAGCCAGTACTACAGCCTTAGCCTTAATGTGCATAAGGCCATCTACAGTATTTATAGCAGTAACAGTATGTCCCTGCCCCTCAGAACTTTCCTTTTCAACCTCCAGCACCATGGTGTCGGTTTTATATTCAATTCCAAGCTGATTTACTTGGTCAGAAAAGCGGGCTGCATATTCAGGCCCGGTCAGTTCTTCCCCAAAATAGTGAAGGCCGAATCCGTTGTGAATACATTGCAAAAGGATTCCGCCGATTCTTGTATCACGCTCTAAAATCAAGATGCTGTCAGTTCCAGCTTTTTTTGCAGCAATTGCAGCCGCCATTCCAGCAGGGCCGCCGCCTATTACAACAATGTCATATTTCAATTCCATAATTTGTCCTCCCGAAACCTATCTCGTTCTGCCCGTCAGAATATACGAGCAGCCGCCGTTCTTTCGAACATCAGTCATAGGAATACTAAGCTCGCGGCTTAAAATCTCTGTAACACGAGGTGAACAGAAACCACTCTGGCAGCGTCCCATACCGGCACGGGTACGGCGCTTTACACCATCAAGATCCACTGCCCCTACAGGAGATTTAATTGCCGCAACAATTTCGCCCTCTGTAATCATTTCACAGCGGCAGATAATTCTTCCGTACAAAGGATTCTCTTCAATCAGCTGGGCACGGCGTTCGTTATCTGCATCTTTGAAAGATTCAATTCCGCGCCTTACCCCTACAAAATCAGGATTCTTCTCCCAGGCACTACCACGAATCTTTTCTATGATTTCAGAAACATAAATACCAATTGCAGGAGCGGCAGTTAGTCCCGGCGAACAGATTCCGGCAACGTTCACAAAGCCACGAACCTCAGAATCTTCTTCAATAATAAAATCATTTACGGGAGTACCGTCTGCATTGTAAGCAAGGGCGCGCACACCCGCAAAAGAGTTGATGATATTACGACGAGGAATATCCGGAATAGTTTTTCCAGATTTAATGAAAACCTGGTCCTGACCAGCCGCTGTAGTTTCTGTTGCAGTTTTGTCATCTCCATCTGCCGCTGTAGGACCAGAAAGAATATTTCCATCTACAGTTGGAGTTACCAGAACACCCTTACCCATTTTATCCGGAGTCTGGAAAAGTGTATGACTGGCAAGTGAAGCGCATTTATTATCAAGCAGATAGTATTCACCACGGCGAGGCTTAATAACAAAATCTCTTGCCCCGGCCATTGCAGAAATCTGATCTGCATAAAGGCCAGCCGCATTAACTACGCACTTTGTCTGAATGTCGCTTTTTCCAGTATGAATTACAAAAACACCGTTACCATTCTTTTCAATTCCATGAACCTCAGTTTCTCGGAAGAGCTTTACACCATTCATCACCGCATTTTCAGCAAAAGCCCAGGTTGCCATATAAGGGCTCACAATCCCCGCAGACTCCGCAAGCAGGGCACCACAGGCTTCCTCGCTCACACTCGGTTCAAGCTTATGAAGTTCTTCTCCATCAATCACACGAAGGGCTGGCACACCATTAGCCTGGCCACGCTCATAGAGTTTTTTGATATGCTCCATATCATCTTCATTAAAAGCAATGACAAGAGAGCCGTTATTCTTATAATCAAAATGAAGCGACTGAGCAAGCGAAGGATACATTGCAGCACCTTCAACATTGAGCTTAGCCATCAGAGTACAAGGCTTTGCATCAAAACCCGCATGAACAATTCCCGAGTTGGCCTTGCTTGTTCCGCAGGCGACATCATCAGCCTTCTCAACAATACAAAACTGACCTTTATATTTTGAAAGCTCCCGGGCAATACAAGCGCCTACAATGCCCCCGCCAATTATCGCAACATCGTAAATCATAAACACCTCGATTTCGTATAGTCATGTCATGCTGAACTTGTTTCAGCATCTATAGAACTTATCAAAAAAGATTCCGAAACAAGTTCGGAATGACACAGCCATTAATTCAGAATGCCATAGAAAATTACTCAGCCCATCCTTTTGCGCGTTCCACCGCCTTCTTCCAGCCGGCATAAAGCTCGTCGCGAGTCTCACTACTCATAGCAGGCTCAAAGAATCTTTCAGTCTCACGGCGCTGTAAAATCTCTTCTTTACTGGACCAGAAGCCCACAGCAAGCCCCGCAAGGTAGGCAGCACCCAAAGCCGTAGTCTCAACGTTCTTAGGACGGCAAACCTTAGTATTCAAAATATCAGCCTGGAACTGCATCATGATGTTGCTTACACAGGCACCCCCATCTACGTTCAGAGTATTAATAGGAGTTCCGGAATCAGCAACCATAGTATCAAGCACGTCGCGCACCTCGTAGGCAATTCCCTCAAGGGCTGCACGGCAGATATGAGCCTTTTTCACCCCGCGGGTTAGCCCAACAATAGTTCCACGGGCATACATATCCCAGTAAGGAGTTCCAAGTCCAACAAAGGCCGGAACCAGATAACAGCCGTTTGAATCAGGCACCGACTCAGCCAGGCGGTCAATCTCCGGCGCGCTGGAAATCAGTTCCACTTCATCACGCAGCCACTTGATTACTGCCCCTCCAATAAAGACACTGCCTTCAAGCGCATACTCAACCTTGCCCTTCATACCAAGCGCTATTGTCGTAAGCAGCTGCTTTGAGGCAACAGGCTTGTCACCGGTATTCATAAGCATAAAGCAGCCGGTACCGTAAGTATTCTTTGCATCACCTTTATTAAAGCAGCCCTGACCAAAAAGCGCTGCCTGCTGGTCACCAACAGCCGAAGCAAGAGGAACGCTAAAGCCGCAAATCTCAGAATCAGTCTCAGCGTAAATACAGGAAGAATCACGAACCTCTGGCAAAAGACAACGCGGAATCCCAAGCAAGTTCAAAAGCTCATCATCCCAATCAAGCTTGTAAATATTAAAAAGCATAGTGCGGCTGGCATTAGTATAGTCGGTAACATGAGCCCGCCCTCCACTAAGCTTCCAGATAAGCCAGGTATCAATAGTTCCAGCCAGCAGTTCGCCGCGTTCTGCCCGTTCGCGTACCCCAGGCACATTATCTAAAATCCATTTGATTTTTGTTGCTGAAAAATAAGCGTCAATTAAAAGGCCGGTCTTGGAACGAATCTTTTCCGTCCAGCCCTCCTTCATAAGACTTTCGCAGTAATCTGCTGTTCGTCTGCACTGCCAAACAACCGCATTGTAAACAGGCTTACCGGTCTTTTTATCCCAGATAACAACCGTCTCACGCTGGTTTGTAATTCCAATAGCGGCAATCTCGTCATGCCTGATTTCCTTTTCGATTAGAAGACTCTGAAGCACCTTGAGCTGGCACTTAAAAATCTCTTCGGCATCGTGCTCAACCCAGCCCGGCTTAGGATAAATCTGAGTAAATTCCCGCTGCTTAGAACCAAGCGGTGAACCGTTTTTATCATAAACCACAGCACGGCAGGAAGTCGTACCCTCATCAAGCGAAATCACATATTTTTTCTTATTTTCCATACTTCATATGATAGCATCACTATCACTAGAAAGCAAATTTATTTGAAATATGATTTGGGCGTGCCCGTCGCTTCGCTTCGGTCGGGCTTTGCGGGGCTCCGGCTCTCGCCTCCGACCATGCCTTCGGCATGTTTTCGCTTCGCTCACCCCTCCAATCCCTCACGCAGTGTAAACAATTTAAATTCGTTCTTCCAGTTTCTTTCCAAGTAATAACACCGGCTTTTCAAATATCCATGTAATCAGTTCAGCAAAAATAAAAGCAAGAACAAATTTAGCAAAGCATACTAAAAAAATATTCATACCATCAAAGCTGAAAAACTTTTCAAATATGATTACTGGTATTTCAGCCCCTAAAAAGAATGTAAATCCGATTCGTCCTATTTCTGAAAATATTTTATTTATAAACATTTTTCCTTTATTAAATAATTTAAATAGAAAAAATAAAAGAATCCCAAGGTTGTATGCTATTTCATAAAAAATCCATTTTTCATGATATGAAAAGAAAGTTGATATAACTAGGGCAAATTCAAACACAATAAGAAATGGAATTATATAAACAATTTTTGTTTTTATATTTAAATTCGTGTCATCTATTAATTTTATATAAACTCCAATTATTGCAACATTAAGTAACAAAAAGAAGGCTGTTGGAAAAGGCTTTTCTGTAAAGTATCTGAGTAGCGCCAGAATAAAAGCAAGAATTGAAAAAATAATTTCAAGGATAATTCCACGTTTTAGATTATCTTTTATCGACTCCTTATGCAAAAAGAAAGATACAGGAAAAATCATAATTATAAAATAAAATGAAACCTGAATCGGCATCATCCAGCTGGCACCTAAAATTGTATCAAATCCAACAAATTCTTCAAAAAATGTCATGTTGGCTAATAAACGGATATATGAAATTTCATTCGATTTCAAAAGAAATGTGATGATAAGTAAAACCCAATATACAGGATACATTCTTACAAATCTATTTAATGCATATTGTTTTCTATTTCTCTTATATCTAGAACCTAATGTCAAGTAACCTGTTATTAAGAAAAATGCTACTACACCCATTCGTCCAATAATAAAAAGCACCTGTGAATTTACAGATATATTATTCAAATGACTAACAAAAACCAAGAAAGCCGCAAGCCCACGTAATGACGCAAGCCATTCTATTTTTGAAGAAGTTATAGGTGTTGCTGATTTCATACGAAAAACCTGAATAAAAATATAATCTTAAAAGATTTATAAAATGATTATATCTAATCATTTTATAAAATATTATATATCTTATCAGATTAAATTCAAGAGATTTTCCGTCTTTTTAGATTATTCTAATAATATGGGATTTAAAGAAAACTTACGCGAAGAAATGGATTTTCAGGATATAAAACCAAAAGAACTTTCTGACAAAACCGGAATCAGCGTAAACACATTAAGAAATTATATAAACAACCACGATGCTTTACCAAACATCGATTCTGCAGTAAAAATCGCAAAAGTATTAAATACAACTGTAGAAGAACTTGTAGAAGGTAGAAAAAATAAAGCAGAATTTCAAAAATCAGATATGACAGGTAAGTTTCTTTCAATCTTTACAAATCTTTCCGAAAACGATCAGAAATCTGTTATTGCATTACTGGAAGAAATGAAGAAACATTAAGCATAAAAACTGTATTTGACAATACCTCGATTTATGTTATACTAATCTTAGACCACCCAATAAAAGTTCGTTACTCTGTTTCAGGGTTGCGAGGTATACTTGAGGGTGGCTATTTTTTTAAGTAAATATTATCCAGATAATGATGATAATAAATAAATCTGTCATCATTCCCATCTTTTATGACTCTAACTGTTATAACAGCAACAAAACTTACCTTATTAATGACAATCGGATAGTTATAATATTCATAAGAAGGTGCATTTAATTCGAGATTCTTTGTATTTTCGGATGAATGAGAATATTCCGCATTTTCTAGAATTTGATCAAGAGATTTTATTGAAAGAATCTGTTCAACAGTTTTTGATTTAGAAAACCATTCATTCAGACCTTTTTTTGAGACATCAATAATATGCCCAGAAGATTTATTTTTATAAGAGTTACCTCTAAAATTCTTCTCGGCATATTCAAGACATTCAATTTTGAGTTGCTTCAGCTTCTGATATTCTTCAGCTAACATCGATAAAGCTTACTCATCACCTTCAGCTGGCATCACAGCAGCTTCTTCTCCGCTAGTATGGAGGTAGTCACAGTCCGGGTTAATACAGCTCTTGTAAGCCCCGTTCTTCTTATCGAACTTTTCAACCAGGAACCAGCCGCACTTAGGACAGTACTGATCAATCGGCTTAAAGTGGCTGATAAAGGTACAGGTTGGATAATTTGTACAACCGTAGAAAGCTTTTCCGCGGCCCTTTGTTTTGCGCTCAACGATTTCGCCGTCGCCGCAGACTGGACACTTTGCCAGTGGAATAGACTTTGTATTATGACACTCAGGGAAGCCTGAACATGCAAGGAAGAAACCAAAGCGGCCAAGCTTCTTTACCATTGGCTTTCCGCAAAGCTCACAAACCTTATCAGTCTGTTCATCAAGGAAACCCTTAATACTTTCCTGATGCTCCATTACATTATCTACAGTCTCTTTGAAAGGACCATAGAAATCAGAAATAATGTTATTCCAGACTAACTTATCTTCTTCTACCTGGTCGAGCTCGTTTTCAACCTTTGCAGTAAATTCTTCGTTAATAACGGCAGGGAAAGATTCAACAAGAATCTTATTAATCATTTTACCAAGCTGAGTTGGAACAAGCTGCTTGTTGCTTCTTGTTACATAGTAGCGGTCCAGCAAAACAGAAATAATTGTAGCATAAGTTGAAGGACGACCAATTCCCTTTTCCTCCAGCATGCGGACGATTGAAGCATCTGTATAGCGGGCAGGTCCCTGAGTAAAGTGCTGCTCCGGATGGAAGTTATCTACAGTCAAAACCTCACCTTCTTTCATTGCCGGAAGCGAAGAAGATTTATCTTCTTTTGAAGAAAGAAGCTTGATTACCTGATAGAAACCTTTTTCAGAAATCTTACTTGCAGCAACACGGAAGAGAGCATCCCCCGCTTCAATTTCAACAGAGGTAGTTACCATCTTTGCATTGTTCATCTGAGAAGAAACAAAGCGCTCCCAGATAATTGAGTAAAGACGGAACTGATCATGCGAAAGATATTCCTTTACACTCTCTGGTGTATAAGTTGTATATGTAGGACGAATACCTTCATGGGCATCCTGAGCAGATTTTCCAACGGCATAGTGAATCGGCTCTTCCGGCAATTCTGCAGGATGATTTTTTGAAAGCCAGTCGCGTACATCAGCAAGAGCTGTTTCAGATATGCGGACAGAGTCGGTACGCATGTAAGTAATAAGACCCACATGATTTTCACCAATCTGAATACCTTCATAAAGCTGCTGTGCAATCTGCATAGTTTTGCGAGAAGTAAAACCAAGACGGTTAGCCGCAGCCTGCTGCAATTTTGAAGTTGTGAACGGAGGCTTAGGGCGAACAGTTTTTTCAGTCTTCTTGATAGAAGAAACCTTGCTCTCAGAATTCTTAATTTTTTCGATGATATCTTTTACAGCGTCTTCAGACTTAAGCTCCGGAGCCTCGCCCTTATATTTTACAAGCTGGGCAGTAAAATTTGATTTACCTTTAATAAAGTCTGCATCAAGAGACCAGTATTCTTCCGGCAAGAAGTCTTCAACTTCTTTTTCGCGCTCACAGATAAGGCGCAAGGCTACAGACTGAACACGACCGGCAGAAAGGCCATTCTTTACCTTAACCCACAAAAGCGGGCTCAAGTTATAACCTACAAGACGGTCGAGAACACGGCGTGCCTTCTGGGCATTTACCTTAGCTTCAACAATTTCGCCAGGGTGCTTCACAGCCTCGGTAATGGCAGTCGGAGTAATTTCGTTGAATACGATTCGGCTGATTTTCGCATCAGTTTTATCGCGTAATGCACGGTTCAGGTGCCAGGCAATAGCCTCTCCTTCGCGGTCGTTATCGGATGCAAGAAGGACAGCTTCTGATTTCTTTGCTTCCTTCTGGAGTTCTTTAAGTAACTTCGCCTTTCCGCGAACCGTAATGTATTCTGGCTGGAATCCATTTTCAATATCGATTGCCATGCGCGACTTAGGCAAGTCTATAAGGTGTCCAACCGAAGCACGAACCACATAACCTGGGCCCAGATACTTCTCAATTGTGTGTGCCTTTGTCGGAGACTCTACGATAACAAGAGTCTGCGGAGTTTTTGTCTTCTTAGCCATTTCAAAATCCTTTCCAAAAAGTCTTTATATTTCTGTAAACAGTTCCCCTTGTACGGGACCTGTACTGCGCATCCCTGGCATTTCCGTCAGAGCCACGCAAAAATCTTTATAATCTTTAATCACCGGAGCTCCTGCTTTCAAAAAGCGTTCCGGACAATTTTCCAATTTATACTTAGACACCCTGCCCACTGCGAAATCTTTTTCCAACCCGTTCTTTACGGTCTGCGAAATGCTTTCTGCAGCATCTCCAAAAGCCACTTCATGAAAAAAGACATCCCGTCCTTCTTCCAGTGCAAAGTCTGCAGTTATTAAAGCCCCGCTTCCATTTGGTGCTTCAATCACAACAGTGGCCTCAGACATACCGGCAACTATGCGGTTTCGTGCAACAAAGTTACGCTTTTGAGTCGGCGTTCCCGGAGCATACTCGCTTACAAGGCAGCCACCGCTTTGCAAAATCTGTGCCGCCAGTCTCTTGTTTGTATAAGGCACAATATCATCTATTGCACAAGGCAAAACTGCAATTGTCCGTCCCAGCCCATCTAGCCCCGGATTGTCAAAATATGCATCCAGCGCTCCCTGATGTGCACAGGCATCAGCACCATAAGCAAGCCCGCTTACAACATTACAGCCATCCACAGCCGCATCATAAGCAAAAGACTTTGCAGCCTCCCGACCGGCAGTACTAAGGCGCCTGGTTCCTACAACAGAAACATTCGGCCCGCCTAGCAGATTTTCGTTTCCCCGCACAAACAAAAGAAAAGGCGGATCTGCAATCTGTCTCAACGCCTCAGGATAGAGCGGATCATCATATAAAAGAATCTTTATTCCAAGTCTTTTACATTGATAAACTTCAGCCTTTGCCATTCGAAGATTATCTGCACTATTCCAGTAAGGTTTACTGACCTTCTGACATTGCAATAATTTATAAATGTCTTCTATAGACTGTAATGCAAGGGATTGCGGGCTGTCAAGATTTTTTAGCAATTTTTTTTTCTGATTGAAGTCCAAAAATGGAATTCTTGCTACAGAAAGGGGTAAAAGCAGAGTTTCATCAGTTTCTTCAGTTACTATATGCTGCATCTAAAACTGTTTTCTTGTTCTCCTCTGCGGTTGCTTTTTTCTCGGCGGATTTTGTGGTGTTTATTATTTTATCATACATTTGAGCAGATTTGTCAAATTCATAATTTGAATAATAGGCTCTTGCCAGAACAAACATGGCATCAATGTTTTTAGTATCTATTGTGAGAGCTTTTTCAAGGTGTGGAATTGCCTTTGTCGGCTCATCAAGTTCAAATACATAAAGAACTCCAAGTCCGTAGAGAGCACGAACATAGCGGTCTTCAATTTCAATTGCACGAAGATAGGCTTCTTCTGCAAGTTTAAGATAATTATATTTTACTTCAGTACTTCCGCTGCCACCAAAATCCATTGCAGCATGAGACATATAGCCTGCACATACACCTACATAATAATAAAGATTCTGATTATTCGGATAATATTGCAAAGCTTCCTGAAAACATTTCAAAGCTTCACCGTACATTTTCTGATCAAGATAACGGGTTCCAAGAATTTTATACCAGATTCCAATCTGACTCTGAGCCAGCTGAATATCTGCAACTCTTTTCTGGTATTTTTCAATTGCTTCTCTCAATTCTTCTACCGTTGTAGGACTTTCTACACCTTCTTCCAGATGCTGCTGACGTATTATCTGTTTATTTGATACTTTACATGAGGTCAATGAGACTACTGTTAATACAATAAAAGGAATAATTTTCTTCATTTTTCTGTTCCCCTTTTATAAAGTGCTAAAAGCTATTAGCTATTAGCTATCACCTGAAATATCTCTCATGTGCCTCTTCCAGCTGTTTATCGGTCACATGTGTGTAAATCGTAGTTGTACTCAAATCGCTGTGTCCAAGCAGTTCCTGTACCGAACGTAAATCCGCCCCGCCCTGCAGTAAATGAGTTGCAAAGGAATGTCTTAAAGTATGAACCTTTGCCTCAACTCCACTCAAGGCTTCCAGCTCCTTAAAACGCTTCCAAACTCCCTTACGAGAAATCGCTTCCCCCCGGTAATTTACGAAGACCTCAGCAACAAAGCGTCCTTTTACTAGTTCCGGTCTAACTTCCTGCAGGTATATAAGGAGCTTTTCATAAGCTCTGTCTCCAAAGGGAACCAGTCTTTCTTTATCTCCTTTTCCATGCACAAGAATCAGTCTTTCTTCAAGATGCAGATTAGCAAGTTTCAAAGTGCAAACCTCGCTAATGCGAAGTCCACAGGAATAAACCAATTCAAAAAGAGCATCATCTCTTTTTCCGCTTAGGCTTGTTTTATCAATACTATCCAAAAGAGAATCTATCTGCTCTATAGAAAGCACCTTAGGAAGATTACGTGCCGCTTTAGGTTTATCAAGCTCCATTGCAGGGTTTTCACTCCACATTCCCTTTCGCTCAAGATAATCTCCTAAAGCTCTCAGACCAGAAATATCTTTTGCAATTGTAAGTTCCGAACAGCCGCCTTCCTTTCTTTTTATAATATAATACAATAAATTCTGAACGGAAACATCTTTTAATTTTATATGCTCAGTAACAAGCCAGTTCAGAAATTCCTCTGCAGAGATTTTATAGGTTATTGCAGTCTGTTCTGAATCACGTTTTACAAGAAGTAAATCCGTGTAAAACTGATTCAATAAAATCTCTATAGTCATTTATTGCTTAATCATCCAGGCGAATTGTTCTGCTATATTCGCTCTTATTCCATATTGCAGGTTTCATTAAATCATTCTGATCAGGAACAAAACCAGCTGGCGGTACAAAACTTCCTGCTGCTGAAGAAGCCTTATCCTCATCAAACATTCCGGCCACAAGAGAACCTTTTTTTTCTGATGACTCTGCTTCTTTAGAAACTGTATGAGATGCAACAAATTCTCCACCAAGCGAAGCTCCGTTTGAACCTGCTCTTGGATGTAAAAGCATATCAAGTTCAGAACGGCCTACAACATCATTCGGCAAAACCTTTGGCTCAGGAGGAGTTTCAGGCTCTTCTTCTTTTTGTTCTACAGCAATCTTTCCGGAATCCTCAAAGCCGGTTGCAATTACAGTTACGCTGATTTTTCCTTCAAGCTCAGGCTGAGTAACCTGTCCCCAGAACATGTTGTAATCTTTATCTGCAGAAGCAGAAACAATCTTACAGATTTCTCCAACTTCGCTCAAAGTTATTTCTTCTGAAGCACAGATATTTACAAGAAGATTTTTTGCACCGTCAATTCTTGAGTTTTCAAGCATTGGATTATGAATAGCATTGTAAGCAGCATCAGTTGCGCGGTTTTCACCTTCACCAATACCAATTCCAAAGATTGCATTACCCTGACCAGCCATTGCATTTCGAACATCGGCAAAGTCAGTATTTACATCACCAGGATTTGTAATGATATTTGAAATACCTTCAACACCCTGACAGAGAACTTCGTCTGCCTTTCTGAAGGATTCTTTTACAGTAAGGTTTTTATCTATATTTTTGAAAAGCTGTTCGTTAGGAATAACAATGAGGGAGTCAACCTGTTCATGGAGTTTTATAAGACCTTCTTTTGCCTGTCTCATTCGTACATTACCTTCAAATTCAAAAGGAGTTGTAACAACGGCAACTGTGAGACAGCCAAGTTCCTTGGCAATTCGCGCAACAACAGGAGCAGAACCTGTACCTGTTCCACCGCCCATACCGGCAGTAATAAATACCATGTCGGCACCACGGAGTTCATTTGTAATAAGTTCTTTATCTTCTTCTGCAGCCTGCTCACCAACTTCAGGTTTACCACCAGCACCCAGTCCTTTAGTAACCTTCTGTCCAATTGCAAGCTTTGTCGGTGCCTTTGAACGGCCGAGAGCCTGTAAGTCGGTATTTAAAACGATAAAGTCAACATTACTGAGTTCGCGAAAAATCATTCTGTTTACAGCGTTAGATCCGCCGCCGCCACAGCCAACTACCTTAATTACAGTAGGGCTGCCACCAGAAACTTCCGAATCGTAATCAGTTTCATCGTCCACAATTGAAATGCCAAGATTTCCCATATTTCCTCCCACTCAAACTCCGCGGTAGCGGTAGTCCAAAACGCTTCCCCAAGCGCACACTTTTTAAGTTATTTCACTTATAAGTATTTAATTATACACCATCAAAACAATGATTTAAATATCTTTTTCAAAAGGCTCTCACCCTTCTGTTTTTCTTTTCTTACAGGATGATTTTTTGACCTTCGGCTTCTGTCTTTTCCACTTGCAAGAGATTTATTTGCAAGAACAAGTCCGATTACAGTTGCAAAATCAGGACGTCTGTAATCTTCTTCTATTCCGCCAAGACTTTCCGGAACTCCAAGTCGAACAGAAGTAGTATGGAAAACCTTCTGTGCAAGATCAATTACACCGTCCATCATTGCACCACCACCAGTAAGAATAATATTTCCGGAAAGTTCCTTTATAGAATCTCCCGTATTCTTTCTGAGGGCAGCCTTAACCAGCGTAAAAATCTGTTCCACACGTGCCTGAATAATCTGTGCCAGCTGCGAACGCTTCATTACTTCTGGAGCACGTCCACCAACTCCAGGAAGAATCACATCAAGATCAGAATCAGGAGTAATTCCTTCTACCCAGCAGCATCCATTTTTAATCTTTATTTCTTCAGCAGCAGCAGTTGAAATACCGCCTACAACTGAAATATCATTAGTAACAAGATTTCCACCTACAGGAACTGAGAAAGTTCCGATTGGAGCCCCTTTCAAAAGCAGCAGAACGTCTGTAGTTCCAGCTCCCATATCAATCAAAATTGAACCAAGTTCCATTTCATCCTGATGGCAAACTGACTGAGTCTGAGCCAGAGTTTTTAGCATTACTCCATCAAGAATATAATCTGAACGGGAAATACAAGAACGAATATTCTGAATGATTGTTTTTGCCGCAGTTACAATATGAACTTCTGCTTCAAGGCGGGTACCCATCCGATGAATAGGATCTGTAATGCCGCCAATTCCATCAACAATATAATTCTGTGGAATAACATGAAGCTTTTCACGGTCATCAGGAACTTTGATTGCTGTAGCGCATTCAATTACGCGCTCAACATCTGCACGGGAAATCTCTTTTGTAGATTTATTTGCACTTGAAACAGGAACTGTTCCGCGGGAATTCTGACTTTCAATCTGAGAACCACCGATTGCCGTAATTACAGATTCTACGGTAGTTCCGGCATTCTGCTCAGCAGCATCTATTGTCTCTTTAATGGCATTTTTTGCATCTTCAATATTTACTATCACACCATTACGCAGTCCGGCTGATTTTCTTGATGCGGTTCCAGCTATACGGATATTTCCTGTATCAGGATCTAACTCTCCGATAGCCACGCGAATCATACTTGTACCAATATCAAGTCCGACTACTTTTCCATCTGCCATTTTCTAAAAAACCTCTGAATTATCTAGTGATGTAGGAAACAGACCCATAACGTAAATCAACTGCAGAAACCTCGTTATCTGTACCAATCTGATTCACAACATCAAGTACTACTAGCATATACTTTAACGCGTCTTCATTCAAGGCACGGTCTGTAAGAACTTTTACCTTGGATTGTGACGGAATTAAAGCAAGCTCGTAGTTACCAGAATCTTTAGGAAGAACACAAATTTCAGAAATACTTGCAAAATAATGCTGAGGCATTTCGCTGATTTTTGAAATCTGATCAATGAGAGGTCTGTATTTTGCAGGAATTCTCATTCCTTTTGACATATATTCAACAGGAAGCCCTGAAACTATTGGAAGAGTCTCTTCTGCAGAAGCCTTCTTTCCAGGAAAAAGAACTCCGTTTTTATCTATCTGAACTGGCGCTGTACATCCATGATCCATTATAAAAGTAACGGCAACCGGTTCACGTTCTGTTACATTAACATAAATTTTATCCGGGAACTTCTTTTCTACAGAAACATGATCAATTCCAGCCTCTGAAGAAAGAAGTGCCACTGCCTGTTCAACATCAAAATCAAACCAGCTTGTACTGTTCATAGGAAGCAAAAGTCTTGCGATTTCTTCTGCAGAATACTCTTTCTGTCCTGTAACAGTTACCTTAGGACTGGAAAAACTAGGCATAATGTACTTGTAAATCACAAGTTCACAAAGAAGTGCAAAACATAGTACACAGAAAATCACTTTAATAAATTTGATTTTCTTTTCCGTTTTTCCGTCTGATGAGCCTTCATAATCATCTGATAGAAAATAATTTTCTTTCAAATACTCATCTGCGACTAACAAACTCACATCACTCATTTTTTCTCATCCACCTTTTTATAAGTAAGAAAGTGACTCTATATTAATTTCGTCACTTTCTGACATTTTTTCATCTATTTTTTCACAACGTGAAGCATTTACAATAAAACCGCACATTGCAAGTGTTATAATTATCGAAGTTCCACCAAGCGAGAAGAAAGGAAGGTTAATACCTGTAGAAGGAAGAAGTCCGCAAACTACCATTGTATTAACAAGCGACTGCAAAAC
>CAKUWD010000059.1 GCA_934699065.1 uncultured Treponema sp.
CTTTTGCCATGTGAACTCCAAATATAACATTTTTTTTATAATTATAGCTTTTTCTTGGAATCAGGCAAAGTTATTTTTATAAATTAATTAATATTTGGAGTTCAAGAGTTTCCTATTCCGGCAATTTATCCGCAAACATCAAAAGATTTGCAGTGACTTTTTCCTGTTCGTTCAAGGCTCGGAAAGTTCCTTTATCATAAAGTTCATCAAGGACCATCATGGCAACTGTACTTCCAACTGCCCAATCCATAAATTCAGCAACAAATCTATCCTGAATCTGTGGCGGATACTGCTTTGCCTGAATCATTGCCTGCTCCAGGGCGTATTTTGCAAATTCATCAAGAAGACTTTTATCTGGGCTTGGAAGCATATTCTTAAAATCATTCCAGCTGCTCTTTACAATCATGATGTTGATTTTGCCGTCTTTTGTAAGGAAGCCGCGCTTACGAAGTCTTGCAAACTTATCCGAAGTTGCTTTTGATTCTGTGATTGAGCCAGTCATTATTTCATAAAGGCTTTCATAATCCGAATTCAAATTGTTCTGCCAGGAACCAGTTCGACTGTCAAATCTTGAATCCATAGACCATGAAAAAAGGCATGGATATTTCTGTGAATCTCTTGTCATCTGACCGCAGCATTTATATTTTTCTTCGAGTTCAGATAAATCAAATTCACATTTATAATCTGGATCAATAATTTCATCTTTAATCTCAACAGTTACAAGATAATCAGCTCCATCCAGAGTCTTGATTCTGTGCTTTGAAATATCCTTATCAATATGAACAGAGCATTTTTCACAGATAGCAACAAAAATTGCAGCTGCTTCAAAAAGTTCCCGGTTACCGCCTGGAATATAAAGGTCTTTCCCAATTTCCAATCCCGCAAGTGCAGCGCGCACCTGAGGTACATATTTTTCAGCAAGGATTTTTGCAAGCTTCAGCTGCATCCTCACTCCATTTACCGCTGCCTCAAGAGAGAACTCTTTTGGAGTAAACTTAACGTAGGTTGTGTAACGCTTACCCTTTGTTTCCACCAGAAAACCATTTGCAACAAGCATCGCAATCCGGTCTTCAAGAAAAACAGGTGTCATTCCCAAATCTTCTGCAATCTCTTTCATTGATTTTGGATCTTCATAAACGCTATAAACAATATTCAAATTGATTTTATCATTCAGATAATATTCAGGACCGCCTTTTGAACCTGGGCGACCGCTATGACTGAAATTCAACGCCTTTACCGGCGACAATCCAAGACTTCCAATTTTTCTTTCCATAGTAAATCCTTCCTTTAAATCATTACGAGCTTTGTTTAAGTGCCACTTTACGGTACCGGCAGGCAGCCCAAGTTCTTTTGAAATTTGAACAATAGACTTACCTTCGTAATAAAAGGAATAGACAATTTCGCGACGGCTGGAAGTCAGAAACCCAATCTCCTTGCGGAGCTTTTTGATTTCTTCTTCACTTTCTCCAAAGTCATGCTGATCAAAATATGCAAGCTCAATTCCATCAAGGGAAATTCCCTTTTGCAGTTTTTTCTGATTCACATATTTTGCATAAACATGCTGGCAGATTCTCCAGACGTAGCCTTCAGAATTCACAATATCCTCTGCGTGTAGCAAAGAAAGATAAAGCTCCTTCAGCATCTCGCCCGAAAGCTCTTCTGCTTCATCATACGAATATGATTTTTTTACAGCAAAGCCATACACCTTAGAAGAAAATTTTACGATTAACTTGTCAGCCTTTTCTTTTTCCATCGCCATTCCATTTTACTAAAAACCGGTTTGCTTATATAGTGCGGGGATTTGAGAAAAGGTTGGTGAAAAGTATAACTTTTTTTATAATTTGGGCGTTCCCGCCTGCTTAGCAGTCGGTCGGCGCTTCCAGGCTCCGCTACGCTCGGTGCTATCGCACGGGCTTACGCCCCCTTCCAGCGCCTAACGCATTGTATGATTTAATCTACAATCCGCACGCCAAACATATCATCAACAACCACAACTTCACCGCGGGCAACACATTTTCCGTCCTGAATGATTGCAATTAGTTTTCCAGGCTGACTATCCAGCTGCAAAATATTACCTTCACCAAGCTGCGCAATAACTTCTGCAGAAAGATGAGTTCCACCAAATCTCAGGGCAATATAATGTTCTTCATCATAACGAACCATCTCTCCCTTCTTTACTTCAACAATTCGAACTCCAAAATTTTCGCCGACTACAACAACATCACCACCAAAGCGGATTTCATTATCAATAATTACATTCAAAGGCGTACCATATTTCTTGTCGGTCATAAGAAGAGTGCCAGGTTCAAGCTTTACAGAATCAGAAACAAAACGACCAAATTCTACAAGCACATTATTTTCACAAGGGCGAGCCTTGATATCAGTAAGATTTTCCAGCTGAAAATTATCCTTTCCAAAGAGGCCGGCTTTACGACAAAGATGCGACAAATAAGAATAATTGAACTGAACATTAATCATTCCGCTGCAAACATCACTTATAAGCTCAAGAGTTACCAGTACACACATTTCACCAGGATTCTGACCAGCAGACCATGGCAACAAAGTATTCAAATCTTTTGTAAAAGGCTTTTCAAAATCTTCCCATGGAATCGATTTATCAGTATTTGAAAAAATCAGTTCCTGCATCATCTGGGAAAATCTGTCTACGTATGCAAGCTTCAGGCAGTCGCTGTCCGTCTGAGTAAGCTCAGGATATTTATTTAAATCATGCTTAAGCAAAACCTTTCCAATCTGCGGATCAATTTCAATAGCAAAACCGGCATTGTTGTAATCATAAGTGTAGAAAAAAGTTCTTTGTGGCAGGCTGCGGATAAACTCATCATTTGTAAGCTGATCTACAGCGCAAACTTTTATTCCAAGCAAATCACTTCTGTTACCGGCAAGCTCATTACGGATTTTTTCACACAGCATACCAAAAGTATTGAAGATTTTTCGAAGCTCATATTTCCCAAACAAATCTGGACGCTTAAAATCATAAATACCAATTCGAACAGAAGAGGCAGGCTTTGGCTGTTCTTTAGTAACTTCCTTAAGCTCCCCCTTCAAAAGAGAATCTACATCTGTTTCCAGGGCCTGTGCAAGGGCCGGCAAAATTCCAACATCCGGGCAGCCGTCACCACGCTCCCATTTACTCACAGCCTTGTCGCTCACATTAATAAGTTCCGCAAGCTCCTTTTGAGTTATCCCCTTTTTCGACCTCAAATAATTAATCAGTTTTCCAGTTCTCTGTGCGTCCATATCTGACCTCCTGTGTACAAGTATAGGACAGGATTTTAGCATTGTCACCCGACTTCTCGTAGGAATTGGTAGAAATTTTGGTTTTAGAGTAGAATTCTACTCTAGTAAGGGTAGAATTAATAATCACATAGGTACGCACGTAATCAAAAACAGCGGGCGCAAGACGTGTATTCATCCAGTCGATGATTGTGTAATTGATTTTATCTGCAAGCAGATTTGCATCTGACGGTAATTTGCCGGAAAAACCTGGATTTCTAAAATGTCATATAATTACACTAAAGTCTCAAGATTATATACCATTTCTACTCTGTCCCCGTCTGAAAACATCCGATAAATGCGCAGTATTATAAATGCTCCCGATTATTACAATTGAAAATAAACAAATTACCCTTTATGCTTATAATATTGGTCTTCAACGGCAGAAACATCATAAAAAAAGTGGAGACAAAACAAGGTGCGAATTGAATATAGACAAGTTAGAAAAGTAGATGGTTATGAATGGTATTCTCTTTTAGATGAAGTCTGGCGGGGTACATACAGTCACATTTTTCCAAAAGAAGTATTTGATGGCCGCGATTATGCCAGAGAAGAAAGGGCCCGCAACTTCACAGAAGAAAAATTCATTGGTGAAAGGAAGCTTGCCTATGTAGCTGAGTGCGAAGGGAAAATAGTTGGACTGATGTTTGGAACACTCGATTCTGATTATGAGCATTTCAAAAATGACTACGCCGATTTGACAGCACTTTATGTGTATCCAGAATATCAGGGAAAAGGAATCGGTACAAAACTCAGAGACATTTTTGTTGAATGGGCAAAATCAAAAAATGCTGATAAGTATGTCATAGGTGTATTAAAAGAAAATACCCGGGCCAGAAAAGTTTATGAATCCTGGGGTGGAAAATTATCCGAGCATGAGCATGATTTTGTTGTGATGAATGTTGGTTACCCGGAGAATTTCTACACTTTTAAAATATAAGAGCTTGCTCTAAAGATTTGAGAGGAATTAAACTATGAAAAATAACAATAAGCAAGACATCATTTTATTTGAAGAAATGGCCTCAAATGCTCATGTTGCATTGAACATAATGCAGTATGATGGCTGGATATTAAGATTTTCGGAGGGACATACAAATCGTGCTAACTCAGTCAGTATGATTTATCCATCGACAATTAGTGTAAACAAAAAAATTCAAAACTGCGAAAAAATCTATTCCGAGCAAAATCTGCCATGCGTATTTAAACTTACGGATGGTGATGAGCAAATGATGAAGCTTCTTATAGAACGCGGTTACAAGGAAGTTACACCCTCTGATGTAATGGTTCGGAAAATAGATGATATAACTATGCCGGGGGGAGATATTTCCTTCTATAATAAACCTGTTGAGGAATGGCTTTGTGCCTATTTTGAATATGAAGGATTTGGCCAGAAGAGCCAGGCAACATATAGACGCATGCTGGATAAGCTTTGCATCAAAGCTGATTATCTTGCAATAAGAGAACAGGGCAAAATTATAGCGCTTGCCTCTTCTGCAATGGAGCGTGGTTATATGTTAATTCAAAATGTTGTAGTAAATCCGGATTATAGAAGAAAAGGATATGGGAAATTGCTTTGCAAAGCCCTGATGTCAAAAGGAAAAAGTGATGGTGCTAAAAGGGCATGGCTTCAGGTGGTTCAGACTAATGAAGGCGCCTGTAAACTTTATGACGGCCTTGGCTTTAAGAAGGTATATGCCTATAGATACTTAAAAAAGGAATAAGATGATCTGATGGAGAAATTATGTTATAAGATTACGAGAAGGCTGGATTTTCCCGAATCCTAGAGCAAAATGGCTTTCTAAGGAGTGCGAAGTGAATTATCTAAAAATGTTTAACAATATGCATCCCGGCTTCTTTGATGATCCGGGCATAACCGGAATGCCAAAAGATTGGGTATTTTCGGAACTGATAATGGATCTGCGCAATGATTCACCGCGTGAAGTGATGCCGCATTGTCCTGAAAACATTACTTTTGATGAATATAAAGGCGATATCAGTAGACTCAAGAAGGCAGTAAATGAAGTAGACGAGGACTGGGTACAGTATTTTGGAGAATGGAGCAGAGTTTTTTGTGCCTTTGATAAAGATGAGGTGGTTGCATTTTGTATACTAAGCGATCTGGGAATGCAAGATAATCTTAAAATCGGCGGACCGGGCTGCGTCGGAACCATTCCAAAGTATCGAGAGAAGGGCATTGGACTCGAGATGGTCAGAAGAGCTGCTGTTTTACTGAAAAAAGAAAAATATGACATTTCATGGATACATTATACCCATATTGAAAACTGGTACAAAAAACTGGGATACGAAACAGTCCTGAAGTGGAATTCTGACGGAATTATTATGGAGAAACAACATGAAGAATAATATTATCATAGCAGGTGTTCCGAGAGCCGGAAAAAGCACTGTTTCACATATATTGTCCCAAGAACATGGGTATCAGCATATAAGTATGGATTCAATTATTGCCGGATTTGAAAAGTGTTTTCCGGAGACCGGAGTGAGTACATATCAAGGTTTATCTTCGCTGGATACTCTCCGTATTATCAGCAGCAAAATGGCACCCTTTGTCCGAGCTATGCTGGACAGTGTTGAATATGATGAATTTGCACCGGGAATAGTTCTGGATATGTATCAGCTTCTGCCGGAAGACTATGATAAATATATCCGAGGGGCAAATTGTGAGATCGTATATTTCATCACATCTGATGTGACGCCTGAAGAACGGTTTCTGATTCAGAAAAAATATGATACAGAGAAAGATTATACCTTCTATAAATCTGACGAAGAACTTCGAGAAGGTGCAGAGTATATTGTTGAACAAAGCATTCTAATGAAAGAGCAATGTGAGAAATATGGTTTACCTTACTATGAAACTGCCAGAGAAAGGGAAGAAGCTTTTCGTCATTTTCTTCGAGATTTTAAGATAAGGTGATGATTTCTAAGAGATGAATGAATACAGAAACATAATATCGGAATTTGGAGAAATTATGTTAAAAGATTACGAAATAGATAAACCCGTCCTTGAAACAGACAGGCTTATTATTAGAACTCTTAACGAAGCAGATGTACCAGATTTGAAAGAATGGCTGGGAAGAGATGAAATTTATACCTATTGGGGACGCAAAGCAAACAAGGGCGAGAAAAATCCTGAACTTATGTTTATTGATCCCCGCCCTTGGGTAAAAAGAAAACCTTCACCAGATTTTGACTGGGGAATTGTCTTGAAAGATTCCAATAAAGTGATAGGTATGATTGCGGTATTTGATATCCAAAATGCCAGAATGGGTGATATTGGCTATCGTATTCATCCTGACTACTGGAATATGGGAATTACTACAGAAGCTTTAAAGGAAGTGGTACGTTTTATATTTGAAAACACAGAAATAGAGAGACTGAATGGGCGTGCTGATGTCAGAAATATTGCTTCAAATAAGGTCCTTGAAAGGTGTGGCTTCATAAAAGAGGGAACAATCCGGCAAGGCAAAATGGTTTCGGTCTATTGTGACTATAACATTTACGGTATGCTTAGAGAAGATTATGCAGAGATGCAGAGGAAAAGAAAAAGATGAAATACCAATACAAAGAAATGCCTGAATCTATGAAAGGGACATACGGAGAATTTTCAAAAAACTTTGGGTTTGATTGGAAAGAATTTATTATGGGAATACCAACCCCGATGTTTCTTGTCACAACATATAAATCTAACGGGCAGCCAAATGCTACGATGCAGTCGTGGTCAGGTTTTACGAGTGCAAATCATGGAGGCGGATATTACGTGATTCTATGCAGCGTGAATAAGGGCGGACATCTTTACCAAAGCCTGAAAGAAAAGAAGGTAGCAGTGCTGAATTTCATGTCTTCTGATTTGTACCAGGCCTGCATGAAGACGATACAGAACAATCAGTTCGAGAAGGATGAGATAACTTCATCAGGGCTTACTGTAGAGAAAGCTTCATGGATAGAAGCACCGATGGTCGCTGAATGTTTCATGAACCTTGAGTGCAAATATTTGTGGGAGAAAGAAATTGTTCCCGGTGATGATCACATTATGATTTGTCTTGAAGTCGTAGGCGGGCACATAGAGAAGGATTATATGGATGATATATTCGGAGCTAAAGGGGTTCTTTACAATGTCCATTATCCGATAAATCCGGAAGACGTGAAAGAAAAAGGTTGCGATTTTGTAGCTGCACTTAAGAAAGTAAATCAATCCAACGAATATTGACCATATCATTGCAGACAGTTTATCCCGCATAACAAATTCTTACATTAAAAAGTTAATAATATTATACAAAATAGTGTATAATTATTGACTTTAAAACGATTTGCTTTATAATACTTCCTATGAAAGATCAAATCTCAAAATCATTTGAAGACTCTTTTATTCGTACCGCCTGGAATGAAGCAGAAGAGGAATGGTATTTCTCTGTAGTTGATGTTGTGGGTGTGTTGACGGAAAGCATTGATTATCAAGCTGCCAGAAATTATTGGAAAGTTTTGAAAATTCGTCTCAAGAATGAAGGTTTTCAACCGGTTACAAATTGTAACCAGTTGAAAATGAAATCTGCTGATGGAAAAATGCGTCTAACAGATGTTGCAAACACAGAACAATTATTGCGCATAATTCAATCCATCCCCTCCAAAAAAGCAGAACCCTTCAAAATGTGGCTCGCCCAGGTTGGTCGGGAACGAATAGAAGAAACTATAGATCCCGAACAGACAATAGACCGGGCTTTGGAAACCTATGCAAAAAAGGGCTACTCGCGCGAATGGATTAATCAGCGTTTACAGGCAATTCAGGTTCGAAAAGAACTTACGGATGAATGGGAACAGCATGGAGTAAAAAAAGGTGTAGAGTACGCCATTCTCACCGATGAAATCACAAAAGCATGGTCTGGAATGACTACACGCTCATATAAAAATCACAAGGGGCTTACAAAGGAGAATCTTCGCGACAATATGACGACAACAGAAATTATCCTCAATATGCTTGCGGAGACTGCAGCAAAAAATATTTCTCAGACCGAAAATCCCCAAACCTTTGAAGAAAATCAGTCTGTTGCAAGGCGGGGTGGAAGAATCGCTGGAAATGCCAGAAAAGAACTGGAAGCAGAAATAGGTCATACTGTTATTTCCGAAAAAGATGCGACACAAATAAATACAGTTGTTACAAATCTTATAGAAGATGTTTCAAAATCAACAGAGGAAAAATAATTATGGAATCGGTAATAAAAACTCTTCGCGAACAGAACAGATATACTCAAGTAAAACTTGCCCATGAGCTTGGTATTTCAAGGCAGGCCCTAATAAAATATGAAAGCATGGAACAGGAACTACCTGTGAATGTGATAAGAGGACTGTCCAGGATTTTTTCGGTGAATTATGATTGTTTTATCGACAACAAGCTGCCGTCCCCTGATTCCGCCGAAGATGAAGCAATGCTTAAGCAGCTAACCCGTGATTTTACTAAACTCAAAACTTCAGAAAAAAAAGCAGTCCTTGAAATGACAAGAATTATGGCGAATGCTTAGAAATAAGCCACATGTCAATGACAAAAATGGTGGAGTGGTAAAATATCATAATTCTCCTAAGCATACTCCGCAACCTCAAGTTGCACAATCCTTGTAAAAAGCACTTGCCAGTTGGTGGAACTTACAGCGCATCTTTGTTAATCTATATTTACAACGCAGTGCCGCTAACACGGAGTTTTTATAGGAGGCGTGGTAAATTATGAGTTTTGGAAAGAACCTTCAATATTTTAGAAAGCTTAGCGGGAATATGACGCAGGAAGCGCTGGCAGAAAAACTGAACGTTAGCCGTCAGACAATTTCAAAATGGGAAATAGATGCGGCAAATCCCGAGATGGAAAAGGCGCTTGAAATCTGCAAAGTCTTTAACTGTTCTCTGGATAATCTTTTCAGGGATGAAATGGATAAGCAGAGTGATGCATACTCCAACCTGCGACTTGAAGAAGTTCCGGGCTTTCGCTATGTGGAGCACACGGTAATAAGCACAGAGCCCGAAAGCGATGCGATTGGCAAAATGTACAGGCTTGCAAAAGAAAATGGAATAGAAGCTCCCCGCGTTATCGGCTGGGATTTTCCAAATCTTTCTCAGGAACAAATCAACGTCTTTAATATGCACGGATACACAGCCGCTTTGATTCTGCCTGATGGAGTTGCGCCTCAGGGTTGCAAAATCAAAGAACAGACAGCACATAAATATGCGGCAATTCACGTTGACCGCCCCTTTGAAAATCCTTTCGTGACAATTCCGGGCGCCTATCAAACACTTGGAGATTTTATGAGAACCAATGGCCTTGTTCAGTCTGCCGAAGGTGTGATTCCTTGCTTTGAAACCGATGGCGAGAGCATGGATATTTATATAGCGTGTAGGTAGAGGGTGCCTATGAGTTTACAGTTTTTTAGGGCCAGTACAGCTGATGCCGTAAGTCTGATGTGTATCTCGAAAAAAGCCTTTGACAGCGATGTTGAAGTTGGCGCTTCTAGTGTTGGCGGCCCACCCGGATACAATTCGCTTTCCTTTTACACAAAAATGGCCAGGATGAATTGTCTTTATAAACTGGTCGATGATTACAAAATTGTTGGCGGAGCTCTTTTATTTCTAAAAGCTGATGAGCTCAATGTTGGTAGAATCTTTGTTGATCCCGAACATTTTCGCAAGGGCTATGGCATTTTTATGATGCAGCAGATTGAAGAAAGTTTTGCGGAGGTAAAAGTTTTTACACTTGATACGCCAATCTGGAATGTTAGGACAAATGCTTTTTATCAGAAGCTTGGTTATGTGGAAGTTCGGCGTGATGGAGATTTTGTTTATTATGAAAAACGGAGAGATTCATAATGAACTATTCAAACACAAACGAACATCTATACGACGACATTGCCCTTTGGGAAAAAACTGATGGCATGGATTTGTTTGCCCAGATGCCGCTGCCTCCCGATGTAAAGGACGCCCCAACTGTTCTTGATTTTGGCTATGGCTTTGGAGAAAATCTTTTTGCCTTGAGTAATGCCTATCCTAATGGAAAAATCTACGGCATTGATTGCAACCCGATATGCCAGAAAGAAGTAGGCGAAAAAGTTTCGGCACGCGGAATCAAAAACATCACCTTAATCAATAAGGAAGTTCATAACCTGCAGGATTTTGCAGACGACTCTCTGGATTTAGTTCTGCTTTACGATGCACTTCACGGTGGCGACGGTAAAGGCAAGTACATGCTTTACGAAGGATCTCACCGCATTCTAAAAAGAGAAGCCTGTCTTTCCATCCTACCTGTTCACCTGAATAACTGGCGCGACCATGAAGGAAAAAAGAAAACCTACACCCCCGCCAAAATAAAAGCCGAACTCGCCGAATACGGTTTTGAATACGCCGGCACCTGCCCCCAGAAAGGCGTCCATTGGGAAAAATGCCACACCCTCTACTACATCAAAAAAGGCATAATTACCTTTGAAGCGCTGGAGAAGGTGGAGGTGATGAATTTTAAAAAACTTCCGTGATGACAAATTACTCTGTCAAAAACTGCATAACAAGATTAACCATGAGTTCTTTCTCTTCGGGTTTAGACTCGGCAATCATAATGGTTAAGGCAACCAGGGTGTTATCTTCAATCTGCTTGAGACCGTTCTTGAATAACAATCCATTTTTATTGAGGAAATAAAGAAACATTGTTGCAGCTATTCTTTTGTTACCATCACTGAAGGAATGATTCTTTGTGATAAAATACAAAAGATTTGCGGCTTTTTCTTGCACCGTAGGATAAACATCTTTTCCGCCAAAGGTTTGATAGACCGCGCTAATACTACCTTCAAAGGATTCGTCTTTTTCGTTTCCAAAGAGAGAACTTGCATTACCAAACTTCATTGAATCAATAACCTTTCTGGCTTCTTCATAAGTGAGACGATAAGTTGCAGAAGTTCCATCCGGCTTTTTTACACTAAGATGATCATAATCATCAAGCAAATCCAGGGCATAAGTATATTGTTCAATGACAGAAAGTATCTGATTTGTATCCAGCTGATTTTCTGTTCGACGGATTATCTGTAAAGTCTGGCGAAGTTCTTCGAGGCGGCGGTCATTTGCAGCATAACCTTTTAGAATATATTGCTTGAGTACCGAGTTTGCCCATTTACGGAATTCAATACCACGCTTAGACTTTACACGGTAGCCGACTGAAATTATGACGTCGAGCGAGTAATATTCTACATCATAAGTTTTCCCATCAGAGGCAGTTGTCGCAAAATTTGCGACAACTGAAATACCTTCCAATTCTTCTTCAATCGCATTCTTTACGTGCTTTCCTATTGTCTTTACATCTCTATCAAAGAGAGAAGCCATCTGTTGACGATTCAACCAAACCGTTTCATTTTCAAAAGGTACCGAAAGACTTACAGATTTGTCTGCGCTTTCAAATAGGATAATTTCTTTCTCTGCCATAAATGTCTCCTGCCAACACCAGCAATATCAAATTTTATTTTACCAAACAATGACGAGAAAAGCATTAAACTAGAAGTTTAAAAGTTCAGACAGCAGTTAAAACTTGTATACCCACGAGCGCAGCCTTCACGATTCCATCTACTCAGAAACCGGCACCTTTACAACAATCTTACGTACTAACGAACGTTCGTTAACACAAACTCCCGGCATGTGAACATCCTGTGGATAGAGTATCAGAAAATCACCAGCTTCAAGAACGTAGTCTGTGCATTCATCATTATGCTGGAAAAACATAACGTCCTTGGCCTCGTTGTATTCGTCTTTGATTTCCATTTTCTCAATCGGAGTTACGGCAATCAATTCTCTACCGCTTAAAATTAACTGAATGTCGATGAACTTTTTGTGAGCCTCATATTTTGCCTCGCTGCGAGCCTTTGTTGTATATTCCTGCACACTAACATAAGCACCGCCTTCAAGCTCATATTTCCCCACCGCAGCCCCGTCTGCCTTGTTCACGATAAAATCATAAGCCGACGGACACAATTCTTTAATCTTGTTTAAATCTTTCATATTTACCTCTTTTTTATATATTAATGAAAATTTCAATTTTTTTGTATAACTATTATGAAGCCCCTTTTAAGTATTTTTAGTTTTGCAAAATAAAAATACTGTGATAAAATAATTATATAACATTATGTTATATAACAAATGATTATTAAGGCACAAAAATGAAACAAAATATTTTTTTAAAATTTTTCTCTCCTTCTCAAGATGCACTTTCAAAGCTTTCTACAAAAGAAAAGGGCCAGATTCCAATTGTTTTATATGGAAATATTATTTTTATTTTAGGATTTTTTGTTACCACTATAACAGAATATACACGCGGAACTTATGTTCCAATGGTTTTCTCTATTGTAACCCAATTAACTTTTCTTTCAGCAGCTATACTGATGAAAAGAGATAAAATTGAAATTGCAATAACAATCGATACTTTTGGTATGCTAGTTGCGATTGCAGGAATTGTATTCTTTATGGGAATGGGAGAATCACCTCTGGAGATTTACCGTTCAGCCTGCTTTATAGTTGTAATGGCAATTTTCAATCAGTTCTTTTCAATTAGAAAATATCAGATTTTAATATTCCTCTGTGCGACACTTTTTGAATGGGCTTTAGCATCTGTTTTTGAATTCCGGGCATTAAAAGAAGTAAACTTTTTTGAAACTGTTGCTGCTATAGGAATCGGAACTACAGCTATTGGAACAAGTCTTTATGGAATGATGATTTTATGGAATCAGAATCAGAAAATTACAACAGAAGCTGTACAAGGCCGCGATGAAGCAGACAAGTCCTTGCATACAATTCGCAAGGTTTTTGAACAGAGTGCTGAAGGACTGGAAATTGGAAATCAGCTTAATAGTGAAGTTCAGAATGTAAACACTGGAATAAAGAATATAAATGAACTTTATCAGTACCTTTCTTCTGAATCTGAAAATCTTTCAAAACAAACTCAACTAGTAAGCAACAGCAGTAATGAAGTTATCAGTCAGGTTTCAAAAATGCAGGCTAACATCAATAATCAAAATGATTCGCTTGTAGGAACCCTTACGGAAATGTCTCGTGTAGTAAAAAGACTTTCTAAAATTTCTGAAATTGCAGAAAGCAGAAAATCTTCTATGAATGAAATGATTCACAGCTTTGATGTTCAGCTTTCGCAGATTAAAAGTCTGGAAAATGATGTTGCCCGGGTTCAGGAATCTTCAAAGCAGATTGAAGCCTTTGTAGATACCGTAAATAAGATTGCATCTCAAACTGGACTTCTTGCTATGAACGCCTCTATTGAAGCAGCCCATGCCGGAACTCTTGGAAAAGGCTTTAATGTTATTGCCCAGGAAATCAGAAAGCTTTCAGAACAAACCTCAAGTAATGCGGCACAGATTACAGAAAAGCTTAGTGAAAATGCGGAGCTTGTTGAAAGTGCCACACGTTCTGCAAATAATTGCGCCAGCTACACAGAAAAGAGTAACACAGAACTTCACACCACGATTCAGGATATTGAAAAGATTCTTGCCGGCATCAGTGAAATGAATGCAAGTACTGATGAAGTAATGAGTTCTCTGCAAAAGCTTGAAGGTGATGCAAACGATACAGACACTATGGTAAAAAAATCTGTAGAACAGATTAATAATCAGAACAACACAATCGAAAATATTTCTGTCTTTGCAAATACATTAAAGCAACGCGTTGACTCGCTTGATTCTGTTCTCAATTCTATTAAGACAGCAATGTCAAATGTAAATGAAGTTGCCTTAAAGAATACCGAAACCAGCAAGCAGATTACAGATTCCCTGAAAGGGATTTAATAAGGGCTTTAATCTGGCGGATTAGTTATCACTCCCCACAGTCCACTCTGTCCATTCAATGTGATTAAACTGCATCACATCGTCGGATTTTTTCATGCCGAGTTTCTCGTAAAAAGGAATCGCATTTTCGTTTGCAATCAGATAGACGGCAATATCTTTTTCACCACCGGCAATTTCGTGAGCCTTTTTCATAAGCGCACGGCCGATTCCCCGCCTTTCATAATTTCTGTCTACGCCTAAATCTGTAACATAAAGCCAATAACAGAAATCAGTTAGTCCGAATAAAATACCCACAGCAAGCCCGTCCTCATTTCGAGCCACAAGACTGATTGAGACATTTTTCACAAGCTTCGGAATACGCTCATAAAATCTTTCCTTAGGGTATTGCGAACCAAGGTCTGTGCGTTTTAGAAAATCAATGTATTCTTCTGCGCTGATTCGCTCTTCTTTTATTGTGATATTATTGTTCATTTTTCATTCCACGGTTCTTCAGAGTAAGCCGCTGTCATGGCCACGGCGAGAGTCGAAATGTCTTGTTGATTTGTTTGTTTTATTTCCACATTAATTCCATATCAATGCATTCCCAGTCAGAGCCAAGAATCTTCATAACTCTTTTGCTGAATGGCTTAAAGCCCACAGCTTCATAACAGGCCGGCTTTTCTATCTGCGTAACTT
>CAKUWD010000060.1 GCA_934699065.1 uncultured Treponema sp.
AACTCCTTCTGCTCTTTGAAGGAGAGTTTTTTCTTTGTTGCGGTGGATACGGTGGTTTCGATACGATGCTGAGCATCACTCAACCACCGATTGTCAGAATCTGTACCGGTGGTTGAGTGCCCGCGAAGCGGGTGTATCGAAACCACCGTATTTTTCTTCTGTTCTTCGCGGTATTCAATATACTCCGAGCACTTTCCAACAAAGCCGCTTATGTTTCCATCTTCTTCCATGATAAAAAGGCTGTCCACAGTTTTGTCCATAAAGTAGCGGTCGTGGCTCACAAGCAGAAGACAGCCTTCATACCCTTCCAGGAACTGCTCGAGAATATTCATCGTAAAAATATCAAAGTCGTTTGTAGGCTCGTCGAGTACCAGAAAGTTTGGATTCTCGAGCAGGAGTCTCACAAGATAAAGTCGCTTACGTTCACCGCCGCTCAGACTGCTTACCGGACTATGCTGGATCTTTCCTTCAAAGCCGAACTCTTCAAGGAACTTTGTAGCACTTAATTCTTTCTTGCCGTTGCTGAGAGTCATGTGCTCGGCACTTTCTTTAATGTATTCCAGGACGGTAAGGTTTGTATCTTTAAATACCGGATTCTGCGTGTAGTAGCCGAACTTTGTGTTTTCACCCACGACTACAGTACCGCTATCCGGAGCCAGCTGACCTGTGATTATGTTGAGGAAGGTAGATTTGCCGCTTCCGTTATCGCCAAAGATTCCGATTTTCTGTCCCTTGGTAAAGACGTAGGAAAAGTTCTTAATTACCGGAACATACCCCTCTGTCATCCCGAACTTGTTTCGGGATCTATTATTAGGAGATGCTGAAACAAGTTCAGCATGACTGTCATTTTTAAGTTCAGCATGACAGTCATCTGTTCCTACATATCCCTTGGGATAATTCTTAGAAATATTATGCAGCTCCAGTACCTTGCCACCAAGCCGCTTTCCTTTTACCTCAAAGGTAAAGCCCTTGTCGGCCTGGAACTTTTCGCGGTTTATAAGCTGCTGGTCACGCTGAATGCGGGCCTTGATTTTTGTACCGCGGGCGCAGGGACCTCGCAGCAGCCACTCACGTTCGAAGCGGAGAACGGACTCTATGCGGCGCTCGGTGTTTGCTTCAATCTCTGCTTCGGTTTCTTTTTTCTCAAGATACTGGCTGTAGTTACCTACGTAAAGCTTAAGGTGGTTGCGGGCAAGTTCATAAATGTTTGTACAGACTGCATCCAGAAACCAGCGGTCATGGGTTACCATAAGAACCGAACGTTTTGTGTCATGAAGATAATTCTGCAGCCAGTAAATTGTTGTGATATCAAGATGGTTAGTAGGTTCGTCCAGAAGCAGAAGCTTTGTGTCTTCAACCAGAACCTGGGCCAGGGCAACCTTTTTACACATACCGCCGCTCAGAGTTCCCATGCGGCGGCTCATATCTGTAATGCCGAGTGTGCTCAAAATAGAAGAGATCTGTGCTTCATAATTCCAGAGATCTCCGCTGTCCATTTTCTGCATAATCTGTTCATAACGGTTTTGAAGACCTGCGGAAATTACGGTGGTTGAGTAAGCCGAAGGCTGTATCGAAACCACCGAACTTCCCCTGCTACCCATCTCCTCGCAGATTTCCTCGTATTCGCGGATTACTGCGAGTTTAGGAGATGAGCTTTTAAAAATGTGCTCCCGGATTGTATCGTCGGGATTAAAGGCTGGAGTCTGCGGCAGGTAAGAAAGACCCGCTTCTTTATTTATAACAACGCTTCCTTCATCCGGCTGCAGGGCACCCGCAATTGTTGCAAGCAGGGTAGACTTACCAGTTCCGTTTCGTCCAATAAGGGCAGCCTTTTCGCCTTCCTGAATGCCGAAAGAAACTTGTGTAAAGAGCGGCTTTTCCCGACCGATTTTTGCCAGATTATTTATTGAAAGAATGTTCAAGCTTTACTCCAGTTCCAGAATCAATTTTGTTTATTATAGCGATTAGCTGTAAAAATTGTAACCAAATCTAAGGTTAAATGTCTTAATATATGTTGACATGTCAGATGTATTAGTGTATTAGTAGAGTAATACAATATACAAATTATTATTTAATAAGGATGTGATAGTATGAAAACACTATTTAAAAAAGGTGTAGCCTTTATAGGGCTTAGCCTTATATCGTTAGTTCTGCTTTTTGCAGAAGAAACGCCGATTAATCATTTGTATTCCTATACTCTTGATAACGGCCTGTCGGTTTTTGTTGCAGAAAATCACTCTGCGCCACTTGTTTATATTGAAGTCGCAGTTCGTGCCGGCTCAATTGCCCAGACTCCCGAAAACGCAGGGCTTTTTCATCTGTATGAACACATGATGTTCAAGGGGAATTCAAAGTACAGAAATTCTCAGGCAATGCAGACAGCCCTTAATAATATGGGTGTTTCAAGCTGGAACGGAACAACTTCTATAGACCGCGTAAATTATTTTATTACTGTTCCTGTAGATCAGTTTGAAAAGGGACTCGAATTCTGGAGCTATGCTATTCGTGAGCCTCTTATGGTTCCAAAGGAATTTGAAGATGAAAAGAAAGTTGTAATCTCAGAGATTCAGGGCTACTATGGCCAGCCATCTGAGCAGCAGACTTATTTTACAACCAGAACTCTTTTCCCAGAAGCACCCTGGACCTTTGATGCTGGTGGACCTGTAGAGGTTGTTCAGAATGCAACAATTGAACAGCTTCGCGATATTCAGCATAAATACTACATTCCAAATAATGCAGCAGTGCTTGTCGGTGGTGATGTTGATCCAGACCAGGCCTGCCAGCTTGTAAAGAAAGTATTTGGAGACTGGGAGGCTGGAGAAGATCCATGGAAAGATGAAGGCAAGGCTTATAATGTAAATCCTCTTGACCAGCCTTTGTATTGTGTAATTCCTTATGATGAGCTTTCACCGGAATTTCTTCAGGTTATTGTTACCTGGCGCGGACCAGATTCTGATTTTAATGTAAAGGATACTTACACAGCAGATGTTCTTGCCAAAGTTCTTTTAGATCCAAACGGAGCTTTTAAAAAGGCTCTGGTAAAAAATAAAAAACTCAATATTCCAAATTCGGATTATTTATGGGCAGGCCATCAGACCTTCAGACATCACGGACTTTTTGCTGTAAACGGCGTTATGCTTAAGCCTTCAAAGAGTTACCCGGAGCAGGTTAAGGCCTTTTATGACACCCTTATGAATAAAGCTTTTCCAGCACTGCAGAAAGATAAGTCTCTTGAATCAGCAGAAAAAAGAAAGCTTTTACTTCAGTCTATAAAAGATAACCGGGCTTTTGAATCTGAATCGGCTCAGGGCCTTCTTTCAATTCTTTCCTTTTACTGGACTTACGCTCCAAAAGATTACTTTTTGACTTACGACGAAAATCTTATGAAAGTCGAAAAGAAGGATCTGGATCCTTATCTTGAAAACTATATTTACAGCCGTAATCCGATTGTAAAGGTTTTGGTAAATCCTCAGGTTTATGAAGAGACAAAAGCGGATTTTGATGCTGCAGGCTTTGTTCAGATTACTGCAGATAATGCTTTCTGGTGGAGTGAAAAATGAAAAAAATTAAAATAATAATTTCAGCTTTATGCTGCATGCTTATTTCTGTAAGTGCTTTTGCAGCTTCGTCAAATGTAAACGAAGAATCAAAAATAAAAGAATTTAAATTGAAAAATGGGATACCTGTCTACTATATAGAAAATACAGATAATGAAATTGATCATGTTTCTATTGTAGTAAAGGGCGGCCGTACATATTTAAAGCCGGAAGAGTCGGGACTGGAGCAGGCTTTATTTTCAATGATGACTCGTGGTTCAGCAAAATACAATTTTATAAAGCGTCAGCAAATCAGCTATGAAAAGAGTGTGTCTGTTTTTCATGATGAAACTGACAATGCCAGCGTTCTTTCCCTGCAGTGTGTAAACTACTATCTTAAGGATATGCTTCCGCTTTTGACAGACGGTTTTATGAAGCCGGTTTTTCCAAAGCAGGTTTATGATTATATGATGTCTGAGTTTTCTATGGAGCTTCAGTCGAAATACAATGACCCAAGGGCCTTACTTAAACAGACAGCAAATGACATAATTTATAAAAATCATCCTTATGAAGCAGATGTGGATCCAAGACCAGATACTTTGCAAAACATCACTATCAAAGCAATGAAGGATTTGCACAAAAGCATACTTGATTCCCGCCGCATCTGTGTAATTGCAGTCTGCAGTTTAGACAGCGAGGATTTGCTTAATCATCTTAATTCAACAATTGGAACAATAAAGGCTCTTAGTACAGCTTTGCCCCAGGTACAGATTAATCCTCCGGAAATTTCAGGTGACGCTGTAGTAATAACACATCCATCATCAACAGGCTCTGGTTATGCACTTTATACTTTCCAGGCTCCATCAATCAAAGATGAAGATTATTATGCTGCAAAAATTGCTGCCGATATTTACTCAACAAATATGTTTAATATTGTGCGCTCAAAAAATGGTGCCTGTTATTCTACCGGTTCCCTTATTCAGTCCTCTGAAGCAAATTATGGAGGTGAATATTTTCTTATGATTTCTAATCCAAAAGAATTTGCTAAATTTGCAGTTGAAGCCCGTAAGCTTATGGCGGAAGGAAAGTACGTAGAAAAATTGAATGATGATGGTTCCTATGAATTAACCTCAATAGATGGAGTTCTTGAGGGATCTAAAAATGCTTTGATTAATTCAATCTACAGTTCAACTGTAAAAACTGGCGGTAAGGTAGCCCAGTATTGTCTGGCACTGGTAGATTATGATGATATTAATGCCTATGAATCTATGATAGATAAGATTCATGCAGTTACTGCAGATGATGTTCTGAAGGCCTTTAATAAATACTGGATTCAAGGCTCAGGCCGCTGGTTTGCAGTTGTCGGACCTGAATCAGAAAATGAAATTACTTTTCAAGACCAGTAAGTAAATCCAGGCTCTTTGCTGCAAGCTCATTCAGGTTTGCAGCATTGTAAATTTCTGCAGAGTGGAGAAGGGCTGCCTTAGCTGCTTCCTTTTCTGCTTCTGCAGGATTTCCTTTTAAGAGAATCACTGCCTTAATATAATAATCAGCACCAAGAGCCATAGAGTTTTCTGCACAGCGGTCATAATAAATTGCCTTGTTCAGAGCCTCCAGTGCTTCCTTTTTATTTCCAGATTGAGAATGATTCTGGGCAATCTTATACCAGGTAATTCCAATTTCAGAAAGATAAAGATTATCGGTAAAAAGCTTTACAGCTTCATTATAAATTTTGTCGGCTTCCTTATAGTGGCCGCTCAACCTGTAAATATCACCAAGAATAGAGTCGCACTGGGCATGATTGTAAGGCTTGTTTTTAAAAACTTTTTTTGCGTTATCAATCTTATCAACAATCTGATTAAAGTTTGCCTGAACCTCATTCTGGGCAATCAGAATTCTTGCTTCTGACATTGCGCACAAAAGCTCGCTTTCCTGTGTGTTACGTGTATTTGGAATAAAGGCCTTGGCCTGCTGCAGATAGAACTTTGCTTTGTCAATTGCCGGCGGATTGTAGGAAAGATAAAGACTTACATGAGTCAGGGAAACAGAAAGCAGCAGATCATAATTATCAATTGAAAGAGCCTGACTGCGGGCCTGGTTCAAAAGATTTTCTGCCTGATCATAGCTTCCATTGAGAATGCAGGCGTTTGCAGTTTCAATGGCGTCTTTACAGGAATCCTGAATTGTGGTTATAAACATCTGGCGCTTAGGGCCGGAAGAACAGGCAGTAGTAAGAGCAGTGGTAAGAAAAAAAGCAGGGGCTAAGAGGGCTGCAATAATCAGATTTTTTTTCATTAGAAGTTATCCTCCCTAAGCTTTGGTGCTGCATTTTCTTTTTCAGGCTTTTCAGATATGCCGTTCTTTAAGAGAGGATTATTCTTAAGTCCTTCCATAACATCCTGCATCTGCTTGATTAATGTCTGAGTTTGCGAAATCAGAATAGAAATGCCAGGCATGTTGCTTTCTACAGAAGAAGTTATTTTGTCGATATCACCCATTGTAGAATCGAGTTCTCTCAAAATACTGGCAATTGAGCCTTGTGCATTTTCATCTTCCAGAAGTTTTGGAATAAGACCTGAAGGATCTGAAGTGATAGAATTAATATTTGTAAGAATTGAATTCAACTGAAGCAATGTAGTTGTAAGAGGGGTGTCTGAATTTCCTTCCAGGGCAACATTAATCTGTTTTACAAGAGTGTCTATATCACCTACGAGAGTTGTAGCCAATGCAAGAAGTGTATTGATAGAATCGGTTTGTTCGATAACACTAACTTTTTTATCCTGGATCAGCTTCTTTCCTTCTTCGCTGGAACGTTCCGGAATAAAGGAATTGTCTGGAAGAAAATCAGTTTTGTTACCCGGATAAAAAACTACAGACGATCCCAGGGGACTTGTGAGAATCTCAATTATTGAATCTTTAACAATCTTATTTCTGTAGTCGTCTGTAATGTAAAAATTAACAATAACCTTGTCGTTATTGTCCAGTTCGAAGTTTTTAATTTTACCGATTTCAAAGCCTTTGTAGGTGATTGATTTTCCAACACTTATATTTGCTGCAGTAGAGATGACGGTGTAATAATTATGTTTTGGTACAAACCACTTTTGAGTCGAACCGATTAAAAAGATTATGAAGATTAAGGCAATAATTGCAATAATGCTTAAAATACCAACAATCTGGTCTGCATACTTTATTTTAAATTTCATATTTCACCTTCATAATAATCATCAATCTGGTTTACGTCATCAAGCAGAATTTTTTCTTTTATTTTACCGTCTGCAAAGTATATTTTATCACAAAGAAAAGAATTTATTAAATAATTATCATGACTCACATAAATAACAGTTTTATTTTCTGCAATAAATTCCTTAAGTATTGAAATAAACAAATCTTCAGTTTTGTCATCAATTGATTCTGTGGGTTCATCAAGAAAAAGAATTTCAGGGTCGCAGATCAGCGTGCGTGCAAAACTGATTTTTTTCTGCTCTCCTATAGAAAGTGCAGCGGGTCTGATTTCCAGAGGTTTATGATATTCTACAAGCTTTGTGAATTTTTTAATTCTTTCCTTACGTTCTGCTGCAGTCATGCCGGGAAAATGAATCTGAAGCGGAAGCTCCAGATTGTGGTAAATATCCTGGTTTGCCCAAAGTGCTGAATCCTGAAACATAAAGGCTGCCCGCTTTCGAAAATCCATAAGCTGCTTTTGACTCATTTCATGAATATCTTTGTCTTCAAAAGTTATAGTTCCAGAGGTCGGCGGATACAAGCCCGCAAGAACTTTAAGGGCCGTAGACTTTCCGCTGCCGGGTTTTCCTAAGAAAGCTGTTACCGTACTCGGCTCAATATAGTGAGAAATATCATCAAGTATTTTAAGATTGTTGTCGGTATAGCAGACGTTTTTCATTTTGAAGATTGCCATAAAAAACTCCTGCTTTACAAAGTGTAAGACAGAACTGTAATGAATACGTCTGCAATTATGATGTAGAAAAAGGCCTTACTTACAGCCCTTAAACCTGCCATAGGAATTTCTGTAGAAGCCCGCCCCGCACTAAAACCATAGAGCGTTGCCGACCCGGAAATTATCATTCCAAATACAAGGCTCTTTAATATAGAAATCAAAATAATCTTTAAATCCAGCGCCAGAAAAAGATTCATAATATAGTCTGAAATACTTGTAGTTGAAACAAATTGAATTATGATGGCAGGGCAGAGCAGACCGAAAAGTGAAAAATAAATATTAAGGAAGAAAAGTGAAAAGGTTACGCCAAGAAAACGAGGAGCCGCAATATGGCTGATAGGGTCAATTCCGATTGAAATATAAGCTTCAATTTCATGTCTTACAACCATGGTGCTGATTTCTGTTGCAATTGCGGTTGCAGAGCGGGCAGTAACAATAAAGGCAATAAGAATAGGCCCCAGCTCTCTCATTATCAAAAGAACCAGAAGATCATATTTCAGCTTGTCCTGCCCGAGCGCGGTTAGAAAGGTATTTCCAATCATTACAACTGATGAGCCGATTCCAGCAGCCAGAAAACAGCAGATAGGAAGTGCTTCAACATATGTAAAAAGAAGCTGCATGGTAAGGATTTTTCGCGCAGTTTTTCCGTGCTTGGCAAAAAAGAAGGACGCGGTTATCAGTTTTCCAAGATAACCAATCATATATAAGAAGTCTTTGATTCTTAGAATTATTGAATGTCCGAGCGCCGAGACCATTATTAAATGCCTTCTTTTCTATATAATAAAGCAAAATAACGATTTTCGCCACTAGAAAATATAAGCATCATAAGGAACAAGTTCATTTGTAAGAATATGTTTTGATTTTTTTATGCAAGTACAGTAATAGATTTCTTCAGTTCAAGAACCTGTTCCAGAGGAAGTTTTTCACATTTAGCAATTATCTCTGGATCAATTTTTTCTTTAAGAAGTTCTATTGCAGCATCAATGGCTTTCTTTTGAATGCCTTCGGCTTGTCCGACTTCTACACCTTCCTGAAAAGAATCGCGCAAATATTCTTCTTCGTCATATTCTGTCAGGCTCATACCAAGTACCTCCTCCTTTTGAATCTTGAAGAAACCGTCAAGCAGATTTTCTTTGATAGCCCAGTCAACAGCTTCGTTCACAGCTTCTTCAGTTGTCATGTTATGTTTCTTGTTTTCTTTTATCTTCGAAACATATCTGACATAATCATACAACGGTTTGCAGTTTTTTTGAAGAGTTTTGTTGTGGCTCGAATTGATGTTTATAAGTTCTGCCGTCCATTCAAAATCACCATCTTTTTCCTTCTCTTCGAAAGCATCAGACAGCCTCAATAATTCTCTGTCTTCCGTTTCCTTATCACCATTATAAAAGACCACAAATTTTGGATAAGGAATTTTTACAAGCGTTGTTCTGTGCAGAGTTTTTCCGAGCCGCCCCAGGTGCATCTGATAAAGCTGCGCAAAATACATAAGGCCACGAAGCGGCATGTTGGGATTATACTTGGACTGCTGTTCGAATAAAGTCATTTGAGAATCAACCAGAAAAGAAAGGTCGTTCCGCATCGAAAGGTAAATCACGTTTTCTATGGTATTGATTTTCAGGGCATCCGGGTCTGTATAATTAGTCCCGCGCAGGGCATTGTAAAGTTCGAGCCGCCACTTCTTGCTTTGTTCATTGTCGCGTCCGAAGATAGCCTTGAAAAGTCGGTCCTTTATTTCTCTCTGAGTCCCGGACGGTTCAATCTTATTTGTGATATCCATATTACACTCCTGCGGAAACTTCATATTCCGCTAAATATAATATGGTTCAAAAAGTTCGATTTTATACAAAATTTCAGAAAAAAAATTAGTTAAATTTTATATACCTAGATTATTAATTAAGAAAAGTGCAAAACTGTCAAAAAGTTGTTTGCGTTTAATAAGTTTCCTGTTGTATAAGCAATAATTGCTATTAGAATCATTGTAAGTAAATGATAAGATTTGTTTAGAATTAATTTTTGCAACACAGAGGCAAACAACAAAAGAATTTACAAGATACTCTTTTTCAGAGACCTGTGAGGTCCTTTCTGTAAATTCAGTAGGCTGCGGTAAAATCATTGAGATCCTTATAAAAAAAACTTTTTCATTTGTATTTCCCATTATAATTATATATAGTAGTTTCTTTTTCCTTTCAAACAAATAGAATATAACTTTCTAATACATTACTCTTCATTTTTTACCTTCCAGCTTCTTTTTTTGATAATTCCCTTATATCTTTAATAGTTTTTTCGGGTAATTCAAATATTTTATCACTATTACTTGAAATATATCCTTCTTTATATATATATCCACCTTCACCTGTAGAAAAAATACGGAAGTCATAATCAGAATCTTTAGAACGAAATATATCAATACCCCAACTATAATCAGATTCATAGTAACCTTCTTGAGATTCCCATCTATATTTCTTAATAATTTCTTTTTTGGGAACATCAAAAATCTCTATTACTTCTGTATTGTATTCGTGTTTAACATAAGCTATTTTTATGAAATCATAAGAAGTTCTAAAATAAGGATACATATGACATATATATTCAAGTTCGCCTTTTATCCCATCCAAAAGATACATAGGAAAAACATTATCAGTATCTAATTCTATAGGATCATAAAGCAAAAACACTACTTTTGTTTTATCTTCAGAAATTTGAAAATGTCCCCATTTGACTTCTTCAGAATAATATTTTTCTTTATTCGTGCCACTTATTTTATATATTGTTAAAATACCAGAATCATGTGAAATATCAAAACACTCATTTTTTTCCAGCTTTGGTAAAGATATCTTTTTCTTAAAATCTTTATAAATATACTTATATTCTTCTGAGCTCAAAAAATTAATACTGCATATTAATATAGATAGTAATAATGCTAGTTTTTTCATATTAAAACTCCTTTATATCATTTCTAACAGAAGGATTTTGTTCATTACCTTCTGGTGCAGGTTTTGTAAAATTAATATAATCTGTTGTATTTTCTACAGGAACTAATATCTGTCCATTAACAAATTTCCATCCTTTTCCTTGTCGATTGTTTGTATCTGTATACTCATATTTTTCAGTTTCCTTATTCCACGACAATCCATTTCCTAAATATGAATCATTTACTGATGAACCTGTTATTATTAGATAATCTTTCCCATCTAATGAAGTCATACCTGCAACACCAACCCAATGATCATCTCCTGCATCATTATATTTTACTTTTACAGCAGTTTTATATGTATTTTTCTTATCAGACATCTGCTTAGACATAATTTCTCTGGTAAAAAATTCATTTCTATGAATATCTACAGTATAACCATTATCTTTACCTACTTTATTCCAATCTACGTTTCCATCTTTTGTAACATATTTATTATTTATATCAGATGGCGTAAAATTTGTTGTATCAGAAAGTAGATTTGCTACACATGCAATTGCACAACCGTAACGACTTATAAGTAATTCTGTTCCATTTATAGTTTCATTATTGGTTACCCACTGAGAATTCTTCTGATTCATTTTATATTTATTTTGAATTTGATGCTGGTAAAGTCCATTCGTATCTGTGTAATTCACCGGATTCTGTCCTGCATACCCATACCAGTTCACCCCATCACGAGCAGGATCTTGAGAAAGCCATGTTGAACCGTCTTCACTCCGCCATCTATTCCAGTGATAGGAAAGCCCTGTTTCTGCATCAAAATCACAGCCTGTGTAAAGACCGTCAAAATCAATTAAGTCTATTGTCTCGCCCGCCTTAATTCCAAACGCAGTGTAGTCTGATTTCCAGACAAGTTTGAATTCTTCGTCATAAACTTCTGTTACAGTACCTTGAATATCTGTTACTGTATAATAAGTTTTTTCTGTTCCATCTGGAGTTTTATCAACAAAAGCTACAATCTGATTATTTAAATATACATAAGTTCTTTCTGTATCGTTTCCGCCTGCAATCTTTTTTTGATATGTTAGTGTGCCGTTACGCCCATAGGCATAGTGAGTTACTACAGGTTTTGTATTTGTCCGGCTTATTCTTTCAATTCTTCTGTTTAGTGCATCATAAGTATATTCAACACAGACATTAGAAGCATTGTCTGGTGCATTAAATTGCTGCACTTTTATAAGCCTGTTGTGATAATCCCATTCGTATTCCCAATATTCAGTTGTCGTGTTTATTGTTACAGTGTTACCTTCATGTTGTGCGTCTACAGCCTTTATAGTCCGGTTACCATTGGCATCGTATTTGTACCACCATTTTCCGTCATGCATTACACGGGCCGTGTTTCCGCCTGCCTTGTTTTTGTAATAAAGATATCCTGAGATTTCTGCATAAATCTGCGCATTTAATAAGCAGAAGAAAATAAATAGTAATGTGATTGTTTTTTTCATTATGTGTCCTGACATTTTTTAATTTATGGTTTTAATTCTAGTATGAAAATATGTTTCAGTCAAAGTAAATAGTTGTATTATTTTATGAATCCCTAATGATTTAGTTTGACGGTTAAAAGATTTCATACTAAAATCAAATAAAAAGTAAAAAAAAAGGATTTAAATAAGTGAAGAAAATTTCTCAATTTCTCGTTTTTGTTTTTATAATTTGTTTTTTTAATTATCAATATATGTACTCCGAAGAAAGAACTTCAGGTAACAAGGAAATTCTTTCTTGTTCTGGAAGTTTTGAAAAAAATCATAATTATTCATTAAAAATATCATGTGAAGATGCATATAATTTTAATGGAGTATACTATGTAAGACCTAATGCTGAGATTACAATTGAATATACTCCTGGCCGTTACGATTACAGTTTTAGTGGTGGTAATGAATATGGTTCAGGAAGTTACAAGTGTAAATGTTATACAGAGTTAGAAATCAATGAGGTAAACATATATAAATTTAATCCATTGGAGTTTAATCCTTTCAAGTTTTCCATAAATGCTAATATGGTCATAAAATTCAAGGCAATAAAGATAACAAATACAGGAAGTGCAAATGATAATGTGAGTATAGAACATGAAGAAACTCTGTATATTTTGCTAGATTCAGAGTGTCCAAGTGTTCCTTCAATTACAGGTGGTGGAGGAAGCTGGGGAAAAGACAATATAACAATATCTTGCGGTAATAGCAATGATAATCTTGGAATCGATCATTATGAATATAAGTTAAAAAATGCTTCAAACTGGGAAAAAGGAGGAAGCTATACAACGAATGTAACTGATGGTAGTGTTTTGAATGGTACTATAGAATTCCGAGCAGTTGACAAAGTTGGAAATGTATCTGAATGCGCAAGCACTACCTTACTGATAGACAGAGAAAATCCTAACATCAGTTCAACAGAACCAGAAGAAAAATGGGTAAACAAAATAATAACAGTAAATGGCACAGACGTTGGTTCAGGTGTTGGAAAAATTTATGTAGATGGAATGCCATATAATAATTCATATATAATACAAACAGACGGAAAACATGCCGTATATGTGGTAGATAATGTTTTAAATAAGAGTACAACAAAGTATTATTGGGTTGACTTAAATAAGCCTAAAATAGAAGCATCTGTTGGAGTAGATAAAAAAACATATTTTAACGAACAGTGGACAAACGAAGATGTTGAAATCACGGTCTCAGATAGGCATTCAGGAATAAATACTTTTACTATAAACGAGAAAAAAATAGATGAAAAAAAATTACTGACAGAAACAGGAATATATGAAATTTATTGTACGGATAATGCTGAAAACAGTAACAAGATAATTGTTCAGATAGACAAGATAAAACCAGTCAGTAAATGGAATGAAACAACATTTAACGGATTTGAATACAGAACAGAAAATGAAAGACATTTACTGAACTCCATTACCGTGAATTATTCTGTTGTTGATGAAATTTCCGGAATTAAATATAGAGGAAATCTTCTAAAAGCTAATGGATTTGTTATTCGAGACTTTTCTGAGAATTTAATATCTTATAGCGATAATTCTACATTTAAAGAACTTAATAGGACAGAAGATTGTAATATTATTTATTCAGTTGATGTAGAAGATAAAGCGACAAACCATGCAGATCCAATAAGCAAAACTTTTACTGTTCCCCGTGAAATACAACTTAATTTTGTAAATGAGTCAGATGAGACTCAAACTATAAAACGGACAAGAGTAATAAATGGTTATACAACAGTCGGAATTCTTTTCAATAAAATAAACTTCAGTCTTTATGAAAAAATCAAACTAAAGAGAATTTTTCTTGGTGATAAAGCAGAAAATGCAGGAGAAAGAAATATAATTGATTATTCTTTTTATAAAAACAGATTTTATGAAAATGTAGATGAAGAGATAATTAGAAAAAAATGGGAATTGGAGCAGGAACGTATAATTACAGAAAATGATGTAGTGCCCGTTACAATAAACGGTAATGATTACTGGTATTATGAGGATAGAATAAATACAGACAGTGGACTCGGGCATAAAGGAATAAGATATCAGGCAGAATGGAAATGGAAGGAATTTGATATAACAGAGAAAGGTAAATATGCAGAAATAGACAAAACTGCTAATAATCCGGGAAGTGTAAAAATAAGGCTTAAGGGAACTAATGCTAACGGTACAGAAACAAGGTATGTCGTATTGGATTCAGATGGAGAACGCATAGAAAATGAAAGCGATGCTGATTTCCATATTCCAGTTGACGGCATAGTAAGAATATCATTTAAAATTGAAGATGAAGATACAGATGAATATAATGTTCAGGCAACAGAGGTAATAAAGGCAATCTTTACAGACATTAGTTCAGGTAATAGTGAAGAACATGAGATAACAATCCCAAAAGAAGGCTTTAACTCCGACGGTTTTATCCAGAAGACAATGAGAAACGGAAGTCTTGTATCAGAATACCGTAAAACTGATGTGTATGATGGTTGGTATGAGTTTGATAATCCTGAATTGAAGCTTTATTACAATAAACCTTTCAATATGAAAATTACGATGACTGAAGGTTGTAAAGGTGACAGCGGAAAATATAAGGATATTACAGAAAGTGTAATAATAAAACTAAAAGCTGTAAATCCGGATCTAGGTGGATTTGCTTTAGCCGTAGGAAGCGAGGCTGGCTACAATACAGATGGAATTACAGCTCAGGTACATAAAATTATTTCTCTTGCACTGGAAGAGAAGGGAACTGGTGGACAAATAAGCAATGTTGAATGGAATTTTGGTGATGGAGAAAGCCGGGGAGGGGGTTCTACTCAGCAT
>CAKUWD010000061.1 GCA_934699065.1 uncultured Treponema sp.
GGAATTACATTATGACACTTCACCAGAGAGGCCGCATAGTTCTTCGCCTTTTCAATATCTTTTTCGCCAACCGACTGGCTGATAAGAATCGAAGCCCCCATAGAAAGCGAGTAGACAAAAGACATGGTAGTCCACATAGGAGCCGTAGCATTTCCAACCGCACTCATAAAAAGAATATCCATACGTCCCAGAAAAATGCGGTCAATAAACATCTGAATCTGCGAAATCAGCTGACTCAGCATAAGAGGAACAAAGATTTTTACGAGCTTGTTTTTGTAGTCTGTTTTGAAAAGCATAGAAAAGAATTATAGTAAAAATATTAGATAGAATAAATAAGTTTTTTAAATTATTGGGCGTTCCCGTCGCGGCATTCGCCGCGCCGGTCGGCGCTTCCGGGCTCCCCTACGGTCGGTGCTTCGCACGGCCGCCCTCCGGGCGTCCCCCTCCAGTGCCTAACGCATCTTAAACTAGTGATGGAACAAACGGATTCCATTAAATGCCATAACCATTCCGTATCCGTCGGCAGCCTCAATTACGAGGTCATCGCGAACAGATCCGCCTGGCTGAGCAATAACAGTTACACCGCTCTTCTTTGCGCGGTCAATGTTGTCGCCGAATGGGAAGAAGGCATCTGAACCAAGTGCAACGTTTGTATTCTTAGAAATCCATTCTGCCTTAGCTTCGCGGGTGAATACTTCTGGTTTTACCTTGAAAATATTCTGCCACTTGCCTTCAGCAAGAATGTCCATATATTCTTCACCGATGTAAACATCAATTGCATTATCGCGGTCTGCGCGCTTAATACCGTCTACAAACTGCAAGCCCAGAACCTGTGGCGACTGACGCAGCCACCAGTTATCAGCCTTCTGTCCGGCAAGACGAGTACAGTGAACACGGCTCTGCTGTCCGGCTCCAATACCAATAGCCTGACCGTCCTTTACAAAGCAAACTGAGTTAGACTGAGTGTACTTGAGAACGATAAGAGAAATAATCAGGTTACGCTTGTCATCTTCGCTCAAAATCTTGTTCTTAGTTACGATGTTAGATAAAGCAGACTTTTCATCAATTTTCAAAAAGTTGTGGCCCTGTTCAAAAGTTACGCCAAAGACCTGTTTGCGCTCAAGCTCAGCAGGCACATAGTCAGGGTCAATCTGAATTACACAGTAGTTGCCGTTCTTCTTAGCCTTCAAAATCTCAAGAGCCTTCTCGCTGTATCCCGGAGCGATAACACCGTCAGAAACTTCCTTTTTAATCAAAAGAGCAGTAGCTTCATCACATTCATCACTCAAAGAAATAAAATCGCCGAAAGAGCTCATGCGATCAGCCCCTCGTGCGCGGGCATAAGCGCAGGCAAGCGGAGTAAGTTCAACATTGTCAGTAAAATAAATTTTCTTGAGAGTATCAGAAAGAGGAAGTCCAACAGCGGCACCAGCAGGAGAAACGTGCTTAAAAGAAGTAGCAGCAGGAAGCCCGGTAGCCTCCTTCAATTCCTTAACAAGCTGCCAGCCGTTCAAAGCGTCGAGCAGGTTGATGTATCCCGGTCTTCCGTTCACAACAGTAATAGGAAGATCGCCATTTTCCATAAAAACCCTAGCCGGCTTCTGGTTCGGGTTGCATCCATATTTGAGTTCGAGTTCTTTCATGCGGACATAATAGAATAAATCAAGAAGAATTTCAAATCAAAAAAAAAGGAGGGCGGAGCCCCGCCCTACGCCTCAGCCACATTCGTGTCTTCGGCTACCCCACCCAGCGGGGACACCCCGCAACGCCCCAAACTTACTCTTCAGTTTCCAGAGCTTCCTCTGAAGTTTCCGAATTCTCTTCTGTTTCAGCCGGAGCAGGATTTTCCATATGCAAAAAAATATCTTTTGCAGTAAGGCTTACAGTATAAAAAACAAGAGCAGGAATAATTACAAATCCAACATAACAAGCATATTTCGAAAAATAAAGAAGCACTAATTCAATAATTACAATACCCAGGGTTTTAAAACTGTCTTTCATATTCAAAAAGAAAACTGCAACAGAATTTCTCAGTGTATTTACAAAAGAGTTTGAATATCTTGCAATCAATGGATATGCATAAAAGTTAAATACACAAGCAACAAGAATATAACCAGCAAGAGCCGCAATTTTAATAATATTTAAGCCAGACTCGCGTGCTAAATTAATCAGGAAATAACCTAGAGCACCACATGCCACGGTAAAAATCAAAATCATAATTCCCTGGAGCAAATCCTGTTTATAAGCCTTAAAAAAACGACGGGCAATTCCTCCACATGACTGAACCTCCTCATCGTCATCTGCAAGACGCAGTGTAACAGCATAAGCCGCGCAGGTTGAAACACCAATTGTAATAACCGGAATACATCCAATTATCCATAAAATATTTAACCAGAATAGACGTAAAAATTTCTTAATTATATCCATTTTATTATCCTTGTCTTAAATAGTATCTTTACTAACTAACGTTAGTTATTTGTTATTTTTCTATCCATATTTTCTGTAAGTTACGTGCAACTGTAGTTGTATTCACTTTTGCAACAGGACAGTTAGACAATACTATTATAGAAAGTTTATCATCAAAATAAAAGCCGTTATAAGAATTAAATACATTTGTAACACCAGTATGAAAAATAGAACCCTCATGACAGTAAAGACCATAACCATAAGATTCTGAATCTATCATTTTTTTAAAGGTTTTCTTTTTTACAACTTTACGATTAGTGAAAAGAACATTCCATTTAAATAAATCTGTAACACAGGAATTTACATCTCCACAACCAAGGGCAAGAGAGGCAGGAATACTGTAATAGCGCCCCTTATAATCATAACCACGAGTATCAGTTTTCTGAAACTCCATATTTGTATGAGTCATACCGCAGCGGGCAAAAATATTTTTCTGCATATAGTCTCTAAAAGACATTCCACTAACCTGCTCAATTATTCGTGCAAGCAGAAAATAATTTGTATTACAGTAAAAATAAGTTGAGTCTGGTTCTGCAAGAAGTGGTGCATTATTCAGATATTCAAGTACAAGATTTTCTTCAACCGGCTCACAAGCTAATTGCTTTACTTCGATTCTGCGGTAAACATTCTTTGGAAAAAAATCTTCAGCCGAATTGATATGATCTACAAGCCCCGATCTCATATTCAAAAGCATTTCAACAGTAATTTTTTCACCGTATTCAAAAGCAGGAAAAAACTTAGAAACTTTATCGTCCACCGACAATTTCCCCGCCTGCACCAGCTGCATAACTGCGGCGGCCGTCATCTGCTTGCTTATAGACCCGGCCTCAAAAGTAGTGTTTATTCCTATCGGAAACTCTTCGGGGGCCGCCGCCTTCTCATCGCAAAAGCCGTACCCTTTGGCAAAAACAATCTTCTTTCCACGGCCCACGAGCACCGCGCCTCTAAAACCCGTCTCACACAAGTATGCATCGGCGCGCCCTGCAAACTCACGATACTTTTTATCGACAATCACTTCGTCATTCCAGGTTCGTTTTTTCACGCTGGAACACGAAACTAAGGTTAAAATAAAAAAAGAGGCCATAAAGAAAAAAAAGTGAACTGCGCTTTTTTTCATTATAAACCTCCTCTCGAATTTATGTCATGCTGAACTTGTTTCAGCATCTCTTTATAAAGATCCCGACCCCTTCGCGGCACAGCCGCTCGGAGACTCGCTAAAAACAGTCTACTAGACTGTTTTTGCCCTGCTTCGCAGTGCCGCTCCCTAAGTTCGGAATGACACATCACTAATTATTTATTCTTATTCAAAATACGCTCTTCGTACTTACCACTTTCAAGATCAATAAAACGTACAAAGAGCGAAACCTTATTGTCTTCATTCAGCGAGCTCCAGATTGTGTTTGCGAACTCTTCGATTCCGCCTTCAATCTTAAGTTTTACTGGTTCACCTTCAAAGCTTGGAAGAGGATTTCCATCACCCATGTAAGTATGAATGTAATGTCCTTCTCCATTCTGTGGATTATCATAAGTGTAAGTAAAGCGCAAAGTGTTGTCGCCGTTACCACAATCACTCTTCAAAATCGAAAGTGAGTATGCATAGCCGCCGTCAACTCCGCCTTCAAGATCAAGCAATGAAGAAATACGTGGTGTGTAGTTTGGAGCGTCGTGCTCGTACTTACGGCTTCTCAAAGACTGTTCAAATGTGAGCCCCTTCTTCAATCCATCAAAAATTGTATCTGTCTGGTCACCGTTGGTAACGATTGTTTTTTTACCAAGCTCGCGAACTGCAGCATAAATAATAAGACTTGGATCACCTGCAATCAAAGACTCATCAAAAGCCTTTGTGCGGACAACTTCTGTTCCATTTTCATTATCAGTTACAAAAACACGGTTGCGGCTTCCTGCGCTGCGTCCCATTGTCCAGTATGCAGAAACTGCATATTTTCCATCTGCTGATTTTCCTGCGATAATTCCACGTCCAGGATATGTTGTGCTCGAAAGTTCTTCCTTAATTTCTTTCATATTTGTCCTCTTATAAAAGTGGTTTCGATACGCCGCTTCGCGTCGTTTGCATTCATAGAAATTATTTTCTAGTGCGCTCTCGCGCACGATGCATACGGCTCCGCCTACTCAACCACCGTGTGTTCTGCGTATGCGGTGGTTGCGTGACACGTAGTGTCGTATCGAAACCACCGTTTGTACGGGCATTATTCCTCGCTTGTTCCCACTTCTAAGTGCTGCTTTTCCAGATATTCCATCACTGCATCAACAGTCTTCTGTTTTGGATCAGGTTCGTCTGCCGGCAGGCTTTCCAGAATCTTGTTTCTGAATTCCTTACAATCAATTACAGGACTTGCAGTAAATACACACTTACCAGGCTCAAGAATATCTGCAAGCATGTCATCCGGATTATCAGGATTAATACGAAGACAATTTCCATTTATAGAAACCAGAATCATCTTATCAAAAAGACGAAGATAAGAATCTATTTCACGAAGTCCACGTTTTGTCTCCGGTTTTCCAGGACGATAACGGGTACCACTTGGGAATACAAGAATTACCTGTCCACGCTTTTTGCAGCCATCCATTGCACGCATTGCAGCAAAGTTAATTTTGCGGGCCTTCTGCTCTTCTGCAATTTTTTCTTCTTCAGAAATTTCTTTTCCCTCAACTGCATTAAGCGAACGTGTAGGATAAATTACAACGCGTGTAAATCCTTCTGTAAATGCACGAACACCGGCATCAGCTTCGTTCAACTTCATTCCAGCAACTGCTACAATTCTCGAAGACAAATCCTTTGCCCAGTCTTCTCCCTCTTTTTCAAGAAGATAAAGAATTCCTGGCAAATCAAGATTTGTGTAATGTTCCATTAAAATAAGACCTGACTTTCCCTGTTTTACTACATTTTCATAAAAGTCTTTGTAGTTTTCGAGGTTTCCGAGACCAGATTCACTGTTAAATGCCTCATCAAGAAGCTTCCACATGTAAGGTCTTAACTGCATGTTAGCTTCTTCGTAAACTTTTGTTTCATCGATTTTTGCGGCTGCATGTGACATTTTCTGCATTTCTGCAAACACGCTGCCGAATTTGTCTTTCAACATTATTCCCATAAATGAGCATCCTTAAAAGAATAGTTAATTTCCATTATAGATTATTTAAGCCTTAGAGACAATAATAGAATTATGATGAAACGAACTCTTATATTTCTCACCACTGCATTCCTGTTATTTTCAGGCTGCAGTGCAAAACAAAAGGATGCTCAGGTCATTGAAAACTCAGACGGCTCTGTAAGCATCACAAGGATTGATGAAGATGGAAAAGCCATTCTCTTCAATAAAAAATTCAATGGTGCAACAAATGTAACTCAGGTAAACCTTGCACAAACTTCACGCGCAAATCCGGTTATTGTAGATTTGTCTGCATACGAAGGAAAAGATATTGATATTCAGTTTTCCTGCGAAATGCTCGTAGAAGACAAAACAAGAGAAAAAACTCAGATTGTATGGATGATTAATGAACTTAATGAAAACATGCCAAAGCTTTTTGACCGCAAGGTTGAAAACGGAAAATGGTTTTCTGTAAACAAACACATCACCATCCATCTTTCAGGAAAACGCCAGCTCTATATTTCTGGAGCAGGCCTTAACAAAGATTCTTCTACATTCTACATCAAAAACTTCAAGCTGCGACTTAACGGCGAAGGTCTTACAAAAAATGCTCCTCAGCCGGCTGTATGGACAGATGTAACTGGCGTAAAAGAAGTTCTTAAAGACTATTTTGACTATTTTGGTTTCTGTGTTTCATACAACAACACCTTCAAAGAGCCTCTTTTACAAAAAGGACTTCCTATTCATGCAAACTGTATAACAATGGAAAACGAATTTAAGCCGGACTTCATTTTCGCCTGGACAAAACCAAATAAACTCACAGAATTCCGCGGCGAAGACGGAAAACTCTACGAGGTTCCGGCAGATATTCCAAGCTTCAAACAGATGGACAGCATTCTGTCAGATATGAAAAAGCTTGGGCTTAAAATGCGTGGACATGTTCTCGTGTGGCACAGTCAGACTCCGGTATGGTTCTTCCAGAAAAATTACAGCCGTAACGGAGAAACTGATCTTGTAAACCCAGCTGAAATGAATGCCCGAATGGAATGGTATATCAAAACTGTTCTTGAACATGTTGCTGACTGGGAAAAGAAAAACAATAACGGCGAACACATGATTTTAGCCTGGGACGTTGTAAACGAAGCTGCATCAGATAATTCAACAGAAACAAACTATCTGAGAGATGATTCTTCAAGTAAATGGTTTGCTATTTACAAAGATGTAACATTTATCGTAAATGCCTTCCGTTATGCAAATAAATATGCTCCAAAAGATGTAGAACTCGTATATAACGATTATGGCTGTTCATCACCAAACAAGAACAAAGCAATCTGTAAAATCATAGATGCCATTCAGGCAGCACCAGATGCCCGCATAGATGCAGCTGGAATGCAGACTCATATAAGTATAAATGATTCAGCTGCAAACTTTGAAAAAGCCGTTAAAAACTTCCTCGCAAAAGGAATTAATGTTCAGATTACCGAAATGGACGTTGCAAACGGGGCTTCAAACTACAATGCAATGAAGCTCAAAGACTGCTACAAAACCTACTTTAAGATGTTTATTGCAAACCGCAAGCAGCCTGGCAAAAAAGGTATTGAAGGAGTAACTCTCTGGGGAGTCCGAGATGAATGGACCTGGCTAAATAGCATGCACAAAGGTCATACCCAGTATCCGCTTCTCTTTAATGACAAAAATTACTACTGTAAACCTGCATATTATGGCGTAATCGAAGCAGCAGAAGAGTCAAAATAAAAACATTTAAAGAAGTTCCCTTTTTCCGCCGATAATGATATGAGGTGATTTTTATGAAAAAGGGAACTTTTGTTTTTTATACACTTTTCTTATTCCTTTGCTTTTTTATTTCTGCCTGCAAAGTTGAAGTCCAGGATCAAAAGCTTTTACAAAAACCAGATATTGATATTTCAGATAAGCAGGTAACTTTAATAATCCACAAAATAAGCTCAACAACTGGTTATATTAATATTTACAGACAGGACGTTACCGATGCTAACAATCCTTCTGAAATAATAAATGTTGGAATCATCTATCCAAATGCCCTTCCGTCAGATGACAAAACATACAGATATATCGATAAACTTGTTCATCAAAAATCAAATTATATCTATCGGGTAAGATATGCCGATTCAGACGGCTACCATTACACAAACTGGTCTAATACAATCACTATAGATGAAGAATTCCAGGGCGCTTATCCGCAGATCACAAATCTTACATATCAGTGCCCTTCTTCACTATCTTTTACTTATGATGAAACTGATTTTAAACTTTTACTCTCGGGAACTGTAACTCCACCTGATATTGAAGACTTCGATACATATCACCCAATGATTATTGTAAATAATGGAATAAAAACAGAAGTTTTTAAAATCTCCCCAAATTCATTATCAGATCAGGAACCAATTGCACTAAAAGATCATCTTTCATCTGACTTTATGGATGTTCCTATTATTATAGAAGGAATTCTTGCACAAAAAGATGAATACATTAATCCTGAAGCTGAACCTATTGATCGTATTCTTAAAACAGTTTACTGGACTGAATCAAAATGGATTAAGATCAAAGGATATACAGATAATCGCATTACAATTCCTTCAGTAAAGAATAATTCCGGCCTTGATTATACAAGAAAAGTTCAGTAATTTATTCTGACAATTGAACAAAATATGTAAAAATGGTATTTTTAGACCAGTATGAATACTCTGGTCGCTTTATGCGCTGTTGGAGCCGAGCGAATTCTCGGTAACGAAATTAAACATTTAGGTTATAAACTCAATGGAAATGCACCAGGACGCGTAAGTTTTCTTGGTGATGATGACGCTCTTTTTAAAGCAAATCTTTGCCTGCGTACAGCAGACCGAGTTTACCTGCAACTGGCAGAATATGATGCCCTTGATTTTGACGCACTCTATGATGGTACTTACGCAATAGACTGGCAGGATTATTTAAATAAAGATTCTCGCGTTGTTGTTGATAAAGTTCGAACCTACAAAAGTAAACTGAATTCAGAACACTCAATTCAGGGAATTGTTCATAAAGCAATTTATACAAAACTTGGTGATGTATGGAAAATGTCTTCTATGCCTGAATCAGGCGAACAGAGTGATATTCGTGTTTATGTAGATGAAAACAAGGTTTTAGTGCTTCTGGATTTATCAGGCCTCCCTCTTCATAAGAGAGGCTATCGCGTAGACGGTGGTATTGCTCCTCTCCGCGAAACTCTTGCCGCTACCCTTCTTCAGGAAATGATGTGGAGACGTAAAACTCCGCTTCACGATCCTTTCTGCGGTTCGGGAACCATTGCAATTGAGGCTACTCTTTACGCATTCAATGTTGCTCCGGGCTTTGGCCGCCGCTTTGCTTTGGAAAATCTGCCGATTTTTAATGCGGAACGCGCAAAAAAAATTAGAAACGAAGAAGCTGCCAAAATCCGTACAGATGTAGAAGTTCGTATTACGGGTTCTGATATCGATGATGCCGCAGTAGAGCGTGCCCGTAAAAACGCCGAGTACGCCTGTGTTATGGCAGGCCGTGCTTTAAAATCCATCGACATAAGTGCACATATTCCTCGCCCTGATTTTATTCAGTCTGATTTTGCAGATCTGGAAGCACCTTATGATAAAGGGCTTCTTCTCTGTAATCCTCCATACGGTGAACGCCTTGGCGATGCAGATCAGGCTCGTGAGTTATACAAAAAAATGCAGAGTCTCTGGACTGATTTTAACGGCTGGGATATTGGTATTATCACATCAAATCCTGATTTTCAGGAAAACTTTGGTCATAAAACTTCGGCAATTAAGAAAATTAAAGCCGGAAATCTTGATACTTCATTTTATATTTACCGAAGATAAGGAGAAAGCTAAATGGCAATTGTTGTAGAGCACGACAAACGAAAGCAGGAAATATTACAAAAGTCGCTCGATGTTTTTATTGAAGAAGGCTACGAAGATGCTACTTTCCAGAAAATTGCCGACCGCTGCGGAATCACCCGTACAACTCTTTACATTTATTTCAAAAATAAACACGAAATCTTTCTGGGAAGTATAAAAGAGCTTCTTTCTGAACTTGAAAGTGCACTTAAAAAAATCATGGATACTTCAAGTCTGAATGCAGAGCAGTCTTTACGAAAAGTTCTCTCTACACTTGCTGACTCAATCGAAAGCAATAAAAAACTTTTCAGTGTTCTTTTGAACTATCTGATGCAGCTAAAAAAATCCGGAGTTGATACAAATGAAAGAGTTCGCCGCAGAGTAATCCGTTTGCGACACCTTTTAAGCACAATTCTTATTAAGGGCATTCAGTCAAAAGAATTTAAAGAAATCAACGTAAAAGATATAAACGACACTCTCTACGGCCTGCTCGAATCCGCAATTTTCCGCATTGCAGTCTTGAACAAGGATGATGTAGCCGACGTCCGCGCCGCCCTCAATACAACGGTAGATCTTTTCAAGGCATAGTTTAAACGAAAAAAAAGCGATGGTTTCGATACACTTCGCTTCGCGAAGCACTCAACCACCGCTCTTTACTAAACATACGGTGGTTGAGTAGCCCGAAGGGCGTATCGAAACCACCGTCGTCATGCTGAACCTTCGCAGCACAGCTGCTCGGAGACTCGCTAAAAATAGTCCACTGGACTATTTTTGCCCTGCTACGCAGTGCCGCTCCCTATGTTTCAGCATCTTAGAACTTAGCCTTTCTAAGTCTTACCTTTTCAATATCCTCACAGAAGAGCTCACGAAGGTCATTCAAGCCAAGTGCCATCAATGCCATACGGTCAATACCGATACCCCAGGCAAGAACAGGACAATCAAGCCCCATAGCCTTTGTAACTTCCGGACGGAAAATACCTGAACCACCAAGTTCGAACCAACCCAAAACAGGGTGTTTGATATGAACTTCGATAGAAGGCTCTGTGAACGGGAAGTAACCAGGAACATATTTAACTTCTTCTGCTCCGGCAATTTCTGTGGCGAACATCTTGAGCATACCCAAAAGGTCGCGCAGTGTTACGTCGTTACCGGCAATAATACCTTCTGTCTGATAGAAGTCAGAAAGGTGAGTTGCGTCTACCTTGTCGTAGCGGAAACAGCGGGCAATACCAAAGTATTTACCAGGAACTTCAGCCTTGTGCAGCTGATGAGCCGACAAAACAGTTCCCTGTGAGCGCAAAATCAAGCGGCGTGTGAACTCGTTATCAAAAGTGTAGTTCCAGCCACGGCTACCAGTGTTTCCACCAGTTTCGTGGGCAGCTTTTACATTGCTCAAATATGGTTCTTCAATAAACTTTGCATGAGTAGGATTTTTAATGCGGTATACATCGTGAATATCGCGGGCAGCATGGAACTGAGGCATGAACAAAGCATCACCGTTCCAGAATTCTGTTTCTACAAGCGGACCATCAAACTCCTGGAAACCAAGAGAACAAAGTTTGTCTTTTACAGACTCAAGGAACTGAACGTATGGGTTTGTACGGCCAGGAATAATACGAGCAGGTGGAATTGCAATGTTGTAACCACGGAAAGTTCCGTTTTTCCATTCACCTGAAGCAAGCATTTTTGGAGTGATTTCTCCAATTTCGTTACCTGTAACGCCTGCAGACTTAAGTGCATCGCGAACAGCCTCAAAACCACTCTGCAGCTTGTAGAATACAGTTTCGCGCTCAATCATCTTGAAAGGAGAATCTGCGGCGCCACGCTTTTTAGCAAGACCGTCCATAGCTGAAACTTCAGCTGCAGACAAATCATCTTTATTAAGAAGGCCACCATCAGCAGAGATAGCCTTTTTTACAAGGTCCATAGTTGCCTTAATACGCTCAGGAAGAGCAGCACCAGTGTATTCAACCTTCTTTTCTGCATTCATTTTAAGAACACCGTCTTTTACAAGCGGACCAAAAGCAGAACCTACGTCCTTCTGTTCAAGTCCAACTCCGGCAGCAATTTCCGGCATTGTGTGAGCTCCCTTATCCTTAAGGAAGTTTACCATGCGCTCTTCTACAGTGCCTGTTTCTGCAAGTTTGCGGCCCATTTCTGTAATTTCAAAGAATGTATGAGGTGTACGGCGAATCTCTTTTAAGAGTGATTTTCCAGAAAGCCATGAGAAAGCCTGATTTGCGTGACCTTCCTTATATTCAAGTTCCTTCTGAAGTTTTTCTGAAGTAAGTTCATCCTTATCTGAATACTTTAACAAAACTTTAATTTCAAGCGGATGAAGATTTTTAATGATGTTTTTTACGTCCATTTTTGTTTTTCCCGTATAAGAGATTGTCGTGTCAAGCCCGACAATGACACATTTTGTCATTCCCGTGCTTGACACGGGAATCTAAAAAAATAAGCCGACAGTCTACACTGTCGGCTTAATATTACCATATTTCAAATAAAAACAAAATAGGTTAGCGAACTAATTTTATATGTGAAGAATAAACAACCTTTCTCTGCTTGCGGTCATCCTTGTAAAACTTTGGCGCGGACTTCTCCATATATTTATACTGGAAATATTTATTATCTCTGATAAATTTCTGAACATAAGCCATAACTGCATTCATTGCTTCACCTTCTGAATAGGTAACATACAATGTATCATAATAAATACGAATCTCATCATGCATAGGCATATATTCAGCTTTTATTGTTGCATTTTTATCAATTTCAGATTCTTTCAAACCAAGTTCTGCATAAGCATCTTTTAGAACTAAATTATATACCTGAGTTGTAAGCTTTTCGCGCTCCCATCTGTCTCTTTCAAATGGATCTTCCGGATTATCACCAATAGTTTCAGCAAATAATGAACCAAAAAGAACTGTGAAAACTGCTAACAAAGTTAATATCTTCTTCATAAAATCACCTCTCTAGTAAACACTATACTCTACTATTCTACCGCATTCTAAGAAAAAATCAAGATTTATTACATAACGGCCAGAGGTGATTCCTAAAGTTGGAAAATCACGAATCAAAACAGAACCTGTTATTTCTTTTGGCTTATTTTTGATTACTTTTCTGTAATAATTTCTTATTGCATCTTTTAATGATTCCCTGGCAGCTTCTTCTATACCATCAAAGCCTTTTTCAACAGATGCATATCCTATTCCACCAATTACAGGATTTTTTATTGATTTCCACAAATTATAAGTCTGAACCTGAGAATCAGTTCGAACATATTCAACCCAACAATTCAGATTATTTTCGCTGATCCAGGGAGATGTATATTTTATGCCGCCTTTTATTACATCAGAAGAAACAATCTCTGTCACTTCCAGATACTCATCAACTCCGCGGGCTTTGTCATAAGGAACATAAACAAAATTCCACCCGTAAACCATTCCTGAAATAATAAAGGGTGCAATTCTACGCATTTGAGAAACAGGAAAATCAAATTGCCCCGAATTTTCATCTGCAGAAAGTTCCAGCCCCGGATAAGCATCAAGTTCTGCCCACAAAGGAAGCCTGATATTACGAATAACGGATGGAGTCTGTGCAAAAAGCGAAAAACCAGCAAAGACAAATGCGAAAATAAATCTTTTTAACGTTTGTAAGTGTCTTTCCATATTTTTACAGGATGAATTCCCATTCTTATTACAAAATAAAGCCAGGCAGCAAAGAAACCAAACAGATGTGTCATATGGGCAACATTTGTGCCTCTTCCAAAAAACTGACTTCCAAGTTCAATCAGTGCATAAATCAGCACCAGAATTGGAGCCGGAACAGGAATTATTCCCCAGATAAAGAAAACAGAACGAGGAAAGAACACAGCATATGCAAAAAGAATCGCATAAACCGCGCCACTAGCACCCAACAAATGAACATTCATCTGTCCTGTATATTTATACACAAGAAAGGAGAAAAAGCCGCTTAAAGCCCCACATAATAAATAAAAAAGCAGAAATTCGCGACTACCAATCGCTTTTTCTAATCTGAGCCCGAATACCAGCAGAGCCAGCATATTAAAGAATACATGCTGAAAACTTCCATGCATAAACATATAGGAAATAAACTGCCAGTACATATGATAATGCTCTACAGCTTCAGGGCTCATTACACTATACACTAAAACATACCTGTACAATTCAGGATACACAAACTGAAGACCAAAAATACAAAAATTTAAGAGGATTATAAAAAGCGCCGCACGTCTGTAAACGTAAGGAAAGGGTCTGCGAAGGATAAAACTATTTCTTGGCATTTGATGATTTACGCGAAGTCTTTCCCTGAGGTTCAAAGAAAGTTACGCGGTTTCTTCCATTATTTTTTGACATATAAAGTCCCTGATCAGCCTGATTAACAAACTCATTAGGAGAACTTACAAGGTTAGTTTCAGCATCAAAAACAGAAACACCACCAGAAATAGTGACATGAAGATGCTGATTATTATAAACAAAGTCATGCTCATTTATCGTAGAACGAATTCTGTCTGCAACAATCATAGCCTCTTCTTTTCCGGCATCAATCAAAAGTGCTGTAAATTCTTCACCACCATAACGGCTGGCAACATCTGAATCACGTAAATTTTTACGAATAAGATCCGCAACACTTTTTAAAACAAAATCGCCGCATTCATGACCATAGGTATCATTAAACTTCTTAAAAAAGTCTATATCAAACATGATTACAGCAACATGCTGCTTATTCAAAAAGGCCGCATCAATTGCTTCGGTAAGAAGATTAAAGAAATAATACTTTAATTTAAGGTGAGTCATCATATCTGTAGAAGACATTTCCAAAAGTGCCGCATTATTAATAGCTACAGAAGCGAGACTCGCAATCGACATAATCTGATTTATTTCATATTCAGAATAAGAAGCATCATCTTCAATTGCTATACG
>CAKUWD010000062.1 GCA_934699065.1 uncultured Treponema sp.
GGGACTTAAGTCTCGGCTTGAGACCCTTAGCCTTATAGGCTAAGAGCAAACCACCCGTTTGACGGGTGGTTATGATTGAGAACTCAAATATATTCACTAAAACATTAATTTCTACTATAATATTTCCCATGGCAACACAGCATAAAGAAATTGATGAAGAGACACTTACAAACTTACTTTATTTGTCTCGCTTGTCTCCAGAAAGTACAAATATGGAGACTTTAAAAAAACAGGTAGATGATATTGTAGGATATTTTGATATTCTCTCTAAGTATGATGATAGTGAAAATCCTTATGATGCATATCCACGCACTGAGGCAGATAAGCTTCGTGATGATACTGTAGTAGATGGACTTGAAATCAGCGATGTAAAGAAAGTTTCAGAAAACTTTATGGACGGCTATTTCCAGGTTCCTAAGGTTTTGGGGGAGGGTGCCTAATATGTATTACACAATAAAAGAAACACGAGACGCTCTTAAAAAAGGCGAAACAACAAGCGAAAAGCTTGTTCGCGACGCTATTGATACTTTCAACAAAGACAAGAGTGCCCCAATCCCTCTCAATGCTTTTATCGAAATGTACGATGATGCTGCAGAAGTAGCTGCCGCTGCCGACAAGGAAATTGCCGCTGCCCGCTCTGCCGGTGGTGACGCCCTCGATAAGCTTTTTGCAGAAAAGCCTCTCCTTGGAATTCCATTTGCATTAAAAGATAACATGAACTCAAAAGGCCACCGCCTTACCTGTGCTTCAAAAATCCTGGAAGGTTATGTTGCTCCTTATAACGCAACTGTAATTGACCGTCTGGAAAAGGCAGGTGCAATTCCTCTTGGACGCTGTAATCAGGATGAGTTTGCAATGGGGTCTTCTACAGAATACTCATGCTACGGCCCAACCCGTAATCCTATTAACCGCGAGTTTGTATCTGGTGGTTCTTCGGGTGGTTCAGCTGCCGCTGTTGCTGCAAACCAGGCTCTCTTTGGTCTTGGAACAGAAACTGGTGGTTCAGTTCGCCTCCCTGCAAGCTACTGTGGAATCTACGGTCTTAAGACAACTTATGGAGTTCTCAGCCGCTGGGGAATCGTTGCTTACGGTTCTTCTCTGGATCAGGTTGGTATTCTCGGTCACACTCCTGCAGATATCGCTGAACCTCTCAGCCTTATGTGCGGTGCAGATATGTATGATGATACATCTGCAGATTTACCTGAGGGAAAAACATTAAACAAGCTCGAAGCTCTTACAGAGGCAGAATTCAAAGCCCTCAAAATTGCGATTCCAAAACAGTTCCTTAAAACAGAAGGTGCAGATCCTGATGTTGTAAAATGCTTTGAAGAAACACGTAAATGGTTTACAGATAAGGGAGCCACAGTTGAAGAAGTTGACCTTCCGATTCTTGATGCTTCAATTGCCGCTTACTATGTAATTGCTCTTTCTGAAGCAGCTTCAAACCTCAGCCGTTTTGACGGTATCCGCTATGGCCGCCGCGTAGACAATGGTCAGGGCTACGATGAGCTTTATGTTGAAACACGTTCAGAAGGTTTTGGACCTGAAGTTAAGCGCCGTATAGTAATCGGAAACTATGTTCTTTCTGAGCAGTTCTCAGGAGATACTTATAAAAAGGGTATGACAGTTCGTGCCCGCATTCAGCGCGAAGTAGCAGCCGTATTCGACAAGTACGACATAATTTTGTGTCCAACATGTCCTACTGCTGCATTCAAACTTGGTTCTAAAGTTGATAATCCTCTTGAGATGTACCTCTCAGACCTTTATACAACTTTCGTAAACCTTGCCCGCATTCCTTCAATCAATGTTCCAGCCGGACGTACAAGTGCAGATGGTATGCCAATTGGTATGCAGTTTGCAGGAGCTATGTTCAGTGAGAAAAAGATTTTGAGACTTGCTCAGAATTGGGAAAATGAACACAAAGATTGTGGAATCCCGGTAAAAGCTTAAATCAAATTACTGCAAATAAAAAGGGGCTGTCCATTTCTTTTGGACAGCCCCTTCTTGTTTAATCTGTATTTTACGCTACGTAAGCTTCAAGTCTGCGGGCACGGGTAGGGTGCTGCAAACGGATAATTGCGTGTTTTTCGATCTGGCGGATTCTTTCTTTTGTAAGAGAGCATTCTTCGCCAACTTCTTTAAGTGACATAGGTTTTGCACCGTTGAGGCCATAGCGCATGCGGATAACACGTGCTTCGTTAGGACGAAGAGTATTGATTACACCGTCAATTTCTTCGTGCATAGATTTTTCGATAGCCTTTTCTTCCGGACGATCATAAGCATTGTCTTCGAAGAAGTCTGAAACTTTAGAACGGCCGTTATCAGAATCATTTGTTTCTGCATCAAGACTAATCATTTCACGGCTGATATTAATCATATCGCGAACATGGCGTGCATCCATATTGAGCATAGCGCCAATTTCTTCGTATTCCTGCTGCTCAGTTTTCTTAGTTCCAACAACCTTGCGTGCATGTTCAATCTGAACAAGCTCATTGGCGCGGTTAAGAGGCAGACGGATAGCACGGCTCTTTTCGCAGATAGCCTTTAGAATGCTCTGGCGAATCCACCATACTGCATAAGAAATGAAATGATATCCTTTTGTTACATCAAACTTTTCAACAGCTGTAAGAAGTCCGATATTTCCTTCGCTTATCAGGTCTGTAAGATCAAGACCGTGATTCTGATATTTTTTTGCAACATTTACTACAAAGCGGAGATTAGCATTTACAAGTTTATTTTTTGCAACCGTATCGCCAGCCTGAGCTTTCTGTGCAAGCTCAACTTCTTCTTCATGAGAAATCATAGGAATCTTGTTGATTTCTTTGAGGTACATAGCAAGAATGTTTTCATCGTTTGTCATGGCATAATCTCCTTATACACTAGATATATAGCAAGTATTGTGCCAAGTGAAAATGTCAATTAAAAAATGTAAAAAAAAATCGAAATTTGCGGTAATTTCGACAGGCTCAATCACCGTATTTACCGGTTTCCGGTGGTTGAGCCTGTCGAAACCACCATATGTGACGTTGCTTGTGTGTCATTTTGATACAGTGCTTTTGTTACTGAGTTATTTTGAGTTATTTTGACACGTTTTGAGTTGCAATGTATGAAATCGCATCATTTCGAGCCAATTCCATTATTTCCATGTCGCGGGAGAGATCTGCAAGATGGAAGCCAAGTTCACCTGCCTGCACTGTGCCATTGAGTTCTCCAGGGCCGCGGGTTTTGAGATCCTGCTCGGCAATAAAAAATCCGTCAGTACTCTGCCTCAGAGCCTTCATTCGTTCAATTCCGGTTTCCGTTATATCCTTACTGTATATCAAAAAGCAGAAAGACTGGGCTTCTCCGCGACCTACACGCCCGCGGAGCTGGTGAAGCTGGGCCATACCGAAGCGGTCTGCCATCTCAATTACCATACAGGTTGCGTTCGGCACATCGACACCTACTTCAATCACCGTGGTAGCGGCCAGAATCTGAATACTTCCGTCTCGAAAATCTCTTAAAATCTGCACCTGCTGCTCTTCGTCAATTTTGCTGTGAACAAGGGCACATTTGTACTGAGGATAAATATGGTCTCGCAGATGAGCAAAAACGCGCTCTGCAGATTTTATATTTTCATCGCTGTCAATTGCCGGATAAACAAAATAAGCCTGATGACCTTTTTCTAGTTCCTTTCTAACTGCTTCGTAGGCATTCATTTCGTTGCCCTCTTTTACGAGGTAGGTAATAACCGGCTTGCGGCCAGCGGGCATTGTGTGAATCGAAGAAATATCAAGATCGCCAAAAACGGTAAGAGCAAGACTTTGAGGAATAGGAGTTGCACTCATCATAAGAAGATTTGGTTCAAAGGTAAAGGCTCCGGTGGCAGAACTTGTTGAACCAACAGTCTGCCGTCCTTTTTCGATTATTGCCTGTCGCTGAAGAACTCCAAAACGGTGCTGCTCATCAATTACGGCTAATTCCATATCTTTGTACTCTACGTTTGCAGAAAAAAGTGCATGAGTTCCAACAACGATATCAATTTCGCCATCCTTAAGGGCTTTTAGCAGCTGATTACGTCCTTTTGCACGGAGATTTCCTGTAAGAAAGGCAGTGCGGACTCCAAGCGGAGTCAGTAGTTTTGCAGTAGTTTCTGCGTGTTGCCTTGCAAGAATTTCTGTAGGAGCCATAAAGACACACTGTCCTTTCCAGCTGATGATTCTGAGGCAGAGAAAAAGTGAAACAAGAGTTTTTCCGGAACCTACATCGCCCTGTAAAAGCCTTGCCATTGTAAAAACCGGCGTGCTTGGTGGCGGCAGACCCCGGTCCATCTGGTTTAGCACACGTTCCCTTTCAGTGTAGCTGCGGTCTATTTCTGCATCCATTTCGTAGATTACCTTGCGCTGGTCATCTGTAAGAGGAAATGGAAGAGAATTGAAAAAATCCAGCTGGAGTGGAGAGAGGCTGTTGGTGAAGGCAGAGATATCAGTGGACAATCCTAAACCGACCCTATCGGCTCGGTTTTTAACGGATTCCCCATTGTATAAGGTTTCGACAGGCTCAACCACCGTACTTTTTGTCTCAATCACAGCACTTTTCGGTACAATCACTGTATTCGCCGTAAAACCTTTTCTGTTGTAGATACGCTTTGCAAGTACTGACTGGAATTGAAAAAGTTCTTCGTAAACAAGGGTACGGCGGGCGGCCGCCGCCTGAGACATTTCTGATGGGCGGTGAATAAGGCGGATTGCGTCCTGTTTTTGTAAAAGGCCGCGCGCCTCGATAAGTTCAGAAGGCAACTCGTTCTCGATTCCGTGCGCGTACTGTTGGAGCGCCTGTGAGACGGCTTTTGTTACGGCTTTCTGAGAGAGTCCTTCTGTGAGCGGATAAACCGGGATTATTCCGCTTTCTTTTGGCGCGATTGAAGAGAGGTCGGGCATAGGGTGGTTGAGTGCCTGCGAAGCAGGTGTATCGAAACCACCTTGTGAGCCGGCAACAGGCTCAACCACCGTATCATGTTTTATTGCCTCAAAGACTGTGCTTTGCAGCTTTCCATATTTTACTTCGAATTTTCCGGTGACTGTAATTATTGTGCCGGGTATAAGGCTCTTTTCCAAAAAGGCCCTGTTAAAACAAATAAGCTCTGCCGTGCCTGTCCCATCATTTACAATGATTTTTAAGGTTTTCATACGACCGTAACCGAACCATTCGTGGCTGATTACCTGCGCTACTGTATGAACTTTGCCGTGGTTTTCGGCCTGCTCACGGAAAGTTACCTTATGAGTCCTGTCTTCATAGTCTCGAGGATAATATTGCAGCAGGTCGCCAACTGTGAAAACATTTACTTTTGCCAGGGCTTTTGTAAGCTGTGGCCCGATTCCTGAAATTGAAGAAACCGGGGTTTTTATATCAGAAACCTTCATTAAAATGGCATTCTATAACAGAGGTTTACGAGAATTGTAATAAGAATATGTCCTACTCCAAGAAATACAAGCAGGGTAATCCATGAGATTAAAAGTGAAGTCTGGTAACTTATTCCCTTTTTAGTAAAGGTTCCTGCAATCTTGTAAGAAATCTTATTGAGCATCATGTCTACCTGATTCCAGCCTGAATCATAAGAGGTTCTTCCTTTATTAATAAGAAGTACTATCCAGCGGACAAATGTCAAAAGGGTAAAAATAAAACCAATTGATGAAGCAATTCCCCAGATAGAACTGATGATAGTTCCGAGAATTCCGCCGACGAAGATTCTTCCTGTATGCTGAATTCCTCCAAGGATTGCAGAGGCAAGCGAAAGAATTCCAAGTGAAACAATCGGTGAAAAATCAATGTTTCCTATGCGAAGAAATCCAAGTTTTCTGAAGAGACCCATATATGGTTCACAGATTGCTGTCATTATATGTCCGAACCTTGTGAACTTAGCACCCGGGAACCAGGACATAAGAATATATACAAAACATAAAAGAGTATAAACTGAAAGCATTGCTGCTAGAATAGATAAAACTGTCTGTATCATAAAAAAATACCTCCTGAAAAAAAACATCGCATTGTCGGCTCGCGTAGTCTCGCCTCTGAGGCGGAACGAGCGATAATCCTAAATCGGCCCGCTGTCGCAGCCCGATTTTTAACGGATTTTCGATTGTAGCCTACTCCGTCCACACTTCGCGCACGAAATTGATGTCTTTTAATGCCTTAAGGGTCTGCTCATCGGCACTTACGGAAATCTGGTCGTTTGCTTTTACGACATAAGGATTATTTCCTGTGTCTATATGAAAATATACTGAACATTTACCCATTTTATCAAATAAAAAATCTTTTAATTGTGCAATTGCCGGTTCAGAATTGAAATTTGTGTCCAGCCGGATATGAACCGCCTGCGCAGAATGAGTTTCCATCTGCTGTACATCTTCAATAGCATCAACAATCAAAGAAGGTGTATCACGACTGCCATCAACTTTTCCACGGAAAGCATAAACTCCTGCATCCTGAAGCTGGGTTTTCATTGTTTCCCAGGTTTTAGGGAAGAAGGTAAGGTCAATCTGACCATCCATATCATTTAGCTTTGCAAAAGCCATTCTGGCACCTTTCTTGGTAACAATTTCGTGAATTCCGGAAATCATTCCCAGTGCTACGTACGATTTTCCAGAATCGCGCATCTGCCATGGTTTTAATCCGCTTGCTTCGAGAGCAGCTTTTTCTGCCTTGCTTTCTTCGGCAATGCGGTTTATGTTTCCGGCTCTTACAGTAACAGCTCTTTCTATTGCCTTGCGGTAAGAATCCAGAGGGTGTCCGCTTACGTAACAGCCTATGCATTCTTTTTCCATATTAAGAAGTTCCATCTGAGGAACATCCGGAATAATTCTATACTGGAAGTCTGTAAAATTCTTTTCTTCATCTGCAAGGTCGCCGAACAAGTCTCCCTGACCTTTTTTCTGATCTTCAAGATAATCAGAAACGTAGTCGAGAGCTGCTTCCATATTGGCAAGAAGTGTCGGGCGGTTGAGGGTTGTTCCATCTTTTTCCTTAAGATGGTCAAAGGCACCGGTTTTGATAAGAACTTCGATTGCTTTTTTATTGATGAATGTCTTTTCACGACCGTCTTCGTCTTTTTCAACAATAGCACATACACGTTTTATAAAGTCCATGAAAGATTTATACGGACCGTTCTTTTCGCGCTCGTTTACAATAACCTGAGCTGCGGCTTCACCCATTCCCTTGATTCCTTTAAGACCAAAAACAATGCGGCCGTCTACAACGTCGAAAATAATATCTGAACGGTTTACGTCAGGAGCATCAACTGCAACTCCCATTTTGCGGGCTTCTTCAATATAGAAAGGAAGTCCATCTGTAGAGGTAATTTCGTTTGTAAGGTTAGCTGCCATAAACTCGGCAGGGTAGTGAGCCTTAAGCCAGCCTGTGCGGTAAGCAAGAACTGAATAGGCTGCAGCGTGAGATTTGTTAAATCCGTAACCGGCAAATGGAATCATGATTTCAAAGATTTCACCTGCATGTTCCTCTGTGTGTCCGTTTTTAACAGCACCGGCAATAAACTCTTCCTTCTTTTTCATAAGAACGTCGAGTTTCTTCTTACCCATGGCACGGCGCAGCATATCGGCACCACCAAGAGAGAAGCCGGAGATTATCTGGGCAACCTTCATAACCTGTTCCTGATAAACCATAACACCGTAAGTTTCTTTCAAAAGATTTTCAAGCGACGGGTCAGGATATTCAATAGTTTCAGGCTTCCATTTACCTTCAATATATTTTGGAATATAGTCGAGCGGGCCCGGACGATAAAGTGCGTTCAAGGCAACAAGCTCTTCGATTGTACGTGGTTTACATTCGCGCAGGATTTTCTGCATACCAGGAGATTCAAACTGGAATACTGCGACAGAGTCGCCACGGCAGAAAAGGTCAAAGGTTTTTTCATCAGTTTCACTAACATTTGCTGTAATAAACTCTGGAGTTCCTGCTGGGCGGTGTTTGTTTATAATTGCTTCTGCATAACGAATCAGAGAAAGTGTTTTAAGTCCAAGGTAGTCAAACTTTACAAGTCCACAAGGTTCAATAATATCCATTGTGTACTGAACGCCAACTTCACCAGTTTTAGGATCCTTAAAAACCGGCGCCCAGTCTGGAAGAGGGGTAAGACCAATTACCATACCGGAAGCGTGCAAACCAGTGTTTCGTTTTACACCTTCAAGTCTGAAGGCAAGGTCAAAAAGCTCCTGATAGCGCGGATCATCCTTGTAGGGAATAAGCTGACCGCCATCAGGCATTTTTTCTGTTGGTTCACTGAAAGCATCCTTGAGTTTTGCCTTAGGATTATCTGGAATACATTTTTTGAGCATTGCAACTTCATTTAGAGGAATGTTCAAAATACGGCCAACATCGGCAATACAGTTTTTAGGTTTAAGTGTACCAAAAGTAACAATATGTCCAACGTTTGCATCACCATACAAATCGCGCGTATGCTGGATGATATCCTGTCGATAGTCGAAGTCCATATCAACGTCGAAATCCGGCATGGATACACGTTCTGGGTTTAAGAAGCGCTCAAAAATCAAACCATATCTGAATGGGTCGATATCGGTAATGGTCATGGCATAGGCTACAAGGGAACCTGCACCAGAACCACGGCCCGGTCCAATCGGAATATAAGGCTTAGGCCTTTTATTTACATTGTCATAAGTAGATTTTGACCAGTTGATGAATTCCCAAACAATAAGGAAGTAGCCGGAAAAGCCCATTGTAAAAATGGTGTTCATTTCGTAGTCGGCACGCTCACGAATTTCCGGAGTAATTTCCTTGTAGCGTTTTTTAAGTCCTTCTTCTACAAGATATTTTACATAGTCGTTCTGGTCGCTCTGGTAGTCGTCGCCATGGGTACGGAATTCTTTTGGAAGTTCAAAGCGGGGCAGACATTCCTTGAGTTCTGGCGTTGTATACTGCTTGATTGTAAGATTACACATATTGGCAATCTTAATTGTGTTATCAAAGGCTTCCGGGCACTGAGGAAAGAGAGCTCGCATTTCTTCTTCGGTCTTGAAATACCAGTTATCCAGATCCATGTCGCCGCCCATTTTGGCGTGCTTTTCGTGCAGCAGATTTTTAAATCCGATGCAGCGCAGGGCATCCTGGGCAATGGCATCTTCTTTTTCTACATAGTGAACATCGTTTGTAGCAACCAGCGGAATATTTAATTTATGAGCAAGCGCAATCAGTTTTTCAGCAACAATTTTCTGTTCAGGAATTCCGTGGTCCTGGATTTCTATATAATAATGGTCAGGACCGAAAAGCTTACTGTATTTTAAGGCAAGTTCTTCGGCTTCCTTATCCATGCCGGCAAGCAACATTTGGGGAAGTTCTCCCTGAATACAGGCCGAGCAGCAGATGATTCCTTCGTGGTACTGTTCAAGAAGTTCAAAGTCTATACGAGGCTTACCATAATAAAGGGCATTTTCATCACAGAAGGCGCGGCTGGAAAGCCAGCACATATTTTCATAACCTTTCTGATTTTCGCAGAGCAGAATCAGGTGAAAGTAGTGGGCCTTACGGTCTCCTTCTTCTCCCTTGTGGCTGTAAGGAACGTCTTCTTTTTCGTAGTGACTTCCGTAGGCAACATAAAACTCTTCACCAACAATAGGATTGATTCCGTTTACGTGGCAGAGCTTTTCAAAGTTGAGGGCTCCGAACATGTTTCCGTGGTCGGTAAGAGCGAGGGCAGGCATATTAAGGCTTTTTGCTTTTGCAACAAGCTTGTCTAAAGTGGCACAGGAGTCCAGTAGAGAATAGTCTGAGTGGACGTGAAGGTGTACGAAATTTGCTACAGGGGTGCCTTCTGGCGCAGGTGGAAATTCGTGATAATCTGCCATTTTTTTTAATGCCTCCAGAGAGATTTATTATAGCACATAAGACAAAAAAAAACACGGCGGAAAGCCGTGTTTTTAGCATTATAAAGGAGATCTTCTATATTTAAGCTTTATTCAACTTGAAAGTACTCAATGCCTTCATAAGCTGCTGCAGATTTTCCTGTGTACTGTTTGTTGAAGCAGTTGTTATTGTAATTGCGTCAGAAATCTGCTGTGAGAAGTCGTTAATCTGATTCATGTTGTCAGAAATAACTTGTGTTACTTCTGTAAGGTTCTTCATTTCCTTAAGAATCTGTTCACCACCAACAAGCATTTCTGCAGAACCATCTTTTACTTCTGAAGTAGAATCACTGATTGCACGCATTGCTTCAAGTACCTGCTGGTTACCAGAGTTCTGTTCTTCCATAGCATTTGCAATAACAGTTTCCTGTTCACGAACTTTGTTAGTAAGATCATAGATGTTTTCGAAGGCTGACTGAACCAGATTAATATCAGTAGAAATACCACCAATTGCTTCTGAAAGTGAACGAAGATTTTCGTCGATTGCTTTACTCTGGTCTCCAGACTGTTCAGCGAGTTTACGAATTTCTTCGGCAACTACAGCAAATCCCTTTCCGGCTTCACCTGCATGTGCAGACTCAATTGCGGCGTTCATAGCAAGAAGGTTTGTTCGGCTGGCAATATTTTGAATTATGCTTGATGCCTGTAAAATACCTTCAGACTGCTGAAGTACAGTATCTGCAGTTTTTACGGCTGCTTTAACCTGCTGCTGTCCCTTGTCTGCGGCATTTGTAAGCATATTTACAACCTGATTATTCTTTTCAAGAATCTGAGTTACACTTGCAATATTCGCAACCATTTCTTCTACAGCAGCAGAAGATTGTGTAACTCCGGTAGCCTGTGTTTCAATAGAAGAGTTGAGTGAGCGGATGTTACCCATAATCTGTTCGATTGCCGAGTTAGATTCTTCAACACCTGCTGACTGATTTTCAATTTCATGCTTGATGCTGTCCAGAGAGTCAACGATGCTTGCAATATTGTTTTTTGTTAAATCCATGTTGTGAACAAGATCATCTGACTGATTAGAAGTTTTTCTTGTGGAATTATCAATCTGAACAAGAATGTCTGCTGCAGATGTCTTAAATGAATTTATTCCCTGAATAATGATACCAAGCTCACTGCGGTTTGTAGGGCGTTTATCTTCTACAGTATAATCTTTTTCAGAAAGTGCATCTGTAATAGCAGAAATCTGGCGAAGACATTGTTTAATATCATCTGTAAGCAGAAAGGCTGCAGTTGCAAAATAAATAAAACAATAGATACCAATAGGACTGAGACGCTCATAAAGAGCTGTTGTTCCGGCACTTAAATTTGCAGGGTTCAGAGTTATAAGAATAAGACAGAAACAACCAAGCAAAGCGAATGAAAGAGTAAGTACGTTTCTCTGAATTATATTCAAAGTCATACCTTTTTTGTCAAAAGGAACAATAGAAAGTCTGTTTTCAATTACTCTTATTTGAAGAATATAGAACAAAAGACCAACGTCAAGAAGGCTTCCTAAAAGCATTGCAATGATAAATATTGTCGGATTGTGTCCCTGAAATGAAACCAGATGGATACCTGCTCTTTTCAATGCCCACAAAATTACCATTGCAAGCGTCAGCATTGAAACAATAGGAATTACAATGTTCAGTGTTGCTAAAATCTTTAGTTTTGAATTAAGCTTTGCAGCACCTTCAGGAGTTCCGTTATAATTGTTTATAGCTTTACGTTCTGTAAAGACCATAAAACCGGCAATTAAAACGACTAATACTACAGTTAGATTTACTATAGGATTAGCAAAAATGATTCCCATTTCTGTTGATCGGAACAAGCCTGAAAGAAGAGAAATAGGAGTCATTACGATAAATGTTGAAGTATAGACTAAAAAAAGAAAGAAATAGCCATACCATGGTATATTTATACCGTTGGAATTTTTTGAAGCCATATTTTAATACATCTCCTTTTACGAAAAATTGAGCATGTACTTTTTTAATATATTGTCTTTTTTCATTATAAACTGATATTTAAAATCTGAAAAGAATTAAATTTATTTATAACACGTTGTTATTTTTACCTGTATTTGATTCCTTCTTGAGTTTTATTGTGTATGATTGTATAAACCGGCTTTTATTACTATAATATGTCTTCAAATATTATTTTCAAATGAGGTTTTATTTATGGCAGACAAAGAAGTTCGTGTACGTTATGCGCCGTCCCCAACTGGAATGCAGCACATTGGTGGTGTTCGCACTGCACTTTTTAATTATCTTTTTGCACGTTCTCAAAACGGAAAATTTATTCTGCGTCTTGAAGATACAGACCGCACCCGTTACGACGAAAAATATGTTCAGAATCTTTACGATACAATGGCATGGCTTGGAATCGACTGGGATGAAGGTGGTTCAAAGGGTGGTGAATACGGCCCTTATGTTCAGAGCGAACGTTTTGAACTCTACAAAAAATATGCTTATGAACTCGTAGAAAAAGGAGAGGCTTACTACTGCTTCTGTGATGCAGAACGCCTCGACCGCATCCGCAAGATTCAGACAGAAAACAAGATGGCTCCAGGTTATGACCGCAACTGCCGTCACCTTACTCCAGAAGAAGTAAAGGTTAATCTCGACGCAGGTAAGCCTTATGTAATCCGTCTTAAGGTTCCAATGGAAGGAGAAACAAAATTCTCTGACCACCTTCTTGGCGACATTGTATGGAAGAATGAAGATATTTCTCCAGATCCAGTTTTGCTTAAGAGCGACGGCTTCCCAACCTATCACCTTGCTAACATTGTTGATGACCACTTTATGAAAATCAGCCATGTAATGCGTGCTCAGGAATGGATTCCTTCAACTCCACTCCACGTTCAGATGTACCGTGCTTTCGGCTGGGAGCATCCGGAGTTCTGCCACCTTCCAATGGTAAATGGTGCAGATGGAAAGAAGCTTTCTAAGCGCCACGGTTCTACTTCTTTGAACGAGTTCCGTGCCCGCGGTTACCTTCCACAGGCTATCGTAAACTACGTTGCAATGCTTGGCTGTTCTTACGAAGAAGGAAAAGAATTCTATACTCTCGAAGAACTTGCAAAGGCCTTTAAGCTTGAGCACCTTAACAAGGCTCCAGCAGTATTTGATTACAAGAAGCTTGAGTACTACAACGGAAACTATATCCGCCAGCTTTCAACAGAAGAGCTTTACAAATGGACACTTCCATTTATTACAGGAACTGGCGATGCCCTTCTCGAAATCAATCCTGAAAACCCACAGCCAAAACCAAATGTTGGTCCTGAGTTCTCTGGCGTTGCACTTGGTGAAGACGGAAAGCCTTACTGCGTAGACAAATCTATGAATATGAGCTCAGAAGATGTTGAAAAGACACTTATGGGACTTATGCCTCTTATTCAGGAACGCCTTAAGTTCCTTACAGAAGCCGCAGAAATGGTTCACTTTATGTTTACAGAGCCTGCAGTACCTCCTGCAGATCAGATTATTCCAAAGCGCATTGATGCTGCAAAAACTAAGGAAGTTCTTGAGGCTGCTAAGGAATTTGTCGGCAAGGTATTTGAACTTGACCACGAGGGTGCAGAAGAGTTTGCTAAGGCTAAGGCCGAAGAGCTTGGAATAAAACTCGGTGACTTTATGATGCCAATCCGTATGGCAGTTACAGGCAGCCGCGTTTCTCCTCCACTTATTGGTTCTATTTCAGTTCTTGGAAAAGAGCGTGCTCTTGCAAGAATTGACCGCACACTCGCAACACTGTAATGACTAAAATATTATTTGTCTGCCACGGGAACATTTGCCGTTCCCCAATGGCAGAGTTTGTTATGAAAGAACTCGTGCGACGGGCAGGTCTTGAGCACGAGTTTTTAATCGAATCTGCCGCAACAAGTCGTGAAGAAATCGGGAATGACATTCACTATGGCACCCGCACAAAACTTCGCGAAATGGGAATTCCTTTTACCCGCCGCGCTGCCCGCCAGATTACCAATGCCGATTACGACAAATATGATTATCTCGTTGCCATGGACGACGAGAATGTTTACTACATGAACCGCTGGTGGGAACCTGATGATCAGCATAAAATCGTTCGGCTTTTATCTTTTGCAGGTAAAACTCGAGATATTGCAGATCCCTGGTATACAGGCAATTTTGACCAGACTTATGATGATATAATGGAAGGTTGCACTGCATTTCTTAAGAAAATAACAGCCCGCTCCTGACAATAGCTCATTAATAATTTTTTGTTTTCTTACAATTTAAGTATCATTTTTTACAACACGGAATGGAAATTCTCACATATAATTAAAGCAGGCGTTGCGAAACAACCAGTAGTTTCGAGCCGTTTTTTGGGATGAGCCTAAAAATTGCAGTGCAATTTTTTTAACGGCTCTTCAATTGTAGGCAGGGCGGCGTTTGAGCCCGCAGAGGGGGTAGCGGAAAACACCGCAAGGCATGGTGGTTGAGCTTGTCGAAACTACTATGCCTGAGGACTTTGAA
>CAKUWD010000063.1 GCA_934699065.1 uncultured Treponema sp.
GATGACCTCCGCCCCGGTGAACACCGCGATCTTACCGAGCGAGAGGTAAAAGGGCTCCTTTCCCTTTGTAAATAGATTGCTCTGCTGACCTTACGAGGACAGCCGGACAATCTGTATTTGACAAAGTTGCGTAACTCCTTTTATAATCACACTGTTACTATGAATAAAGTCGTTGCTGCTTATCGTAATCGATATTATATTTCACCTTCAGATCTGGCAGATTCTGGAGAAACAAACCGGCTTCATTTGATTTTTATCAGTCCTTTTTTATTTGCATTCGGACTGTTTAATCTGCTGATGAGTCTTTTACTTAATCATAAAAGTAATTTATATGAAAGTTTTTTCCCATATGTATATTTTGGTATCTATATTCTTGTTAGTTCCTTTTTGTATTTTTATTCAATTGCAGTAAAAAAGGTTTCGAGAGAAAAATCTTATGTAATAAAGACTATTCCTTTTTATATTGGTTACCTGAGTTTTCTGGGGATAGGTACATTTAATTTTTTTATGAGTCAACCATTTAATGGAGTGATAATCTTTACCCTTACCAGCGTTATTGCAGTTTGTATTTTTTCATTTTCACCAATTATATTTCTTTTCGGGCTGCTGGCAGATTTAGGTATTATGGCTTCAGGAATATACGAGAATTTTGGTCTTTCTGGATTATTAAATTTCATAACTACAACAATTCTTCTGTTTTGCCTGTCGCTTTATAAACGCCGTTCAGAAAAGAAAATCATAATGCTGCTGAAAAAACAAAAGCAGAGTCTTGAAGCTAAAACCTTCGGAAATTTTACGCTTTTGTATGATAACAGGGTAATCAAATTTTCAAGAACAAAATCTAATGAACTTTTGGCTTATCTGATTTATAAAAACGGCAGCTCAGTAAAAACAAAGGAATTGATTACAGTCCTTTATGGTGCAGAGGCTGATTCTTCACGTTATGGAGCTAATCTACGTAATCTGATTGTAGATATAAAACGAAGCCTTTCAGAACTTGAAATTCAGAATTTCTTTATAGCAGAATACAATAATTTCCGAATTAATCCCGAAGTAATCAAATGTGATTATTTTGATTTTATTTCTGGTGATAAACAGGCAATAAAAAGTTTTACCGGTGCATTTATGAGTCAGTACAAATGGGCTGAGGATGTTACTGTTTTCATGGAATACAAGGTATTAAAAAATAAACTTTAGATTATTGAAAAAATATTTTATATAGGAAGGTTTTTATGACTAAAAAACAGTTTTTTACTTTATCAGGAATTTGTCTTTTAGGCTGTATGCTTATGCTTGCTTCTTTAATTTTAAAATCACATAAAGCTGGAGTTGAGTGGGATGGAAGCTCTTATAATATCGAAGATGTAAATCCGGTTGATGCAAAATTTGCAAGATCATACAACGAAACTCTGGATACTATTGGTGATGTATTTGTTGTGTTTTCTGGTCTTATTGTTGCAGTTTCTGTTTTTACATCTTTTTTTGCTTCAAAAGAAAAGTTAAAAGGTTTTAAGATTGCATTTATCGACAGTTTAATTTTTGGAATCAGCTGGTTGTACGGAAACAGCTTTTATAGAATGTTAAAAACTCTGGCAGGAAGAATTCGTCCATATATGTATTTTGAAAATCCGAGTCAGAAGGGGATAGAAAAAGGAGATTTTTTCCTTTCCTGGCCAAGCGGACATTCTGCAAATGTTTTTATAGCTTTCGGATTTTTACTAACATGGTTTACTGTACGTTATGCAGATTCAAAATTGAAGAAACCTGTGCTCACTTTTACTTTCGCAGTATGTGTCACAACTATGATTTTGAGAATGCTTAGCGGAAATCATTTTATGACAGATGTGCTTTCTGGAGCTGCAATTGGTTGTGTGTCAGGTTATTTTATTTCAGCTCTTTGTTATAGAATTAATGGAGAAAAAAAATGATTATAGCAATCGATGGTCCTGCAGGAACAGGAAAAAGTACAATAGCAAAAATGCTGGCAGAAAAATTAGATATTACTTTTTTGAACAGCGGCGGTTTTTACAGAGCTTTGACAATGGCCGTGCTTGATGCCGGAGTTGATTATAAGGATGAAAAGGCAACTCTTGATTTTTGCCGCAAACAGAAAATCGAATATACAAAAGAATGTCATTTTATCCTTAATGGAAAAGATGTTACAGATCATCTTCATGATGACCGGATTACTGCAAATGCAAGTCAGGTTAGTTCTATAGTAGAAATCCGTCATCTGGTAAACGATCTTATGCGGGAGATTACAAAAAGCCTTAGTATTGTCTGCGAAGGCCGCGATATGACAACCGTTGTGTTTCCGAATGCAGAAGTCAAGGTTTATCTGGATGCTTCTGCAGAGGTTCGTGCTAAACGCCGTTTTGATCAGGGGGTTAGTGATATGACTCTTGAAGAAATCAAGGCTGCTATAGAAAAGCGCGACGAAATGGACAAAAACAAGAAAGAAGGTTCTCTTAAAATTGCAAAAGATGCGCTATATATAGATACTTCTAACTTGACGATAGACAATGTTTGTGCGATAATAGAAAAACAAATTTCATAAATTAAAGGTTTTAGAATGGAAGAAATGGAAGTGGAAAAGGAAGAAGCTCAGAACTCCAAGGGCGACTTTCAGACACAATTAGAGGAGTCCCTTAAAGAATTCAATGCACCACAGGCTGGTCAGATGGTTGAAGGTATCGTAGTACAGATTACCAATGACTATGTTTATGTTGACATTGGAGACAAGTCAGAGGGATTAATCCCTACAGAGGAGTTCGCAGGCGACCTGCCGAAAGAAGGGGATAAGGTTCAGGCGTTCTTGTCAGGACACAATGCTAACGGTCCTGTATTGTCAAAGAAGAAGGCTGATTCAAAGCGCTACATGAAAGAGATTCAGTCAGCATGGAAGGATAAAACTCCTGTTGATGGCGTAATCGTAAAAGTAGTGAAGAGTGGCTATGAGGTTGATCTTGGTATTGACCGTGCAGCATTCCTGCCTATCAGTCAGGCTGATGCTGAAAAGATTGACAAGCCTGAGTCATTGATTGGTTTGAGATCTAAGTTCTATATTGAACGTCTTTATTCAGATAATAAACTTAACCCTGTAGTTAACCGCCGCAAGTATCTTGAAGAAGAAATCGATGAAAAACGCGATGCATTCTTCAATTCTGTACAGATTGGCGACACTGTAAAGGGTACAGTAAAGAGCTTTACAAGCTTTGGTGCATTCATTGATTTGGGTGGCTTTGATGGTCTTCTCCACATCAACGATATGAGCTGGGGCCACGTAGCTCGTCCAAAGGATTTCGTAAAGAAGGGTCAGGAAATCGAACTTAAGGTTATCCGTCTTGATCCTGCTGAAAAGAGAATCAACCTCTCTCTCAAGCACTTTGCAGAAGATCCATGGATTCACTTCGAAGAAAAATATCATGTTAATGACATCGTAAAGGGTAAGGTTACAAAGCTTACAGAATTCGGTGCATTCGTTGAACTCGAAGAAGGAATTGAAGGTCTTGTACACATTTCTGAGTTCTCTTGGACAAAGAAAGTAAACAAGCCTGGCGATATGGTTTCTGTTGGTCAGGAAGTTGAAGCAATGATTCTTGGATATGATATTCAGGCTGGTCGTGTTTCTCTCGGCTTTAAACAGGCTACAGAAAATCCATGGGATTCAATTGCAGAAAAATATGCAGTTGGAACAAAAATCAAGGGCAAGGTTGTTAAGATTACAAACATCGGCGCATTTATTGCTCTTGAAGACGGAATCGACGCTTTCCTTCATGCTGATGATATTTCATGGACAAAGAAAGTTAAGCATCCGGGCAGCGAATTGACTGTTGATCAGGAAATTGAAGCTGTTGTTATTGAGTGCGATCCAGAAGCTCACAGAGTTAAAGTTGGAATCAAGCAGCTTACAGACAATCCTTGGAAGGCATTTGCAGAAGAATATAAGCCTGGTTCAACTTTGGAAGGTGAAATTACTTCTATCACAGATTTCGGAATCTTCGTAAAGGCTCCTAACGGAATTGAAGGTCTTGTAAATAAGGCAAACCTCAGCGATGACAAGGATGTTCCTTTTGAAGAGGCTGTTACAAAATACAAGGTTGGCGACAAAATCAACGTATTCGTTGTAGACGTAAAGGTAGACAAGGAGCAGGTTGCCTTCTCTGTACGTGAGTATAAGAGAAAGCAGCAGCGCGACGAAATCTCACAGTATATGTCTAGTTCGAATGACGATGATGACGGAGCATACACACTCGGTGATATGCTTAAGTCTCAGAAAAACGACTAAAGTCAACCGTCACCCTGAACTTGTTTCGGGGTCTATTCTTATAGATGCTGAAACAAGTTCAGCATGACGGTAATATCATGCGGGTGGGAATGGAAAAGAAAGTTATACCTTTTGCAGGCAAAAGCTCTTTTGCAAAAGAACTTAGTACGCTGGTACAGACTCTTTCTGGAAATAACGCTTCGGTGCTGTTAATTGGAGAAAGGGGGACGGGAAAACGTCTTATTGCCCAGCATATCCATTCTGCTGTTGTTAAATCTTCAGGTACTGAAAATAGTACCGGTTATTTTTTTGAGATAAACTGCAGATCGTTTACAGAAGCACAGGTAATTGATGGTTTTGAAACTGTAAGTCGTATGATTACATACGGGCAAAGAATTACAATGTTTGTAAGTTTTGCTGATACTTTAAATCATCAGATGCAGGCAGCTTTTCTAGACTTAATTAAGAAAACGGCTGGAAAAAATCTTAATCTTAAGATAATTTGTACAGCTGAGCGTCCGATTGAAGATGTTGTTTCTTGCGGGGAATTTTCTGCAGAACTATATTCACGGCTTAATACTGTGATTCTGAATGTTCCTCCATTACGTCAAAGAAAAGAGGATATAATTCCTATTGCGCAGGTTTATCTTGCGCGTTTTGCAAAAAAATCAGGACTTGGTTTTACTGAGTTTTCTGAAGGTGCAAAAGCAGAAATGCTTGAATGTTTCTGGCAGGGTAATGCTGATGAATTGATTAATGCTGTACAACGAGCATTCATTGTTGGCAAACCGCCTGTTATTAATGAAAGTGATCTTGGTTTTGCAGTTGAAAGTCCAGCTTTATCGCAGACTGTAGAGGCTGTTGGAAAAGATGGAAGTGATAAATCACTTAAGACTGCAGTAGATGCTTTTAAACGGGAATATATCATAAGGATTCTTTCTGAAAACGGATGGAATCAGACAAAGGCCGCCAGCGTTCTTGGTATTCAACGTACTTACGTTATCCGGCTTATGAACGAATTGCATATAGACCGTCATTAAGATGGCGGCTTTATAAAAAGAAAAATATTTTTTATAAATTGAGGTTTATATAAAATGGCAAATTATGAAGAAGAAACTGCAAGCACAAAACTTGCCGCTTTTATTGAAAAGAATAAGAAGTTTTTTATAGCAGCAATTGTCATTATTATTTGTGCTGTAATAGGTTATATTATTGCAGCTTCTGTAATGAATAAAGCTACTGCAAAAAATCTTCAGGCTCTTGATGAAATCGTTTTTGAATTAACAGATAAGAGTTCAGCTCTCGAAGAAGCTGAAGTTGAAACAAGACGTCAGACTGCTATTGAAAAAGCATCTGCATACGTTAAGAAGAGTGGAATTACAGGTGCCCGCGCAAATATGCTTTGTGCAGATCTTACATATCAGCAGAAAAAATATTCTGAATCAGCAGAATATTGGAAAGAAACAGCTAAGAAAGCAAAGAAATCTTACCTTGCTCCAATAGCATATTTTAATCTTGCTGCATGTAATGAAGAACTTGGTCAGACTGACGAAGCTGCTGTAAATTATAAGCTTGCTGCAGATTCAAAAGATTTCGTAATGCGTGAACATGCTATGTTCAGCTATGCTCGTGTTATGGAAACTAAAGGTGACTATACAGAAGCTTCTGCAGTATATACAGAGCTTAATGATAAGTATTCAGACAGTGAATGGGCTAATCTTGCAAAGTCTAGACTTATTGCTCTTAAAAACGACGGAAAAATCCAATAAAACATTCTAAAACATTAAATATATATATGAATAAGACATACAATAAAAAAGAAAACATATTTTTAAGCTTTGTAATTGTATGTCTTATTTTATTTAACACTTCTTGCGGACTTGATACATATTATGTAATTGATCCGCCAACTCTTGTTACTAATGAACCTATTTATTCTTCTATTGATCCTTCAAGCTGGTATTTTGAATTCTATACTACCGAAAATGATTATGAGGGTGTAAAATTTTTAGGAACAGAAGTTTATTATAAAATTTATAGAAACAGTAGCAGAATGGAAAGTGAATATAAAACCATCGTAGCTACAGCAAATAATACAGAAACTTCTTCTTCTGCAGCTGACAAATTGATTAATAACTATAAGTATAAGCCTCTTGGTGCCTATGGCAATTATAGTCAGTCTGTTTTGATTCCTTCTGCAGGTATGAACAGACTTGTTCATATTCGCTTAAGTGATTATCCTCCATATCAGGCACAGATTCTTGTTGGAGGAGCAAATATTTATAACAGCTCTTCAATCGTTATTCCTGTAAGAAATATATCAAGAACTGGTGATAATTCTTTTAATTTTAAGAATATGGACTCTTCTTTACGTCCTAAAAATGATGATGAAGATGTAGACTATTCAGGTTCAGGTTCTGATTCTATATGGTATGTTGCTATGTTTGCGGTAGAAGTTGGACAGGATTCAACTTATTCAACAATAAACAGTAATGTATTATTTTTGGGTTCAGTAACTATATCAGCAGAATAGATATAAAAAAACTGCCTTTAAGGCAGTTTTTCAGATTATTGACGCTTGGCAGAATCGAACTGTCGACCTACTGCTTAGAAGGCAGTTGCTCTATCCAGCTGAGCTAAAGCGCCGAAGTGATATTTAATATATCAGAAATTCGGTTTTGAATCAAGAGGTGCTTTCGAAACTTGGTTTCGACGTATGGTGGTTTCGATACACTCGCTTCGCGAGCACTCAACCACCGGTGGTTGAGTAGGCCGAAGGCCGTATCGAAACCACCTTATTTTGTTCCTAACATTTCCTTCATTGTGCGCCAGCCAAGCATTGCGCATTTTACCCGGGCAGGCATGTGTGAAATATCCTGAAGAGCTGCAGCTTCATCAAGTTTTTCAAGATCTTCTTCTGTAACTTCGCTTTTTATCATGCGGTCAAAAATATCAGCAAGAGCAAGAGCTTCTTCCTTTGTTTTTCCGATTACAAGGTCTGCCATCATATCTACAGAAGCCTGGCTGATGGCACAGCCGCTGCCTGTAAAACTTGCATCTGCAATTCTTCCGTCTTCGCCAAGTTTTATTTGAAGAGTAATCTGGTCGCCGCAACTTGGATTTACTCCTTCAAGACAGAAATCTGGAGATTCCATTGCAAGCTTGTGAGTAGGATTGATATTATGTTCGTTTAAGATTTCTCTGTATAGTTCTTTTGTATCCATTTTACTTCCTTCCATGTCACCCTGAACTTGTTTCAGGGTCTCATTATTATAGATGCTGAAATAAATTCAGCATGACGCCTATAAATCTTTGTAGCCTGACCATTCTCTAAGATGAGATAATTTTTCGAGGAAGATATCAACTTCTTCTTCTGTGTTGTAAAAGTAAAGACTTGCACGGGCTGTTGCTGTCTGTTCAAGGTACTGTCCAAGCGGCTGTGCACAGTGGTGGCCTGCACGGATGGCAATATGCTCCTCAGAAAGAAGGGTAGCTACATCATGTGGATGAACTCCATCTACAGTAAAGGTAACAATTCCGCAGCGTTTATTGCCGTCTTTTGGACCGATTATATTTATGTGTGGAATATTTTTCATTCCTTCAATAATGCGGCAGGCAAGCTGGGCATCATGCTTTTCTATATTTTCCAGACCAATACTTTGAATATAGCGGATAGCAGCAGCCATTCCAACGGCATCTCCGGCGCTTACGGTTCCTGCTTCGAACTTGTGAGGAACCTCTGCCCAGGTTGCCTTTTCGCGGGTAACGTATTCAATCATTTCGCCGCCGCGGAGGAATGGGTCCATTTCTTCTAAGAGAGCCCGTTTACCGTAAAGGGCTCCGATTCCCATTGGTCCACAGAGTTTGTGGCCGCTCATAGCAAAAAAGTCTGCGTCAAACTCCTGAACATCAACCTTCATATGAGGGGCAGACTGAGCGCCATCCACAATAAAAACAGCGCCCACAGCATGTGCTGCCTGGCCAAGTTTTTTTACAGGATTGGTAACGCCAAGGACATTGCTTACATGAACTACAGAAACAATTTTTGTACGTGAATTGATTTTTGCGGAAATTTCTTCGTCACTGATAATTCCTGTCTCTTTGTCGCATTCAAGAAAAACAAGTTTTGCACCGGTTTTCTGACAAACCATCTGCCATGGAACAATGTTTGAGTGATGCTCCATGATTGTAACGCAGATTTCGTCGCCTTCTTTAAGATTGTTGAGTCCCCAGCTGTAGGCTACAAGGTTCAGGCTTTCGCTGGCATTGCGGGTAAAGACGATTTCTGCGGCTTCGCGGGCATTTATGAATTTTGCAACTGTGTCGCGGGCATTTTCATAGGCAAGGGTTGCGCGCTCGCTGAGGGAGTAGAGGCCTCGGAGAGGGTTTGCGTTTTCTGTTGCATAAAAGTGTGTCATTGCATTGAGTACAATAAATGGACGCTGGGCGGTTGCCGCTGTGTCAAAATATATCAGGCCCTTGTTTTCACCAGCCTCGTTTTCATCGATAGCCTTAAAAAAAGGAAAGTCTTTTCTGTATTTATTTTCCATGGAAACCCCTGTGTAAAAATTACCTGTGATTTTGATATGTAAATATCAGCTTAAGGCTCTTCGGCGCTGCCGTAAATGTCTGCAAGGCAGGCTTTTACTTGACTGCGGATTTCTTCGCTGCCGATTTTGTCTGCGGCGGCCTGAACCTTGGCCTTGGAAAGAAGCTCTTCTGCAAGGGCCTGGTCAATTCCGTGGGCCTGGAAGTAGAAGAGAATGTCCTTTGAAAGCTTTCCTACTGTTGAGCCGTGCTCGGCTGCAATGTCATCTTCGCCGCAGAGAATAATTGGAGCGGATTTTTCGATTGCGTCCGGTGAAAGGTTCAGTGTGGTTTCCATTTCATTTCCGTTTGAGCCGGAACAGCCTGTTACCATGTCTATTGTACCGCGGTAAACCTTTGTAGATTTATCCTTGATGGTGCCGTCTGTAAACATGTTACAGGTGGTCTTTTTGCCCTTGTGAACGACGGTCTGGTTTGTGTCCAGATACTGCTCGCCCCGACAAAGGTAGCCCATGTGGGAAGTAAAGTCTGAGCGTGAGCCAGAGAGGGTTGTATGAAAGCCCTGGTCTACATGGGAGCCGCCAAGCTCTACGGAAATGAAGTTCATTTTTGCATCGTTGCCGCAGACTGCGGCTGTTTCGTCTATCTGATTCATTGCAGAGCCTAAAAGCTGAACCTTGGAAACCTGAATCCGGGCATTTTCTTCGAGGTAGACTTTTGTAAGAAGGGCTGTCATGCCACCTGCATTTTTTTCTGAAGAAGATACGATGATAACTTCGCCCTTTGAGTCCGGCAGGGCATGAATTATCTGCTGGCAGCATTCATTACAGCCGTCTGATGATTCAAGGCGGATTATCAGAGGCTCTTTAAGAGTTCCCTTGATTGTATAGATTTTTCCAGATTTTGCATTGCTGCTGATAAGATTTGCGGCTGCATCTCCAATGGAATACAGGGGCTCACTAAGCTCTGTTTTTATTTCCTTACCGGTAGTTACTGTAACACCGTCCGGCACTTTAATTTCCTTTCCTGTGTTTTCAGAAAAATTTGTATTTACCGAGATGGTGTCGTTATTTATTTTCATCCAATGCCAGGTCAGGTAGGTGATTGGATTTACTTCTAATTTTTCTTCCATAAAAACTCCTGTTTTATGTACGTTTAATACGGGGCGTTGCGGGGTGTCCCCGCAGGGTGGGTAGGGCGCAACGAAGTGCGACCGTAGGGCGGGGCTCCGCCCTCCTGAAAAACCACTGCCTACATGTTTCCGTGCATTTCTATCTTAATCAGATTGTTCATTTCTACTGCATACTCAAGCGGCAGTTCCTTGCTTACAGGATTTGCAAAGCCGCTTACTATCATGCTGCGGGCATCGTCTTCGCTGATTCCCCGGGACATAAGATAGAAAATTGCGTCGCTTGAAATGCGTCCGATTTTTGCTTCGTGGCCTACATCACATTCGTCGGTCATTATCTGCATTGCAGGAATGGTATCGCTGCGGCTCTGCGGGTCAAGCATAAGGCTTTCGCAGGAAATGCTGGTTTTGCTGCCGGCGGCTTTTTTGTCTATGTAAACTGCAGAGCGGTAAATGCTTACTCCGCCGCCCTTGGAAATTGACTTTGTAGAGATAAGGCTTGTGGTGTCTGGGGCAAGGTGTACCATTTTTGCACCTGTGTCCAGGCTCTGGCCTGCTCCTGCAAAGGTGATTCCCGTGAACTCTGCCTTTGCCTTGCGGCCTACGAGGTCACTTTCGGGATAGAGGTAAGAAATGTGGGAACCGAAGGAACCGCTTACCCATTCGATTGCGGCATCTTCTTCAACCTTTGCACGCTTTGTGTTGAGGTTGTACATATTCTTTGACCAGTTTTCGATTGTGGAGTAGCGGAGATGTGCGCCTTTTTTTACAAAAAGCTCTACGGCTCCTGCGTGAAGGTTTGCTTCGTTATATTTTGGTGCAGAACAGCCTTCAATAAAGTGCAGGTCTGCGCCTTCGTCTACGATGATAAGGGTGTGCTCGAACTGACCGGCACCGCGGGCGTTCAAACGGAAGTAGGACTGAAGGGGGAAGGAAAGGTGTACGCCCTTTGGAACGTAAACAAAGCTGCCTCCCGACCATACGGCTCCGTGAAGGGCTGCAAACTTGTGGTCCTTTGGGGTAATGAGGGTCATAAAATACTCTTGCACCATTGGTCCCCATTCCTGGGATTTTAAGGCCTCTTCAAAGCCAAGGTAAATAACACCCTGCTTTGCAACCTCTGTCTGAACATTGTGATAAACAAGCTCTGAGTCGTACTGGGCTCCAACTCCGGCAAGCGATTTTCTTTCTGCTTCCGGGATTCCAAGCTTTTCAAATGTTTCCTTAATGTCATCTGGAACATCTTCCCATTTGCCGCTCATCTGGGTTTTAGGGCGGACGTAGGTTGCAATGTTGTCGATGTTCAGGCCTTCGATTGAAGGACCCCACTTAGGAACCTTTAACTGATTGTATATTTCAAGGGACTTGAGGCGGAATTCTTTCATCCACTCCGGGTCGCCTTTTTCTTCGGAGATTTTTTTTACGATTTCCTGGGTCAAACCTGATTCAAGACGGAAGGTATTTTCTTCTGTCTCTTCATAGCGGAAATCGTAAAACTCTCTGTTTATATCTTCTATTTTCTGTTTGTCTTCCATGTTGTTTCCAAGCTGCTAGCGGTTAGCTGTTAGCAATAAGCCCAAATATTTTCCTAAATGCTTGTGGCTAAAAGCTTATTGCTATTTAATGAATTCCTCATATCCATTTTCATTGATGTGCTTGAATAGAGAACCGTCGCCTGTCTTAACTATGTGGCCCTTTACCAGAACATGGGTGTAGTCCACGTCAAGACCTTCAAGAATTTTCGTGCTGTGGGTAATGATGAGCAGGGCACCGTTTGTAAGCTTGCGGTATTCTGCGATTCCCTTTGAAACAACACGGATTGCATCTACGTCCAGACCGGAGTCTGTTTCGTCCAGAATTGCAAAGTCAGGCTTGAGCATGAGCAGCTGAAGGATTTCGGCCTTTTTGCGTTCTCCGCCTGAAAAGCCTACATTGAGGTCTCGCTTTGCATAATCAGGATTCATATCCAGAAGCTCCATGCAGCGGGCAAGCTCCTTCTGGAAGTGGAAAAGCTTAACTCTTTCACCTGTGCGCTGCTGGATTGCAGAGCGGATAAAGGATTCAAGGCTTATGCCCGGAATCTCTATCGGACTCTGGAATGACATGAACATTCCGAGTCTGGCACGCTTGTCGGCCTTTTCTTCGGTAACGTCTGTATCCTTGAAAATAATTTTACCGCCGGTAATCTGATAAACCGGGTTACCCATAATTGTGTTTCCCAGTGAAGATTTTCCGGCTCCATTTGGTCCCATGAGGGCGTGAATTTCGCCCTGGTCGATTTTTATATTGAGGTCATTGAGAATCTGTTTTCCGTCCTCAAGACCTGCGTTTAAATTGGTAATATCTAATAACATACTTATAATATAGTAAAAAAATAGGTAATAAACAACAGTTTTTGTAAAAATATACCTATAAAAATGGTAGTTAGAAAATAAACGTCTTAAATGAATTATAAAGATTTCAAGTTATTGTTGCTCTCAGTCTCGATACATATGTCAAAAACGCGCGATAACGCGCTAGACGCTGTTTGGGGTTTGGAAACTATTGTAATGCCGTTCGCGCGGCATCCCCAAACAGAGTCTTTTTGACATATGTCTCGAGCCTTCGAGTCAAATTGACCGAACTTTTTTATAATTCATTTACCCTGATACGTTATAACAATTTTTTACTATATTATTCAGATTGACAAAAAGAGAGAAAATGTCGAAAATGAAGGTATGAAAACTATAAAACCTTATTTGCACAAAGTTAATTATTACGAAACTGACAAAATGGGAATTACCCATCATTCTAACTATATCCGCTATATGGAAGAGGCCCGCGTGGATTTTCTGGATCAGTTGGGCTGGTCTTTTATTAAGCTTGAAGAAGAGGGAATGGCTTCGCCGGTAATGTCTGTTGAAGGCGTTTATAAGAAGTCGACAACTTTCCCGGATACTATTTCAATTATGGTTGGTATTGAAAAGCTTTCGGCTGCCAAGCTGACTTTTTCTTATGAGTTTAAATGTAAGGACGAGGTTGTATTCCTGGGAAAGAGTACCCACTGCTTCCTTGATACAAACGGGAGACCTGTTTTGATTGAAAGACAGTATCCGAAGTTTTATGCTGAATTGAAAGAGATTGCTGAGGCTGGAAAGAAGGAATAGATCCCGAATCATAGGGAGCGGCACAGCGTAGCTGGGCAAAAATAGTCCAGTGGACTATTTTTAGCGAGTCTCCGAGCAGCTATGCTGCGAAGGTTCGGGATGACATGACCGGTTTGGATGTCGAGGTAACGATGGGACGCGAGATAGAAATTAAGATTCCGCTGACTGATGCGGAATATGAAAAGATTTTTAAGGTGATTTCTGGGGAAGAGACTCTGCCTGGTCTTGAGGTGGCTGCAGAAGGACTGGAACATCTGTTAAAATCGGATGATTATTTTTCCCGTTATACTACCCGTGAAGAGAGTAAGGCTGCTGGTGAGCCTCAGGTTATCCGCATAAGAAGTGAAGCGTCTGCTGATGATAAAACTAACGAACGTTCGTATTTTTGTATAAAGCGGAAGTCTATTGAAAACGGAATTGAATTAAACCGTGAAGACGAAACTTTTGTTGAAAAGCCGGAGGTTATCCGTGACCTTCTTTTATTTTCAGGTTATCATCAGTTTTTTGAAAAGAAAAAGGATGCTTATGGAGTCCACTGCCAATCGGTAGTTTTGCCGGGTTGCGATTTTCATCTTGAACTTGAAATGGTGAATGGTCTAAAATATATTGAAGTTGAAGTAACTGATGGAAAAGATGCTGCTGATGACGTTCGTGTGGCTCTGGAAAAATTTATAGAACTCTTTGGTCTGGATACTTCAAAAAGAGATAAGCGCAGCTGGATGGAAATAATTCTGGGGAATACAAGATAGGATGTGGGAGTGTAAGCTGGTTATTAAGCTTGCTTTTCGATGGTTGAGTTTGTTGAAACCACAATTACGTGTCATCTTTTTTGGAGGACTTTTTTGAAGCGTTGTGTTATCGTTTCTGCCGGTGAGATTCACGATTATAAAGAAACAAAATTCTTTTTACTGCCTGACGATTTTTTTATTTTCTGCGATGGCGGACTTTCTCACGCTGATGGGCTTTGTGTAGTACCGGAT
>CAKUWD010000064.1 GCA_934699065.1 uncultured Treponema sp.
TACAATTATTGCGGACAGAAGTCTTCCTCCAGATAATGTGGATCCGGTTTATGTAACAAAAGGGGAAAAAATAATAAAGAAAGGTTTCCCGATTACAGAGGAAGGTTTTTCAAAACTTAGAAAAATGTCTGCTTCTCCTTTGTACATTGATTACCGTGCTTTTGCAAACAGCGAGCTGTATCTGCTTCTGCTTTCGATAATGTGGTATCTGCTTTTTACATTTATTTCTGTAAACCGAAAGCTTTTGTTTAAAGAACCGCTTTTGCAGGTGATTTTCTTTCTTGCCGTTTATGCGGTTACGGCTTTCTGTGGAAAGTTACCTTTGTTCTCAAGTCCCTATAGCATTTGTGTTGCAATCCCTTCGGCCCTGTTTATTATGATTGTTACGATTCTTTACGGAAATCTTTCTGCTCTGCTTCTTTCAATCGTAATGTCTATAGGTGTTCTCTGCGCTACAAACTGGCAGATTCCAACCTTCCTGATGACTCTCGCTTCATCTCTTACAGCTGCTGCAATTGTGCGTAAAATTGAACGAAGACTTGATCTTGTTTTTGCAGGTCTTATGATTGCGATTTTCAATATTGTTTATGTCCTGCTCTTTTCTGTAATCTTCAATGAAACTTTTGATGATATTCCAAAGCTGATGATTGGTCTTGCAATAAACGGTTTCCTTTCTGGAATCCTTACTCTGGGCTTTTTGACTCCGCTGGAAATCATTCTTAATACTGCCTCTGTTTTCCGCCTTATGGATTTAAGCGACAATAATACTCCGATTTTTAAGCAGATGCAGATTCAAACAAACGGAACCTATAATCATTCTATGATGGTTGCCCAGCTTGCAGAAGCAGGCTGCCGTGAAATTGGTGCTAATTCTCTGCTTGCAAGAGTAGGTGCTTATTATCACGATATTGGAAAAATGGATCAGAGCGAATACTTTGTAGAAAATCAGGTAAATGGAATGGAAAACAAACATAATGACCTGAACCCGACACTTTCTGCATCAGTAATCAAAAGTCATGTACGTAAGGGAGTTGAAAAAGCACGCCAGCTGCATCTGCCTCAGGCTGTAATTGATATTATTTCAGAGCATCACGGAAACAGTATAATTACTTATTTCTATAATAGTGCAAAGGAAAAAGATCCTTCTCTTGATGAAGATGATTTCAGATACCCGGGCATTCCGCCAACAACTAAAGAGTCTGCAGTTGTTATGCTTGCAGATACCGTAGAGGCAGCCTGCCATACTCTCGAAAATCCAACTTCTCAGCGCCTGGACAAGTTTATCACAATGCTTATTAATCAGAAGGTAGAAAATAAACAGCTTGATAATTGTGACCTTACATTCCGTGATATTTCAAAAATAAAGGCTGCTTTTGTAAACCTTCTCACAGGTTATTATCATAACCGAATTAAATATCAGAATCAGCAGGATCCGGATGAGGCTCCTGCAAAAACAGAAGAGGCTTCTCCTGATGTTGCAAAAGAAGTAAAAGAAATAAAAACTGTAAAAGATCAGAAAGAAAACTCTGAATCAGTAAAAACTACAAAAACTTCTGCAGGCAAAGCTGCTTCTTCAAAAACTACAAAGGAAAAGAAATGAACCGGGTATATGTAGCAATGCAGGAGGGCGTAGACCAGCCTGACTGGTTTGAAAGAGTAGAGCCATTTGTTAATAAGGTAATGGGAGAACTCAAATTTGATGGGGAAGAAATTTCCATGCTTTTGTGCAATGATGCATATATGCAGGAGCTTAATAAAACATACCGCAACATTGACAGCACAACAGATGTTCTTTCTTTTGAAAATGATGAAGAATATGAGGACGAAGAGGGGAAATGGAAATGTGCAGGCGATATTGTAATAAGCCTTGATACACTTCCTGTAAATGCCGAATATTTTAATGAGAGCAGAAATGACGAGCTCAAGCGTTTAATAGTACATGGACTTCTTCATTTGAATGGAATGGATCATGGGGAAGAACATATTGAAAAAGGCGTACAGCCTGTTTGTGAAATGCTTGTACTTCAGGAAAAAGTTTTAGAAAAATTAAAGGATGAAAAAATAATAAAATGAGTTTTTTTAAGAAAAAGAAAACAGCTGCAGAAGAAGCAGAAATAATTCAACAGGAAATCTTAAATGAAGAAAAAAAAGACATGATTCAGGGAGTAGAGGACTTGTCTAAAACTTCTGTTAAGGAAGTTATGATTCCCCGAATTGATGTTGATTTTATTTCAAGCGACACACCACAAGATGAACTTTTTAATAAAATTGTAGCCAGCGGACATTCTCGTTTTCCGCTTTATACAGATTCAATTGATAATGTAATCGGTGTTCTTTATGTAAAAGACATTATCAAATGCCTTGCAGAAAAAAAAGAAATCAATCTTACACAGATTGCTCGTAAGGCATATTTTGTTCCAGAAAGTAAACGTATAGACTCTCTGCTTCGTGAATTCCGCCGCCATCACCTTCATATTGCAATTGCAATTGATGAGTATGGTGGAGTTTCAGGAATTGTAACTATGGAAGATATTATCGAAGAGATTGTCGGTGATATTCAGGATGAGTTTGACAAGGAGCAGGAAGATATTCTTAAGGTCAGCGACAATGTATGGCTTTGTGATGCCCGTGTTGACCTTGACGATTTGAATGAGAGTCTTGAAGCTCAGTTCCCTAACGAAGATTTTGATTCTCTTGGTGGTTTTGTATTTGATTTATTTGGTAAAGTTCCTGTAAAATATGAAAAGGTGAGCTGGAATGATTATGATTTTATTGTGCAGGATATGGAAGGCCACCGAATCAATATGGTAAAAATTATTAAAAATACAGATGACGGAAAGGATGATGAGTAAAAAAATTAGCCGGGTTTTATTTGCAATGATTTTTGCTGCAGCAGTTGGAAGTACCGCTAGACCTCTTTTTGCTGCCGAATCAAAAAATGTCCTCAAGCTTTATAACGAAGCGGTTGAACTCCAGAATGATGAAAACTGGTATACTGCTTCTCAGTATTTTATTGAGGTTGTAAATTCAAATCCGGCTTTTAGTGATGCATGGTTCCGCCTTGCAGACTGTTCTTATCATCTTGGTGAATATGATCTTGCTTTTCAGTATTTGGAAAGTGCAGAAAAATATGAAAAAGATCGCAGCGAAATAAAAAATCTTAAGGGAATGATTCTTCTGGCACTTGGCCGTACCGAAGATGCCCGCCAGATTTTTAATGAAGTTCTTAAAAAATATCCGAATGACATTGATGCCCATTTTGGTCTTGCAGAAATTGAATTATATGACGGCAAATTTTCCGGGGCAGAAAATCAGTATGCAGAAGCTTTAAAAAGACAGAACTCAAACAGAAAGGCTCTGCTTTCGCTGGCCCTGGTTTGTGCTGAAACAAAACGCTATGCCCAGTCCGAAAAATATCTGCGACAGGCAATGCAGTATTATTCTGGCGAACCTGAAGTTCATTATCTTGCTGCAATTATCTATACAATGAAGGGTGATTACAAGGATGCAGAAAAGCATGCCCGTATTGCCGTAGAAATCCGCGGCGGCTACGAACAGGCTTATGAGCTTCTGGCCCAGATTGTTTACCTTCAGCACCGTTACAGCGAAGTTATCAATCTTTGTGATTTTATTATAGGACGCAACAGAAACAGCAGTGCAGCCTGGTATTTAAAAGGGGTGGCACAGTCTAAGCTTGGAAATAATGATGATGCAATTGCAACTTGGGATACCGGTCTTTCGGTTAATCCTCAGGATGAGCTTATGCGGATGATGCTTGAACTGGTTGCAAAGAATGAACTCGATCTTGATGATAAAAGACGTGCTGTATGGGCTGATTATCATTTGAATAATGCCCGCCAGTATGACAGCCGTTACGATAAAGCTGGCTCTACTTATGAATATCAGAGGGCTCTTATGCTGGATCCTTCAAATGCACAGGCCCGCCTTGCTTATGCAGATATTCTTGAACTGAATGGTATGCATGAGCTTTATCTCAGTCAGTTAAAATTTGTGAATGAAAATTCAGAAGCTAAGATTTCAACTGGTTTAAAAGATACTATTGAAGCCTATGACTCTCTTCTTAATAATACGCTTGCAAAAAGATGGAATGTAGATGCTTTCTATCTAGATAAGATTCGCTGGAATATTGCTGTTTTCTATACTGAAAATACTTCTACCTTTAATCATGCAGACAGCGATCGTCTCACAGCCCTTGCCTGCGGCGATGTTTTTGCCGGTGTAGCCATTACTTCTGTAAAAACTCAGGTTACTCCTGTTTCAGGCTACGGCGAGGCTTTTAAGAATGCAAGGGCAAATAACTTTGATTATTTTATATTAGTTTCGCTTAGTGAAGGAGAGGATGATCTTTCTCTGAGTGCAACAATGTATTCAGGCAGAACCGGTACCGAAACTTTCAATGAAAAATACTACGCAACCGGAAATAACCGTTTTTCTACGGTACTGCGTCGTTTCCGAAATTCGGTTCTGGAAAAGCTTACTGTGCGCGGAAAAATTTTGCAGCGCAATGGAAAGACCGTTTTGATAGATCTCGGACGTTCTGAAAACATCATAAAAGATGCAGAGTTTAAGATTGTAAAAAAAGGTGCCGTCAAAACAGCTGATGCCGGAGCCGGACTTTTCTTCCGTGATGACGATGTTGTTGGAATGCTTGTCGTTACAGAAGCTGGTGAAGAGGTTTCTGAAGCTTCAATTACAAGTCATGGTTTTTATGACAGAATTAATGAAGGTGATGAACTGGTACTTGTAAATATGCCTTCTCAGAATTCTGAAGCAGGAATGGATACTGTTCCGAATGCAGATGAAGATGGAAATCCTCTTGTTAATAACAGTGTAAAGGGCGATGAACTTGTGGCAGAAATTAAGAAAGCTGTAGAGCGCCCTGCAATCATTGATCTTTTAAGAAAGATAAGATAAAAGAATTGCCTTTTTAAGGCGGCAATTGAAATTATAATCTGTCAAGAGAAGCTTCAAGCCACTTTGAGGCGAGAGTCGGATAAACAGACTGAATTCTTACAAAACTTCGAACTGCATCTTCATAATTTTTATTAAAATACTGTGATTCTCCAAGATAAAAACTTGCCCGGTTTCTTGTTTCTTCACTGATGTTTGTTCCAATCAGCTGATTAAGCTTATCAATTGCTTCTTTATAGTTTCTTGTTACAAATGAAGTTTTCAATATTTCAAAAAGAAGATAAGCATCACCACTTTCCGGAGAAACAAGATCTTCTTCAAAAATGTATGGCGTCAAAGGTGAAGAAATCGAAGCTTTTTTATTTCCACCTGTAAGCTTTGTAACATTTGAAGCAGTTTTATCTGAAACCAGTGGTTCTGCACCGGCTCCTTCAATAATATCAAGATAAGGAAGTGGAGTTTTTCGTAAGGTTCCATCAGGATAAACTGTCTCATAATCCGTTTTTTCTGCCGGCAAATCACTCTGTTTTTTTGCGGTAAGGTGTACTCCAGTTATTGTGGAATTGAATGAAAGCAGTACAACATCATAAGGGCCTGCCGTAGTCTCCGAAATTATGGTGTAATAATAATCTCTGAGATCTCCAAGAGTATCTGTGTATGAGCTGCTATCTGGTGCAATTGCAGCAATCGGTTCAAGACCTTCAAGCTGGTTGTAAGAAGTAATCTGCTCTGTAGTTCTGTAAATCAAAAGATTATATAAAGCCGGTTCCGGTTTTTTAGGAAGCTGCCAGGTAATTTTTACTTTTGTTCCGCTGCCAGCCCGTGCCTGAATATCACGAATAAGAGGCCGGTCTGCAAATAAGAAAGTGGCTGCGGTAATCAAAATAAGCGAGCAAAATAATTTCTTCATATTTACAATAATATCATGGAAATAGACTTTTGTCATATAGATTGCTTCGCTACGCTCGCAATGACGAGACGTCGCCGATATTCTCAACGATTGTCATTGCGAGCGTAGCGAAGCAATCCATTGAATCCGTGTCATTGTTCAAAACTCGTTTTTCGTGTATTCTAAGGATATGTTAGAAGAAATAAAATTACCTGTTGAACAGTTGAGAGAAGAAATCATGAATGTTTGGGGGCGTCTTTGACTCTGCCGCAATTGAAAAAGCTATAGCAGAAAAAGAAAAGCTTACAGAAGCCCCTGGTTTCTGGGATGACCACGAAGCCGCGGAAAAGGTAATGAGCCAGATTCGCAAGCTCAAAAACCGAATCGAACCCTGGAAAAAAATCATTGCAGATATGGATGACCTCGAAGCCATGTACGAGCTGGCCGCAGAATCAGGCGAGCAAAGTGACGAAGATGAAGTTCGTACAATGTATGAGGCTGCAAAAGCACAGTTTGATAAGCTGAATATCTTAAACCTGCTTTCAGGTGAAGTTGATCAGAATGATGCCTTCCTTACCGTACATGCGGGAGCCGGCGGAACAGAAGCCTGTGACTGGGCCTTTATGCTCAGTCGTATGTACCTGCGCTGGGCAGAACGTCACGGTTATAAAACAGAAGTTGTAGATGAACTTGAGGCAGAAGGCGGAATCAAATCTATCACAATTCAGATAAGCGGTGACTTTGTTTACGGTTATTTGAAAGGAGAGGGGGGTATTCACCGTCTGGTACGTATTTCACCTTTTGATGCAAATGCCCGCCGCCACACCAGCTTTGCTTCAGTTTATGTTTATCCTGTTCTTGATGATACTATTGAAGTTGATATTAAGCCGGAAGACCTTCGTGTAGATACCTACCGTGCAGGTGGAAAGGGCGGACAGCATGTAAATAAAACTGACTCAGCTGTTCGCTTTACTCATATACCAACGGGAATTGTAGTTGCCTGCCAGACAGAACGCAGTCAGCTTATGAACCGCCAGACTTGTATGAACATGCTTAAGGCTCGTCTTTATGAATATTACCGGGAGCAGAAAGAAAAAGAAAACTCAAAGTTTATGGCAGAAAAGAAAGATATCTCTTTTGGAAGCCAGATCCGCTCTTATGTTTTCTGCCCTTATACAATGGTAAAAGATCATAGAACCCGTCACTCTGTAGGAAATATTCAGGCAGTTATGGACGGCGATCTTGATGATTTTATGAACGCATACCTTGTTGCAAAATGGAAAGGTCTTCCAATGGATGGCTCGGGAGATGATGACGAAGAAGTATAATAAACTGCGTGCAGTTGTCTTAGTGTTTACTTTTCTCTGGGCTTCTTTTTCACCTCTTTTTAGTGAAGATGAAAAATGGGTTATTGCAGCTCAGAAATTTATTTATGCACGCGGGCAGACAAAAAATGCCGTTACTTCAAATATTGAGGAAACTATTCCAATCAATATCCTCGAAAAAATCAGCAGATCGCTGGAACGTAACATTATGCCAAATGAACGTTTTGAGCGAGAAAATTATAAATTACGTACAGAAAGACAGTCTCTTTATCTTCAGCTTTCAAGTGAATATAAAAAACGAGATTCACTGGTTTTGAATAATTATTCTGATATGCGTATGAAATCAGAATTAAAAGCTGAAGAGAAAAAATAAAGCAGATTCAGGAAAAACTTGAAAAAAATATTGCAGAGCAGAAAGAAAAATATGAAAAAGCAGAAGCCCAGATGCATCTGGCTGCAGGTGAAGTTGATGATGATGACAACGTTGAGCTTAATGAAGCAGAGCTTGTAAAAAATCTCATAAAGAACATTTTTGAACAGAGTGAAGATTTAATTACAGAAGAAAATATTGCACTCTACAAAGATAGCGTAGAAAGTCTTTTTAAAACTACAGTAAAAGTAAAAGAAACAGATTATACAGAACCTCTTTTTGAAAAAGAAGTCGTTTCGTCTGGAATAAATGGTTTAATTACAGGGCAAATTACTTCTTATGGTGATTTTATTTCTGTTGCCGTTGATTTGTATAATTATCCTGGAGCTAAAAAAATCGGTTCTGTAATGGAAGTTGGTGAGATTAAGGAACTTGATTTGATTACTTCAGAAATCTCCCGGCAGATACTTCCAATGATAGTAAATACATTGCCAGTAAAATTTGTTTTTTCTATAGAGCCGGAAGAGGCAAAAGAAAAACTTTCAATATATGTAGATGATGTTCTTCAAAAAATGGAAAACGATACCGTTTCTCTGGATTCTGGAAGTCATAGAATTCAGTTTGTTTCTGAAGGTTATAAATCTGCTGGAGTAACTTATTTTTTTGAAGGAAATAAAAAATACAATATTGAAGTAAAATTCGAAAGACCGGTAATAGGTCATATCCAGTTACAGTTAAAAAATGAACTGTCTGGAAATATTTATGCAAATGCTGAACCTGCTTTAAAATTTGATGACAGAAATTCTCAAATTTCTATTAATGGAAATACTATTCTTGGTGAGTTTATTACAGAAGATAATGAAACTGCTTTCTTCTATATTCCAAAAAAACAGACATTTGATGGAAGTGCCGTAACTTTGAATCCAAAGCCGAGAGACAGAATGGAATATGTTAATACAAGGCGAAAATGGATGTACGGTGCATATACGGTGTTTATGATATCTTTAATTCCAACATTTTATACTTTTGGAAACTTTCAGATTAATAAAGATTTGTATTCAAAACAACAGATTGATTTTGAAACTGCAAAACGATGGCAGACAGCATCTAATATATCTTCAACAATCAGTATCTGTTGTGGAGTTTTCTGGGGAATTGAACTGATCAGATATCTTGTAGCAGCAAATTCTGTTTTACCGCAGAATGTAAAGCCAGGTATTGTGTCTGAGCAGGTTCCGGTGGGGATTCCTCCGGTTGAAACACAGCAGGAAGAAGCTGTGGAAATTGAAAATGAAAATCAGCAATAAAAAGAATTTAAAATAAGGAGATTATAAATATGAAAAAATCCTTTGGTGAAAAATTAAAATCCTTGTTTTCAAAAGGAAGTTCAATAAATGATGATTTTTTTGATGAGCTTACAGATATGCTTGTTGAAGGAGATATTGGAGCTAAAACTGCTTTTGAAGTAGTTGATGAACTTGAATCAATTTGTAATAAAGAAAAAATCCGTGAACAGAGTGAAATTGTTGAGAAATTAAAGGAACTGCTTTTACAGGATGTGCGTTCAGTTTCTCTTGTACCGGAAGCTGGTAAACAGAATGTATGGATGATGCTTGGAGTAAATGGAGTTGGTAAAACAACTTCTGCTGCCAAGCTTGCAGATTATTTTAAGAATAATGGTGTAGAAAATATTGTTCTTGCAAGTGCAGATACTTTCCGCGCTGCTGCTATTGAACAACTTGCTCTGCATGGACAAAAGCTTGGGGTTCGTGTTGTAAGCCATCAGCATGGTTCAGATCCTTCTGCTGTTGTTTTTGACGCTGCGGATGCTCTTCGTGCGGCAGGCCCTGGCCTTGTAATTGCAGATACAGCAGGTCGTCTTCATAATAAAGAAAACCTTGTGCGTGAGCTTCAGAAAATAGATCGTACCTGTTCTTTAAAAGCCGATGAAGGTTGTTATAAAAAGATTCTTGTAATTGATGCCACTACCGGACAGAATGCACTTCGACAGGCAGAGGTTTTTAATGAGGCTGTAAAAATTGATGCAATTATTATGACAAAATATGATTCTACTGCAAAAGGTGGAGTCGCAGTTTCAATTGGCCGTGAACTTGGTCTGCCAGTTGCTTATGTGTGTACAGGTGAAGGTTATAAAGATATCGGTCCTTTTGATACTGCCTCATATATAAATGATTTTCTTGGATTGTAAATTGTGAAAATAAATCTGAAGTTTCTGCTGGATTTTTTTACCAGATTTGGAAAGAAAAAGATTCTCATTATTTCAATAGTACTTGTTGCTTTAATAAGTATCTTGTTGTCATCAGCAATTTTTTTGTCTAAAAAATCGAAAAGAGGAGAAGCTGAAGAGTCGAAAAATCACAATGAAGAATTATCTTTTGATATAGATTTATATAATCCTGCTTTAGATGATGCAACGTGGGTTGAATCAGTTTTTGCAAGAATTGAAGAAGAAAGAATTGCAGAAGAACTTCGAGTAATGGAAGAAAGTCTTGAAGAATATCAGATAGATGATGGTAGTGAACTTATAAAGACCGATGAGGAAGAAGAGACTACAATGAATTCAGAATCAGAATCATCAGAAGCGTCAGAAATGTCTGATGAACCAAATGATTCACAGGCAGAAGAAACTCTGTCTGAAATAGAAAAATTTTTTAATGAAGAAAAAGAAGAAGTTACAAAAACCGGAAAAAATGATTTGCTGAGTTTTTATGAATTTGACAATGAAATCTTTACATCACAGGATTCAGAAGGTAATCATATTTTAGTTCATTCCAAGAAAGAAAAAGTAAATAGATTTTTTTATGACGATAAATACAAACTTATAAAAAAAGAAGTATGGAATATACCTTCAGCATTTAAGGCTGCTTTGGAAAAAACGGAAACTTATAAATATTTTGAAAATTCAAAAGTTGTTTCTGAAAAAGATATTACAGGGCCATATACGGTAGAAAATGTAAAATATAATAATGATGGAAAAACACTTTCTGCTGAAAAATATGCAGTGTTTGAAGAAAAAAAACATATAACAGAAAAAAGACTTTTTTCATATGATGATAATGGAGATCTTTTATCTGATGAATTAAAAGAATACTTTTATAAAGCAGATGATTATAAAGAACTGGATTACTCTTTTACAAAAAAATATCTGTATTCATATAACGATGAAGGAATTCCGCCTGATTTTAAATATTTTGAAAACGGTATTTTAAAAATGCATAATAAGTATTCAACAGAAAAAGGAAACTTTACAAGCCGAATATTTTTTGACGAAGGGCTTTCTGTAAAATCATATTATGAAAACTATATTCGTGTTCGCGATGTTTATTACAGAAACAACAGTATTATAAGGGAGAAGGTTTATGAAGAACCTGAAAAATCAGAAGAATAATTTTTTTAATAGTCTCCGCTGGATTTCTGTTGTTTCCAGACGTTTTGCGCGAGTTGACCGAAAGGGGCGTTCTGCTGTCACTTCTGTGCTTGCAACTCTTGGAATTTGTTTTGGTGTTATGACGCTTACTGTTGTTATGAGTGTTATGAATGGTTTTCAGATGAGTTTTATTGATTCGATTCTCGAAGTTTCATCTTATCACCTTAGGGTGATAAATGTGGCACCGGAGCAGGAGAATGCTCTGAAAGCGGCTTGTGAGACGGAAAAAAGGATCAGGGCCTGTGTGCCATTTTATGAGGCGCAGGCTCTTATGACCGGAGAAAAAGGCGGAGCTGTAGCTGTAAATGTTCGTGCTGCTGATGAATCAATTTATTATGAAGATGAAGGTTTTAAAAAAGAATTAAGAATGATTTCCGGTAGTTTTGATTTTTCAGAAACTGATTCAATCATACTTGGAAGTACACTTGCAAGAAATCTTGGAGTCCGCACCGGAGACACCGTAAACCTTCTGGTCATGAGTGGCGGAAGCGACGTAGACCTCTTTTCATCCGACCGTCTTTTTACAGTGCGCGGAATTTTTACAACCGGCTATGCAGAGATAAACAGTGCCTGCGCATTTACAGGAACTGCTGCTGCAGAAAAATATTTTGGGGCTTCGGCAAAAAAAATCTGGGGAATCAAAATCAAAAATTATGATAAAGATTTGGGTGTTGTAGCAAGCCTTAAAAAACAACTGGGCTTGTCAGATTCATCAAAAACTCAAATACAATCATGGCGAAGCTTTAACAAAACCTTTTTTGGTGCCCTGCGAATAGAAAAAAACATGCTGCTGCTGCTTGTCGCTTTAATTTTCGTTGTTGTTGCAATAAATATTTATAACGGTATGAGACGACTTGTATTTGAAAGGCGTACAGAAATTGCTGTGCTTTCAGCTCTTGGGGCTCGTAAAGGCGGAATAAAATCAATTTTTATTATGCGAGGTTTTATTATGGGAACAGTGGGGGCTCTCACAGGTGTTGTTCTTGGCATAATAATCAGTTTGAATACAGATGTTGTTTTTACTCTTGCAGCAAAGTTAATGTATGGAATTCAATATCTTATAACAGCCCTTACAGATCGTCAGAATCTGCAGTATGTTCAAATTAATTCTTCCTATAATCTTTATGCAAGCATTCCTGCCCGATTGTTTCCGGGAGAAGTAACTGCAATAACTTTGTTCGGAGTTTTTTCTCCTTTGATTGCTTCCTGGGCAGCAAGCAGAAATGTTTTAAAATTGACAGTTTCGGAGGTACTCCACAATGAGTAAAAATATCCTGACTATAAAAAATCTTGAAAAAGTTTACGTTACAGACAGCGAAAAACTTACTGTTCTCAAGGGGTTGAATCTTAGTGTTGATGAAGGTTCAAAAATTGCAATTGTCGGTGAAAGTGGCAGCGGTAAGAGTACCCTTCTGAATATTATTGGTGGAATTGATAATGCTACAAGTGGAAGTGTTCAGGCCGGTGAGTGGGAAGTTACAAAACTAAACGAGGTAAAAATGTCTGAATACCGCTCGCACTTTCTGGGGTTGATTTTTCAGTTTCATTATCTTCTTAAAGATTTTACTGCCCTTGAAAATGTTTATATGCCGGCTTTGATAGCAGGCCTTTCAAAAAAAGAAGCAATTGAAAGAGCCGAAGCTCTCCTTTGTGATGTTGGTGTTTCGGAACGTATGAATCATTTGCCGTCTCAACTTTCTGGTGGTGAACGCCAGCGGGTTGCAGTAGCCCGTGCTTTAATTAATGATCCAAATCTTATTCTTGCAGATGAACCTACTGGAAACCTTGACCCTGCAAACGCTCAGAAAATCGGAGAACTTCTTTTTTCGATGGCAGATAAATACAAAAAAACGCTTATTCTTGTAACTCATGATATGAAGCTTGCAGCTAATGGAGACAGCCAGTTCCGTCTTGTGGAGGGACACCTTAAATGAGACTTTCTTATTCCTTAAAATTTGCAAAGAGTCTTATTTTTCCAAAGTCCGAAAAAAAGTCTATTGCCCGTAAAAGTCTTTTTGGGGCTGTGCTTTGTATAGGGCTTAGTATTGTTCCTCTTGTTGTTGTTACCTCAGTTACTAATGGAATGATAGACGGTATGACAGAGCGCATTATAGGACTTTCTTCGTCTCACATTCAGGCCTTCGTAGCTCCAAATATTTCAAAGGTTCGCACTGCAGAAAGCTTTATGGATTATGCAAAAGATCTGTTTTCCTGCAGGGGTGTGCTTGCTGCTTATCCGGAAGTAGAGATTTCGGCAATTGCAGTCGGAAAAAACGGAAGAAGCGGTGCTGAAATACGTGCCCTTGAAAAAGATATCTTTGTGCGAAATAAATCTTTCGAAAAACTTTTTGAAGTTTGTGAAGGAAATATTTCTGATTTTGTAAATCCTGATGAAAAGGAAAAACACTCTCCGGTAGTTATTGGAAAAAAAATGGCAGAAGAACTCGAACTTCACAGTGGAGATCTTCTTAGAATTGTTACAACAAGGACTGTTGGAGAAAAAATAATTCCAAAGCTTACTTCTTTTAAAATTTCTGCAATAGTTTCTTCCGGTTATCAGGAGCTTGACCAGTTCTGGGTATTTATTCCAATCGAAGCTGCCTATTCAAATCTTTCAATGGAAAGTGCTGAATTCAATGTTATGATAGAAACAACAGATGCCTTTTCTCCTGAACTTGTTGCAATTCAAAAAAGGGTGAGTGAATATTTTGGACGCTATGCAAATGTTTACCGCTGGGACCAGATTCATACTGCTGAGTTTGAAAATTTTTCATCTACAAAGGTAATGCTTGTTTTTGTAATGATGCTGATTGTTCTTGTTGCTACGGTAAATATTTCTTCTGCAATCGTAATGCTTGTAATGGAGCGTCAGAAGGAAATTGCAATATTAAAGAGTATTGGTGCAAAAC
>CAKUWD010000065.1 GCA_934699065.1 uncultured Treponema sp.
GCTCTACTACCTTGTGTGCTGGCGATACAAATAGACAATCAAATTTATTTATAGCAGGCCGAAAATTAGATATTCCAAATATCATTGCAAGTGACCACGAAGTAACACAGACTGAATGGGAACAGTATATGACTTATGATCCGGCTAGTACTCAATATGTGGTAACAGAAAGTGGATCCCAAAAAGATGTTTATCCTGTATATTTTGTTGACTGGTATGCCACAATGGTTTACTGCAATCTCAGAACCCTGGGTGACAGTAGCTTTGGAAGTAGCCGAGAAGAAAGGCTTACTCACTGTGTATATTCTTTGAATGGCACAAAAGATCCTGAATTATGGTTGGAAAGTCTTATTTCGGGCTCTAGAATTTATAAGATTGGAAATAAATTTTATTTTGGAACTTATTGTAATGAAGGTAGAACTGGTTATAATGACACTTTAGATCCTACAGCTACCAGCGGTTATCAATTTGATTTAGATGCTGATGGCTGGAGAATTCCAACAGCCGTTGAATGGGAATTCTTAGCACGTGGTGGAAGTCTTTTTCCAGAAAATCAGACAATTTACAGCGGAACGAATTCTTTAGAAGATGTTACAGCAACTTCTGGTACTCATGAAATAAAACAGACAATGCCAAACAGTTTGAAGCTTTATGATATGAGTGGAAATATGACAGAATGGTGTTGGGATTATGTCGATGTTAGTGGTGCGTTAGGCATAACAACTAGTACACCAATAACAGGAAGAACTTCTAAGGTTGAAAGAAGGTATGCCGGAGGAACTGGTAGAATAATTGATAATAGTGCGATTTATTCTAAAAGAGGATTTTGGACTGACACTGCAGGCTTCCGCGTAATCCGTACTGTAAGGTAATAATTCTTTTGTATACGCCGGGGAGGCGCCCCGAGCGTGGAGCAGGCGCGCGGAGCGCGAGCCACCGCAGACGAAGCCGAGGAGGCCGACCGTTAGGGAGCTGCGGAAGGCGTATTGGACTTTGATTTTGGGCCCTAATATTGAATAAAAGTAGGTGTTGAAAGAATAGATTAATTGGATTATTCTATATTTATTATATTGAAGATTATCTTGAGGTGAATATGATTTCTATTATTCTTGGACTTGTTTTTATTGCTTTTACTGTTTTTGCAGTTCTTCCGTGCTGTCCTCTTAACTGGGGTGCAGAAGTAATTGCTTTCCTGAAGGGTGGTGCACCTGTTCTTGCAGCTTTGATAGGACTTATCTGTCTTTTTATTGGTGCTGCTGATATTAAGGATAAAAAAGAAGCAAAAAAAGAAGACGCTGCTAAAAACGACGCTCAGTAGCATTGACACAAACCTCTGAAATCTGATAATATACTTTACCCGTTATTGGATTTTTGACTGCTCATCTTAAATCCAAGGCAGTTTTGGGGTTAGATGCAAAAACTTCAAAACCGCAGATAAACTTTAATTTTTTATAGTAAGGTATATCATGGAAACTATTTTTGTAAAAGAATACGACCAGCCACGCAAATGGTATGTTATTGACGCTGCTGGTAAACCTCTTGGACGTGTTGCTGCAAAGGCTGCTTATATTGCACGCGGAAAGAACAAGGCAACTTACACAAAGAATCAGCTTATGGGTGATTATGTAGTAATCATCAATGCAGAAAAAGCAGTTGTAACTGGTGGAAAAGAGCAGAAGAAGATTTATTATCACCACACAGGTTTTGTTGGTGGTCTCCGCGCTCACACTTATGAAAAGCTTTTGGAAAAACATCCTACAGATCCTATGTCAATTGCTGTTGCTGGTATGCTTCCACACGGAAGACTTGGCCGCAAGATGATGGACAATGTTAAGATTTATGCTGGTGCTGAGCATCCACATGCTGCACAGAATCCACAGCCAGTTGAGCTGTAATACGGGGGATAGAAAATGGTAAAGAATATTGCTATTGGTACAGGAAGAAGAAAGACAGCTGTAGCCCGCGTATTTGTTCGCGACGGCTCAGGAAAAATCGTTGTTAATGGTAAAGATGTAAAAGAATACTTTGCAACTGCAGAGCAGATTCAGGTTGTTCAGCAGCCTCTTCTCGTAACTTCTATGGGTTCAAAGTATGACGTTCTTATCAACGTTCAGGGTGGCGGTATGAACGGTCAGGCAGCTGCTTGCTTGCATGGCATTTCACGCGCTCTCGTTCAGATTGATCCAGATGCTCGTACATCTCTCAAAGCTAACGGATACCTCACACGCGATTCTCGTATGGTTGAGCGTAAGAAGTACGGACAGAAGGGTGCTCGCCGCCGCTTCCAGTTCTCAAAGCGTTAGTCGACGAACTCTACAAGAATTTTTACAAAACACGGTCGTTTGGCCGTGTTTTTTTATTTAACCTCAGTTTTCTTAAGGTTGGATACTCCCGTGGAAAAACACACCTGCCAACGGGTGCGGCTCGCTAGTCTCGCCGCTGAGCCATTCTTTTGATAATCCTAAAACGGCCCGCTGCCGCAGCCCGTTTTTTAACGGATTTTCGATTTTAGGCTTGTTGTCATGGAGTATTTTCTACTCCGAGTCTGAACATAAAAGTATTGACCACTAATAAAAAAACACACACAATAATCGTATGGTTGTAAAAACTCTTGTAGAGACGTCTTATAGCGGGATGTTTAAATTAACGCCAGAGGAAGGTTCTGCGTTTTTTGTGCGTAAGGAATATCTGCCGGAAGGGCTTTTTGAGCGGATTGATGTCGGTGTCGAGTTTGATGAAACAGATACGGACAGCCTGCTGGATGCCGGACTTACCTGTGCTGTAGAACTTAAGGCTGTCGGTTACCTTGTTCGGGCGGAGCAGAGCCGTTTTGGGCTTACACGAAAATTAATAGAAAAGAAATATGAAAAAAAATATGTTGAAGCGGCGCTGACATATCTTGAGGGGCGGGGGTATTTGAGTGATCTGCGCTATGCAACTGCCTGGCTTAATACACGAAAAATAAATCACTATGAAGGAAGAAGCCGCTTATCTGCAGAACTTGTGTCCCGGGGAATTGCACGGGATGTTGCTTCGGCCGCCCTTGATGAGTTTTTCAGCGAGAATGATGAAGACGAAATTTGCCGCAAGGCTTATGAAAAGCTATCGAAAAATAAATCTGATGAAAAACTAACTGCGGCTCTTATGAGAGCTGGATTTTCCTTAAAACAGATAAAAAGCATTTCTGAAAACTAGTCACCCCGAACTTGTTTCAGGATCAGCATGACTAGATTTCTTCCATATAAATCAACTGTCCCTGAAAATCTCCCCAGTCGCGGCGAACCGGAATTCCCGCTTTTGCAATTGTGAGGCCTGTCACTTCCATAGGCTGGAACTTTGACTGGTCTTCATCCGGCCAGGTAACTTTATATTTTGCTTCTGCCTTTAATCCGCTAATTTTTATAAAGCGGGTCTTGTAATTCGGGTGATTGAGAACCTGAATGAATGTAACAAGTGCCTTTGATTTATCTTTTGCAATGCTTGCCCAGCAGTCATATTCATTATTTTCACTGTAGCTTGCAATGCGGTTGTAGTCACCGTTTCTTACAAGGTTGCCAAACTTTTTATAAAGAGTAATCTGCCCTGGAATCATTGCACGTTCTTCCGGCGGCAGTTTTGTAATATCAAGCTCGTAGCCAAAAGTTCCTGAGAGGGCAACATAGCCTCTTGTCTTGAATGGAGTTACGCGGCCGCAGGCGTGGTTAGGGCAGACAGAAACATGAGCGCCCATTGTAGAAAGAGGGTAAACAAGAGCTGTTCCTTCCTGGATGGAAAGTCGTTCGATTGCATCGGTGTCGTCGGAACACCAGATTTGCGGGCTGTAAAAAAACATACCAGGGTCAAAGCGCGCTCCTCCGCCGGAACAGTTTTCAAGCAGCAGATTCGGGAACTCGGAGATTAAGCGTTCCTGCAGGCGGTAAACCGCAAGCACGTAGCGGTGGTAAAATTCGCCAGTCTGATCTGCCGGAAGTTGTACGGAGCCTATGTCTGTAAGCTGGCGGTTCATATCCCATTTTACATATTCAATGTTTGCGCTTCGAAGAATCTTTGCAACGCTTTCGTAGGTATGGTCTTCAACTTCTTTTCTTGTGATATCAAGTACAAGCTGCTGACGGCTGAGTCCTGGTTCACGTCCTGGAATCTGAATTGCCCAGTCGGGATGTGCTCGATACAAATCAGAATCAGGTGAAATCATTTCAGGCTCAAACCAGATTCCGAATTTCATTCCAAACTTGTTTACTTCATCAACCAAATGCTTGAGTCCGCCTTTAATTTTATTTTCATTCACAGTCCAGTCACCGAGCGAACTGTCATCAAAAGATCGGTGGCCAAACCAGCCGTCATCCATCACAAGCATTTCTATTCCGTCTTTCGAAGCTTCGCGTGCAATATCAATCAGTTTATCTGTATCAAAGTTAAAATAGGTAGCTTCCCAGTTGTTAATGAGAACTGGTCGTGGAGTTTTTTTATAAGGCGAGCGGATTAAATGCTCCCGGTACAAATCATGGAAGGTGTGACTCATTCCATTTAAACCAGAATCAGAATAAACGAGCACAGCCTGAGGTGTATCAAAACTTTCTTCAGGGGGCAGTTTCCAGCAAAAGTTCTCCGGATTGATTCCCATAACTATGCGGAGGTTGTTAAATTGATTTTTCTGAACATCTGCAATAAAGTTTCCGCTGTAAATAAAGTTCATGCCGTAAACACGGCCTGTGTCATAAGAGGCATTGTGATCGAGCAGGGCAATAAAGGGGTGCTCCTGATGACTTGTTTCTCCGCGGTTCGAGCATACTCCCTGTTTTCCCACATGAATAGGGTGGCGGTCTATGTGGCGTTCCCGTGCCCAGGATCCATGCAGAGAAATCATGTCAAAATTGTCATCATCCATATCGAGGGCAAAAGAAAGGGCTTTTTTGATGTAGAGGGGCTTTGTACCGTTATTTTTGATTCTTACAGAACGTATGATGGCATCCAGTTTTTCAAAAACAGTATATATAATAGTTACTTCTGCATTTAAAACATCATCAGTTGCAGTAAGTTCAAGAACAGAAGAGGCTTTTTCATCTCCAAAAACAGCCGGCAGTCCCGGAAGCGGCTGAGCACCACCGGTAATTTTGTGGCTTTTATATTTCAGTTCAATTCCATTGTGTCCTTCTGAATCACAGACAGCCAGAGCAGATTCGCGGAAATCTCCAAGTCCATCTGTCGGCAGTTCCTGTGGAAAGAAGTCCATAAAAGAACCTTTTTCTCGGAAAATCTTACTATCAGAAAAGCCGTATTCCTTATTTCGTGTAAGATAAGAAAGATCATCTTTTCCAGTTTTGCTTCCATAATAAGAATGGCCGATATAGCCCCGTTCATTTATAAATATACAATAAGTAGAATTTGGGGTTTCCAGTCGGAATGAATTTGTTTTTGAATCAAAAGAAATCATAAAAGCCTCTTTGTTATTTTTGATATGTAAATTGTATAAGTAAGATTAGGCAAAAGCAATAAGGGAAGATTACTAAAAAAACACACCTTTACGAAAAATCTCTGTTGACTTCTAACGCCGATGTGATACAATGGTTTTAATAATATAACCCTTAAGGAGGCCACATTAAATGGCAAAGGTAGAACTTAAAGGTATTGGTAAGGTTTACGACGGCGGTGTTCGTGCTGTAAACAATGCTAATATCACTATTGAAGACAAGGAATTCTGCGTATTCGTAGGTCCTTCTGGATGCGGTAAGTCAACAACTCTCCGTATGATCGCTGGTTTGGAAGATATTACTGAAGGTAAGCTCTTCATTGATGGCGTTGAAATGAACGACGTTCCTCCAAAGGATCGTGATATCGCCATGGTATTCCAGAACTACGCTCTTTATCCACATATGACTGTTTATGATAACATGGCATTCGGATTGAAGATTCGTAAGATGGACAAGGCTGAAATTGATCGCCGTGTTCGCGATGCTGCTAAACAGCTCGACCTTACTCAGTATCTTGATCGTAAGCCAAAGGCCCTCTCTGGTGGACAGAGACAGCGTGTTGCTGTAGGTCGTGCTATCGTTCGTAACCCTAAGGTATTCTTGTTCGATGAACCTCTTTCTAACCTCGATGCTAAGCTTCGTGTAACAATGCGTTCTGAATTGGCTGCTCTTCACAACAGACTTCAGGCTACTATGATCTACGTAACACACGACCAGATCGAAGCTATGACACTTGGTACAAAGATCGTTGTAATGAAGGACGGAGTTATCCAGCAGATTGGTGCTCCACTTTACCTCTACAACAACCCAATCAACAAGTTCGTTGCAGGCTTCATTGGTACACCTCCAATGAACTTCCTCACTGTAAAGGTTCTTGAGAAGAACGGAAAAATCGTTTGTGATGAAGGTTCTTTCGAAATCAACCCTACAGACGAGCAGGCTAAGAGCTTGAAAGACTATGTTGGTAAGGAAGTTTCTTTCGGTATTCGTCCTGAAGACCTCACATACGTTGACAAGCCAGCTGCAAAAGATGATATGCAGATGAAGATTACTAACAAGGAACCACTTGGTGCTGAAACACACCTTTACCTTGTTTCTAACAAGGGACAGTCTATCATCGCTAAGACAACTGCAAATGCTGAATTCCGCCTTGGTGACTCAGTAAACGTTGTTCCTAACATGGAAAAAGCTAAGTTCTTCTCTCTTGATGAAGGTGAGTTGAACATTTGTGACACTATCGAAAAGAAGTGGTAATTTAAGCCGCTACGGTGGTTGAGTAGACACGAAGTGTCGTATCGAAACCACCTGTATGAAAGACGTCGTTCCCCGCGAACGGCGTCTTTTTTTTATCTTTTTTTTCTGATACTATATCCTCATGAATAAGCTTTCTGTTGTTTTGTATAAGAACCAGCCTGCGGTGGTGAATGACCGCGACGGCGATAAATATATCATTAAATTCTGTACACAGCCGGCAACTCCTGGCGGCAAAAAAGCAGTGTACGGCGAGCAGAAGGTTCGTGAAAAGGATGTTGTTCTTTTGCATGAAGGGCCTTGTTCATCGCTGGAGGCTGTGCTTACCTGTGATTGTGGTGGGGCAGAAAGCTTAAATGCTAAGCTGCTCGAAGCTTATGAACTTTTGATGTCCGATGAAACGACGGCTAATGAGGCAGTTTCTCTTTCCGATCTTGCTGAATATTCTTTAGGCTCTTTTAAGGCTGACCAGGTCTGGGCTTTGTATTTTTCCGCTAGCAGTGATCTTCATTTTCAGCTTTGTCAGGACGCTTTGAAAAACGGGGAAGTTTACTTTACTCTCAGAAGTGCAGAGGAAATTGAGGCCCTCAATAAAAAACAGTACGAAAAAGAGCATGAATCTGAAATAAGGGCTGCCTTTATTGCCCGTCTTAAGGCTCGAAAACTTGATTTGCCTGATGATGCAAAATTTATGGGTGAGGTGGAAGCCTTTGCTTTGTGTAAAACAGACAAGTGCCGGGTGCTTGCTGATGCAGGAGTACCGCAAACAATCGAAGCTGCTCATCGTCTTTTGATTGATACTGGAATCTGGGATTTTACAAAGAATCCTTATCCGACACGTTTTGGATTCAGTTTTGATTCTGCTAAGGATCAGCTTGGCGCAATGCCGGAAGAAGATAGATATGACGTTCCGGGCATAGCTTATGCGATAGACAGCGAGCATTCTGTAGACCCTGATGATGCTGTTGCTTTTGACGGCGAGTATCTTTGGGTACACATTGCAGACCCGGCTTCTTCAGTTGAACCAGGTTCTAAAATTGATATTGCAGCGCGTGATCGTGGAACTACTCTTTATATTCCTGAGGGGACTTCGCGAATGCTTTGCGAAAGCTGCCTGGAAGATTATGCACTGGGGTTGAAAGAAGACAGTCATGCACTTTCTTTCAGAATCAAACTTGATGATGAGAGTCAGATTGAAGAGTGTCAGGTTTTTAAAACTAATGTGAAGGTAAAGCGTCTCACATATAAATATGCCGAAGAGCATAAGGAAGATACTGAGCTTAAACCTCTTTTTGAAATTGCCCGTAAAAATCGCCAGCGCCGTGAAAAGAACGGAGCTATCACAATTCAGATGCCTGAGGTAAATATTTCTGTTGATAAAGAAAGTAAGAAAGTTACTATTGAACCTGAGGACCGTCTTGAATCAAATGAAATGATTGCGGAACTGATGATTCTTGCCGGGGAGGGTGCTGCCCGCTTTGCTTTTAAAAATCAGATTCCTTTTATGTTTATAAGCCAGGAAGCACCTGATTTTCCAGATAGTCTTCCGGAGGGCTGGGCTGGTCAGTTTGCCCGAATTAAGTGCATGAGAAAACGTTCTGTTGGAATAACACCTGCTCCTCATGCGGGTCTTGGAGTTTCCTTTTACAGTCAGGTAACTTCGCCCCTGCGTCGTTATGGTGATCTGATTTCTCATGAACAGCTTCGCGCTTTTATTGACGGCCGCCACCTTATTGCAAAAGATGATATGCTTGAGCGGGTTGCCGCCGGAGATGCCGCTTCAATTGCTGCAAAAAAAGCCAGCCGCCAGAGTGATACCCACTGGAAGCTTGTTTATCTTTTACAGAATCCCGATAGCGAATATGAAGCCTTCTGTATTGACCGCCGTGGAAACGATGCACTCTTTTTGATTCCGTCGCTTGATATGCAGGCTACCTTGCACAATTGCAGCGATGTAAAACTTAATGATGCTGCCGTTCTCAAAATGTCCAAGGTTGATATTCCTGAACAGAAAGTAGACTTCAGTCGAATTAGATAGAAAGTCGGCAAGCTCAGCTTGCCTCTGAGCCATTCTTTCGATGAACCTAAAGCAACCCTGACGGCTTGCTTTTTAACGGTTCTTCGATTGTAGGCTAGTAACCAAAGTTACCCTTTTTAGGGACAAAAGTTACCCCAAAAATAACTATTGTCACTCTTGTTTTCTCACAATTCCGGGCCTATATTAGACTTGTGAGCGGCTGCCTGTCGGGTGGCCTTACTCAGGAGATGATAATGAACTTCAAAAAGAAAATTGACATTAGAGTTGCTCTTGCAAAAATTGCTTTTATTCTTACAGTCGCAACTTTTGTAACCATAATTCTTTCATTCATTTACGATAAGCTATCGCCTTTCTCAAATCTAGTTACAGCTTTAATTCCCTTGGATTTACTTTCAAAACAAAAAATCTGCCTTTTTAATTCATACCTTTTTTTAAACTATAAAGGAAAAGAGCCAAGCTCAACTACAGATATTCCAATCAAACCGCAGGACATAGAGTGTTACAATTTAAACAATCCATTTCCTGCCTTAAACAATGTATGTAATTCTGGCAAAAACATCACTCTCTTTTTGAAAAATAATAAAAAAGTAATTTTTTCCGCAAAAGATCAGGAGTTTTATATAGTCAACTGGCTTAAAGAAAACTTCATCAGAAAAGATGATAAGATTTTGATATTGGGAAGAGTTGAAACTGCCCTCTGTTTGCTAGTCACTCTGCTGGAATTTCTCTTTTTCTTCAATTTCTATAAATCCGGAAACATGCCAAAATATGGAATGCAATATTTTATAACATCAGCTGCATGCCTGGCATACTGGCTGGTATATATCATTTCTGGAATCATATTACAAAAGTTGGAAAATGATGAAGATTAAACGAGTCCTTAAATAAAAAAAAACGGCCCACGAGGCCAATACAGGAGGTTGTATTATGGACAGTATTATTTCGGTTCTTCGGGATAATCTTCCCTGGTTTTGGGTCGCGGTAACAATCATTTGCGTAGTGATTGAATCGCTCACCCTGGCCCTTACTACCATTTGGTTTGGAATCAGCGCCTTTCTGATGGTTTTTCTTGCCTTCACGCCGCTTCCATTTCCTGCTCAGTTATTCATATTTGTAGCTGTGGCTCTGGTCCTTTTGATTTTTACAAGACCAATTGTAAAGCAGAAGCTGAGCCAGAAAAAAATCGCTACGAATTACGAGCGGATAATCGGGCAGATTGCTGTAGTGACAAAGAAAATTACCGCCCTCGACAAGGGTTCTGTAAAAATCAATGGTATGGAATGGACTGCTGCAGTTCGCGAAGACATTGTTCTCGAAGAAGGCAGTAAGTGCATAATCGAAGAAATTGCCGGTGTTACGGCTTATGTAAAGCAGATTTAGCGGTCATGCTGAACTTGTTTCAGCATCTGCTAGTAGATCCCGAAACAAGTTCGGGATGACAGTGATTTAGGAGGATTTAGAAATGATTTACGTACTTATTACAGTTGCAGTTTTGGTTATGATTCTGATTATCACAAACATCAGAATTGTTCCGCAGTCTAATGCTTTTGTTATTGAACGTCTTGGAGCTTATCAGGGAACCTGGAATGTAGGTCTTCATGTTAAGGTGCCTTTTATTGATCGTATTGCCAAAAAGGTTTCGCTTAAAGAAAAGGTTTTTGACTTTCCGCCACAGCCTGTTATCACAAGAGATAACGTAACAATGATGATTGATACTGTAGTTTATTTCCAGATTACAGATCCAAAGCTTTATACTTACGGTGTTGAACAGCCTATTAATGCTCTGGAAAATCTTTCGGCTACAACTTTGCGTAACATCATTGGTGAACTCGAGCTTGATGAATCTTTGACAAGTCGTGACGTTATCAATACAAAGATGCGCTCTATTCTGGACGAAGCAACTGACCCTTGGGGAATCAAGGTAAATCGTGTAGAGGTTAAGAATATTGAGCCTCCACAGGCAATCCGCGATGCAATGGAAAAGCAGATGAAGGCTGAACGTGAACGCCGCGAGCAGATTCTTATTGCAGAAGGTCACAAGCAGTCTGCAATTCTCGAAGCTGAAGGCCAGAAGCAGGCTTTGATTCTTCAGGCTGAGGCTCAGAAGGAGTCAGCAATTCAGAAGGCAAAGGGTGAAGCTGAGGCTATCCGCGAGGTTCAGCAGGCTAAGGCCGAAGGTCTTAAAATGCTCAAGGAAGCGGGAATGGATGCAGCTGTTCTTAAGCTCCGCAGTCTCGAGGCTTTTGAGAAGGCAGCTGATGGCCAGGCTACAAAGATTATTGTTCCGTCTGATTTGCAGAGCCTTGCCGGTGTGGTTACCAGCGTTGCGGAAATTGCAAAGAAGTAACATTGTCGTGAAGCAACTTTGATATGCTTCCGTTGCAGAGAGGCACAACCTGCGGGGATGATGCAGGTTGTACCTCTCTTCCACTCGCGCATATCAAAGTTACAGCCCGGCATTATTCTTTACAATTTCCGTCATTGCGAGGAGCGCAGCGACGAAGCAATCCACATCATTAAGAGGGACAAAAATATGAAAAAAAGTCTTTTAATAATCTTATCACTTTTGTTTACATTACTGTTGGTTGCAGGTTGTAAACGTCACACTGAAGAAGAAGTTACTCCAAAGGATTTGTATTACGATATTGAACGCATTCAAGTTGATATGGCATATTCTCCTCTTAAAGAGCTTTATGATCCTGAGCCTTTTGAACAGCTTAAGGCTGATGTGATGGCTGGTAAAGCTGACCGGTTGGACTGTGTTTTTAGAATTCAAAAAATCTTAAACGAATATAAATGTGTTCATCTTCGTCTCGAGCCGAATGACAGGGCTGTTTTGTTTGCAAAGCGATTGCCATTCATTTTTTACTGTTTTGGAAATGATAATCATCTTTATTTGACTACTTTAAAATATAAAAAATATCTTGGCTGGAAGCTTGTAAAAATTGGCGACCTGCCAATAGATGAAGCTGGAGATAGATATGTAAATTATTCTCTCGCTCCGTATGAAACAGCTGTCGGGGAAAAATATGATTTTGAACAGCTGCTCAACTTCATCAGTCTAAAAGAGGCAGGTTTAGTACAGAAAAATGGAAAAGTACGTCTTACTTTAGAAGCTCCGGATGGAACAATCAAAACTCTTAATTGCAAGACGACTTATCCTACAAAGATTAAAAACTGGGTAAAAATATCGCCTGAAAAAGAAAATAAGATACTTAGACATTTTGACGCGAGTAAAAAATATAGGGTCACTTCTTCTGAAGAAAAGAAGACTGTATATGCTCAATGTAATTCTTGCGAAGTAGATGAATCGTATAAGGTGCAGGACTGGTTTTCTGACATAATCTCAGAATTGAATACCGGAAAGTACTATACTCTTGTTTTTGATCTTCGATATAATCCGGGTGGAGATGGAGCTTTTGAAATGGCTCTTAATAATGAACTTTGGAAATATAAATCAGAATTGGATAAATATAATCTTGCAATAGTTGCAACAGGAAGAACTTATTCCTGTTCCATCAGATTTATTAATTTCGTTCTGATGTATTATCCACAGGTTGTCTTGTTTGGTGAAGAAACTGGACAGGCAATTTTTAATTATACCGGTTATCATAAGGGAAATAATCTTAAAAAACTTAACTGCCACTTTGTATTTCCTCAGCAGCTTGATGATCAGCCGGAACTACAGAAGCGGGCGAGGGAAGTAACCCACTCTGATATTCACTGTGGAGTTTTGCCAGATGTAGAAGTATCGGAAAAGTTTGAAGATTTTATGCAGGGCGAAGATACGATTTACAATGCAATTTATGAATACTTCAATAAATAATCTGGTGGTTGAGTGCCCGCAAAGCGGGTATATCGAAACCACAATTTATATGGTATAATGTGATTATGTTTATAAAAAAGTTTCTGGACAAACCTTTTCGACTCATGGCTTTGATTGGCTGCATCTATCTGATTGCCATGCTGCTGCTGAATGTATTTACCGATTTCTCTTACGAACTGAGCATCATGCCTTTTTCGAGAATTGTTTCTTATACAGCACAGGGAGTGGCTCTAATTCTCTGCCTGCTTTCTTTTTTCTTGTATACACATCACAGCATTTATTATATTGCACTTGAAACTTTGACGATTTCTTATCTTTATACAGGCCGCATTTATACAGCGCTTTTTTTGACGGCAATTTTATTTGTTCTGCTTTTGCTAGAGAATCGTCTGGCTTCGAGAGTGCGGCTTGGAATCTACCTTGCTCTGGAAGTTGTAAAGCTAGCCCTTGTTATTCCTTATGGGGTTAAAAGCTTTTTTGAATATCTTGGAATTTCTCTTTTTGCCCTTGCGACAATTGGTTGTATAAATCTTTTATTCCGCCATGCCTATGATAGAAAGGGGAGTGGGGCAATCAATCTGGATGATTATAAATTTACAGACCGCCAGAAGGATTGTATAAAAGAAACTGTAGTAAATAATACGACAATCAAGGCGCTTGCAATTACTCATAACGTAAGTGAAAGTGCAATTAAAAAAGATTTGGCTCACATCTATAATGTCCTGGGAATCACCGGCAAAGCCGACTTAAAAGCCCTGTTTATAGGATACCAGTTCTCATAAAAACAAATGCCATGACAGCCGCAGGCTGCGACTAGCTTCCGCCTGCTGCGCATTCGAAAATCCTCGCATTTTTTTTATGGCTAAGCGCCAAAGCCCCCTCGATGCAGTCTTGTGTCCTTTTTCACTCACGCATTTATTTTCCGTACATCATTGTTTTTTATTTGTAACACACCTTTTAAGTTTCAGAAATCTCGTTAGAAAAAATGAAAAAAAATGAAAAAAAACACAAAAATCATGCATGAGCACTTGACGAAAAGTTTAGAAAGATATATATTCATTTTCACCGTCGCAACACTGAGTTGCGACTCAGCAAAAGAAACAAAAAGTTCTTTGACAGATCAGGGAAGGAAATAACTGACTAAATAATTTTT
>CAKUWD010000066.1 GCA_934699065.1 uncultured Treponema sp.
TATCATTTTCTTCATAAAATTTTTTAATTTGCAGTATAGTTTCATATTCTCCATCTCTAGATAAATGTTCTTTACTTTAACATGTTATTATAAACGGTACCTACGAAAATCAAAGTTTTCTTACAGAAGTGTATAAAGGAGCAGCAAGTCTCGGCAAATCCTATAAAACAGTTGTAGACCTCCATGTTCCTGAATCTCAGGCCGACACCCAGTCTTTGCAGGATCTTTTAAATTATTGTTCATTTTTAAATGCTGATGGTATTGTAGTTTACATAGATTCTTCAGAAGACAGACCTGAACTTTTACAGCGTTCCGATTCTCCAAAAATTCCGATTATTACAACCGGTCAGTTTTCACCAAGCATGCAGCAAATATCTTTTATTGGAACAAATAACTGGGAACTTGGAAAAAAAATTGCAGATGAAACACAAAACTTTTTACCCAACGGCGGAAACGTTTATATCATAAGCGAAACCTTAGACACTAATTCGAATACACTCATCAGCAGTATTCAGTCTGCTCTTGGTGATAATCAGAGAATCATTACAAAAGTTATTGATGATGTTTCTTCTGATATTAAAATAGACGGAAAAAACAATATTTTTCTTTCCCTTACAGAAGAAACTACAATTCTTAGCGCACAACTTCTTTCAGAAAACTTTGATGCAGACCGCTACAAACTGATTGGTTTTGGTGGAAATGAAGTTTGTCAGCTTTATCTTCAAAAAGGCTGGATAAGCGAACTTGTTTCTCTTGATCCGGAAAAAATCGGAGAAACTGCAATACGAGAATTATTTGAATATCGTACAAAAGGATATGCAAACTCTTATATCACAGCTGATGTAAAAATCAGTAAGGCACAAAGATAGGAGAAGCTGATGAAGTCGTTCCATCCGATTAACTACATCAGAAACAAAAGTCTCCGCTGGCGAATAATGGTCTGCATTGGAATTGCAATTCTTATGCTCACCGCAAGCCTTCTTACAACCATGCGCCTTTCTTATTATTCAATACAGAACCTTGGTAACTCCTATAAATCAAACACTGAACTTACACATTTTTCAACGGCTGTTTCGGCAACCGAAAAGGCTATGGAAAACTACGTAAACTACCGGTCTTTCGAAAGTATTGATGCTTATTATAATTCCAGAACGAAAGTCGAAGATTTTTTTAAGCAGCTTCAGGAATTTCCATCAAAAAATGAAGTAGCCCACAAGGAATATATAGTACACCAGCTGACAGAAGCCTTTCTCTATTACAGTAATCTTGCAATTTCTGCCCGCCGTGCAAACAATGAGCAGGAAATCTTATTAAACTATAATTATGCAATGAACAGTTATAACTATCTGATTTCGCAGATTCTCGAACTGAATAATCTTCGCCTTCAGCAGAATGCAGAACGCTATGATGAGAATCAGTCTCGAATCGTTATTTCAAATACTCTCAGCATCCTTTTCTTTCTTGTTTTTTCTGTAATGATTTTCTTTGTGCTCTATCTTACGATTACTTCAATTATGGAACCTCTTGCTGATATTTCTGAAGTTGCACATAAGGTTGCCCGCCGTAATTTTGATGTTCCTCTGTTCAACCGTACAACAAATGATGAAATCGGAACAATCTGTAACGCCTTCGACAGAATGATCATCAGCATCCGCGAATATATCGACACCATCTGGGAAAAGGCCCGAACCGAAGCAGAGCTCAAGGAAAAAGAAATAGAAATGCAGGCTCTCTATACCGATGCTCAGCTTCGGGCCCTTCAGAATCAGGTAAACCCTCACTTTCTTTTTAATACACTTAACACAGGCGCCCAGCTTGCCATGATGGAAAATGCAGATAAAACCTGTTACTTTATTGAGCAGGTAGCAGACTTTTTCCGCTATAATATCCAGCAGCAAAGCCGTGTAGTTTCAATTGACGAAGAACTTGCTTTGGTAGATAATTTTGTTTATATAATGAAAGTACGCTTCGGAAACCGCCTGGAGTTTACAAAAAAAATTCCTGACGGAAGCTTTCCACAGAAGATTCCGTCGATGACACTGCAGCCTCTTGTTGAAAACTGCATCAAACATGGACTTAAAAATACAAAAGGAAAGGTTTGTCTTGAAGTTTCTCGAGAAGAAAAACACATTGTCATAAGCATTAGCGATAATGGCGAAGGTATGCCGGATAAAACCCGGGAAGCAGTATTCAAAGCAGTTGCTGCAGAAACAACCAGACTTCCCGAAGATGTTCTGGACGACAAATCTTCACATAACGGGACAGGTCTCATAAGCGTATTTCTGCGACTTCAGCTTCAGTTCCACCGTTATGATCTTTTCGATATAAGCAGTGGAGATAACGGAGAAGGTACAAAATTTATTATCAGGATTCCAGATCATGTTTAATATATTAGTTACTGATGACGAACAGATTGTAATTGACTCACTCTCCTTTATCATCAATAAAAATTTTGGTGATGAAGCAAAGGTGTTTACTGCCCTCTCTGGAACCGAAGCAATTGAAACTGTCATGAAAGAAAATATTGACATCATGTTTATGGATATCAATATGCCAGGCCTTAGCGGGCTTGAAACCGTAAGTGTAATCACAAAACTAAAGCCTAATATTGTTTTTGTAATTCTTTCAGCCTTCGACAGATTCCAGTATGCACAGGAAGCAATTAATCTGGGAGCTTATAAATACATCACAAAACCTGTAAACCGGAATGTAGTTATCGAAACAATCCGGGGTGCAATGCAGCTGGTTCAAGAAAAACAGGGTAAGCTTTCTGCGGACCGCGAGCTTCACAAAAAGCTTGATATGGTTTCTCCAATGATTGAAAATGATTTTATCTACGCCTGTATTTATAATAATGATAAATCTGTAGATCTTTCATCTTATCTTGATTATTTCAATCTTTCTGAAAACCCATGGGTATTCTGCTGCTTTGAATTTCCAAATATCAATTCTGATAATCAGTACAGCACTTATTTAAAAATCCATGAACTTTTAAATAATGACCACCGCTGTCTGGTAAGTTCTTTTATGATGAATCGCATTGCTGTTTTCTTTCCGATTTTTTCTGAAAATCCCGATTATTCAGAAATCCAGGAACAGATTAAAAAGTTCTACACAAAGCTAAGCTACAATATTACAGCAGGAATCCGTGCAGGAGTCAGTTCAATTTATTCTGATAAAAGTCACTTGCAGACATCTTATTCACAAGCCCTTTCTGCATTAAACAAGACTGCTGCTAATGGTGGAATAGTTTTTTCAGATGGAAGCAGTTTATCCGAAGAAGAAAATATTTCTGGCGAAAAAGCAAAACTGGAAACCTCTGTAAAAAAATCAGGAACTGCCGAATTCAAAAATCAGATTATTAATAAACTGTCTGCCGGTGATTCAAGTGGAGTAAAATCCTTCCTGGAACTTTTTACTTCCGAACTTATTTCACAAAATCTTGCCATAGATAAAATCAAAAACTCTTTCTTCGAACTGATAGTTACAGCTAACAACGCAACCCGAGAACTGAACAAGGCTTTCACAAGCAGTACCTTCGACAACGCCTTTGCAACCCTCAGCAGCGAAAATGAAATTAAACTGATTAAAGAATTTGCACAGAAATTTCTTACGGAATGTACACAGGCTGTTTCAAGCATAAAGAAAGCAGAAGAAAATCCTATTATCAAAAAAATCTGCACTTACGTTGATGAAAACCTTTCACAAGACATTTCTCTCGAGACTGCTGCTGATTTTGCTGGAGTAAGTTCCTTTTATTTGAGTAAACTCTTTAAAGAAGAAAAAGGCGAAACCTTTATCAATTTTATTTCTGATAAACGTCTTGAAAAATCCCGCCAACTTCTTGAAACTACAGATCTTTCTATAAAAGAAATTACTGCTGATGTTGGTTATAACGACCAGAATTATTTCAGCCGAATCTTTAAAAACAAATACGGTCTTTCTCCAAAAGAATACAGGAAAGTTAAAAATGAATCTAATTAAAAAAATCAATCTGACAATAATTCTTTTTATTCTCCTTCTGGCAGCTTCCTGCAAAAAAAACGAGGTAACTGCTGCTCCAAGACAACCCCGTACAAATACAACTGCGGCAGCCTCTAATCCTATAACAATAGGTTTTTCAATTGATACACTTGCAATCGAACGCTGGCAGCGCGATATGGATGTTTTTATTAACAAGGCAAAAGAGATGGGCGCGGACGTAATTGTTCAGAACGCGGGAAACAGTATTGAAGAGCAGAACCGCCAGCTTATGTACCTCTTAGAACGAAATGTAAATGCAGTTGTTGTTCTTCCTAAAGATGCTGCTTCAATTTCTGAAAGTGTTCAGAAGCTTCGCTCAAAAGGAATCCCTGTAATATCTTACGACCGTCTCACACTCAATGCCGACATAAATCTCTATTTGACCATAGACAGCGAAAAAGTCGGCGAGCAGATGGCCCAGGAAATGCTCCGCCGTGCAAAGGGTGAAAACTGGTACTGTATTCTCGGCCCCGAAGAAGACTACAACATGACTCTTATTATGGAAGGCCTCGACCGAATTATCCGCACTACTCCGGTTCACATAAATCATACCTTTTACACCGATGGCTGGAATTATGACCTTTCATATCAGGAAATGGTTCGCATTCTTAAAGGCGACACTTTTCCAGATGCAATTATCTGCGGGAACGATGCTGTTGCTGCCAGTGTAATTGATGCCATCAGCCGTTATTACCCGGATACCCATATTCCAGTCTGCGGACAAGATGCAGATATTTCGGCCTGTCAGTACATCGTACAGGGAAAACAGGATTTTACAATTTATAAGCCGATAATCCAGCTGGCTGAGCTTGCCGCAGAATGTGCCGTACACCTTGCCCTCCATGAAAATATCTCTGAAAACCGTTTCCGCATCCGCCCTATAAACAATGGCTTTGGCGATATTCCTACAATCTGGCTCGAACCAAGTTATGTTGATAAATATAATCTTGATAAAGTGATTATTGAGTCGGGATTTCATTCGGCTGCATCAGTATACAAAAACTAAGGGCATGTACGTAGTTTTAGCACATAATTCACCACAAAAAAATACAGATTTTATAACTTTTTATAGGGATATTTCCCTACTCAAAATAAGAAAATAGCAAAAATTTGAAGAATTCGGTCAAATTTTGCTGATTATTCTGCGCTATACTCCTAAATGTATAAAAGAGTCGTTGACTCTACATAAAAAAAATTTAGGAGTGTTTTTTCTTATGAAAAAAATTATCGCTATTCTTTTAGCAGTTGCTACAATTGCTTTAGTAGGATGTAAAGGAAAAAGTTCTGCAACAAAAGTAGGTGTTTCTATGCCAACAAAAGACTTGCAGAGATGGAACCAGGATGGTGCAAACATGAAGGCTCAGCTCGAAAAAGCTGGATATACAGTAGACCTTCAGTTCGCAGCAAATGATATCCCAACACAGGTATCACAGCTTGAAAACATGATTACAAGCGGCTGTAAAGTTCTTGTAATTGCTTCTATCGACGGTACTGCTCTTTCAAACGTTCTTGAAACAGCTAGAAAAAAGGCTATTAAGGTTATCGCTTATGACCGCCTTATCATGAACTCAAAGGCAGTTTCTTACTATGCTACATTCGATAACTACAAAGTAGGTACAATTCAGGGTGATTACCTTGTTGATAAGCTCGGTCTTAAGACACGCTCTGCTTCAGATCCAGTTTATATGGAATTCTTCACTGGTGACCCAGGTGACAACAACATCAACTTCTTCTTCGGAGGAGCTATGGATGTTCTTAAGCCTTACCTCGACAAGGGTGTAATCGTATGTCCATCAGGACAGACAGCTAAAGCACAGGCTGCTACTCTCAACTGGTCTACAGAAGAGGCTCAGAAGAGAATGGAAAACCTCATCACATCTAACGGATATGGTCCAAAGGGTGCAAAACTCGACGCTGTATACTGCTCTAACGACTCTACAGCTAACGGTGTAACAAACGCTCTTCTTTCTGCTGGATACACAGCTGACAACTTCCCAATCATCACTGGACAGGACTGTGATAAAGTTTCTGTAAAGAACATGATTGCTGGAACTCAGGCTATGTCTATCTTCAAGGATACACGTACTCTTGCTTCAAAGGTTGTTGAAATGGTTGATGCAATCATGAAGGGTTCTGAACCACCTGTAAATGATACAAAGACTTATGATAACGGAACTGGAGTTATTCCTTCATTCCTCTGTGAGCCAGTTTATGGTTCAAAAGAGAACTACAAATCTCTCTTGATCGATTCTGGATATTACACAGAAGCAGAACTTAAGTAGTTTGATCTAACTTAATAAAGGGGCTGGCTTAAGGCCAGTCATCCTGAACTTGTTTCAAGATCTCCCAAAAAGAGATTCCGAAACGAGTTCGGAATGACATGGTGGGACAGCCCTTTTTTTATACCAGCAAATAATAATAAAAGAGGGGTTCCAATGGCTAAAACATTATTGGAAATGAAAAATATTACCAAGTTGTTTCCCGGAGTTAAGGCACTTGATAACGTAAACCTTACCGTAGAAGAAGGTGAGATTCACGCAATCTGTGGTGAAAACGGAGCCGGAAAATCAACTTTGATGAATGTTCTAAGTGGTATTTATCCATATGGAACATATACCGGCGACATTGTTTACGACGGCGAAGTTTGTAAATTTCAGACAATCAGGGACAGCGAAGCTAAAGGTATTGTTATCATTCATCAGGAGCTCGCACTTGTTCCACTTCTCACAATCGGTGAGAACATGTTCCTTGGTAATGAAAGAGGAACTAAAGCAAAAATCAACTGGTCAGAAACCTTTGATAAAGCTGATGAACTTTTAAAGATGGTAGGCCTTAAAGACTCATCAAAAACCTTAATAAAAGATATTGGTGTAGGTAAACAGCAGCTTGTAGAAATTGCAAAAGCACTCGGTAAGAACGTAAGACTTCTTATTCTTGATGAACCTACAGCCTCTTTGAACGATACAGAAGCAAAGCATCTGCTTGACCTTCTCCTTGAGTTCAAGAAACAGGGAATGACTTCAATCATTATTTCTCATAAATTGAATGAAGTTTCTTACGTTGCAGATAAGATTACAGTTATCCGCGACGGTACATCAATTACTTCCCTTGATAAAGTTAAAGATAATTTTACAGAAGATACAATTATTTCTGCCATGGTAGGACGCAGCCTTACAGACCGCTTCCCTAAACGCGAGCCTCATGTAGGTGACGTTTGTTTCGAAGTAAAAGACTGGTGTGTAGATCATCCGGTATTCGATGGAATTAAGGTTTGTGACCACATCAACTTCAATCTTAGAAAAGGTGAAGTTCTTGGTATTTCAGGTCTTATGGGAGCCGGCCGTACAGAGCTCGCAATGAGTATTTTCGGTCACTCTTATGGTACAAATATCCGTGGTAAGATTTTTATGAACGGAAAGGAAGTTTCCTTCCCTAACGTTAAATCTGCAATTAAAGCAGGTCTTGCTTATGTAACAGAAGACCGTAAAGGAAACGGTTTGATTCTTTCTGAATCAATCTGCAAGAACACAACTGCAGCAAAACCAGAAAAGATTTCTAAACACTGGGTTCTTGACTTTGATAAGGAACGTCAGTATTCAGAACAGATGGCTAAAGACATGCATACAAAGTGTGCTTCTGTTATGGAAGATGTAGGAAACCTTTCGGGTGGAAACATGCAGAAGGTTCTTCTTGGAAAATGGCTTTTTGCAGAACCTGATATCCTGATTCTGGATGAGCCTACCCGCGGTATCGACGTAGGTGCTAAGTATGAAATCTACTGTATCATCAACAAAATGGTTGCAGAAGGAAAATCTGTAATCATGATTTCTTCAGAAATGCCTGAAATTCTTGGTATGTGCGACCGCATTTACGTTATGAACGAAGGTAAGATGATTGCAGAAATGGATGGAAAAGATGCTATTCAGGAAAAGATTATGACTGAGATTATCAATAGCGGCAAAACAGCCAATTTAGGAGAATAAAATGGAAAACAAAAATAAGATTACTGACAACTTTAAATCAGTTCTTAAGGGCAACACAATGATTTTTATCCTTGTGGGTGTAATGATCCTGTTTGAAATTCTTATCAGAAGCTTTGGACATGGTTCGTTGTTTGCTCCTGCAAATATCACAAACATTATCCGCCAGAATGCTTACGTAGCAATTCTTGCAACAGGTATGCTCTTGTGTATTCTTACCGGTGGTAACATCGATTTGTCTGTTGGTTCTGTAGTAGCCCTTGTTGGTGCTCTTGCAGGTGTCTTCATTGTAAACCTTGGAATGCCGGTTTGGCTTGCAATCTGTCTTTGTCTCCTTATTGGTACATTGATTGGAGCTTTCCACGGATTCTTCATTGCTTACATCCACATTCCGCCTTTCATCACTACCCTTGCCGGTATGCTTTTGTGGCGTGGTGTTGCAACAATCGTTCTTGATGGTAAGCCAATTGCTCCATTCCCACAGAAATATCTTAAGCTTTTCGAAAGCTTCATTCCAAATGCAAAAGAAGAGCCAGTAGAAGTGCTTGTATTTGGTGAACTTGTTGATAAGAACACACTGATTACAACAATGGTAATTGCACTTGTTTGTGTACTCGCTTTCATAACAATGGAAATCATCAGCCGCAGAAAAAAGATTAAGAATAACTACACTGTTTCTTCAAAAACATCTTTTATCACTAAGCTTGTTGTACTTTCTGTAGTAATCCTGATTATGGGTCAGTTCCTTGCACGCGACCGTGGTCTTCCTGTAGTTTTGATTCTTCTTGGTGTAATCGTTGCTGCTTACTCTTACTTTACACAGAACACAGTGCCTGGCCGCTACCTCTACGCAATTGGTGGTAACGCTAAGGCTGCAAAGCTTTCTGGTGTAAACACAGATAATGTAATGTTCTTTGCTTACACAAACATGGGCTTCATCGCTGCTGTTGCAGCCCTTGTAACAGTTGCTCGTTTGAACTCAGCTCAGCCAACAGCTGGTCAGAACTACGAAATGGATGCTATTGCTTCCTGCTTCATCGGTGGTGCTTCTGCTTACGGTGGAACTGGTACAGTTTCTGGTGCCGTAGTTGGTGCTATCTTCATGGGTGTATTGAACAATGGTATGTCAATCCTCGGTGTAGATATGAACTGGCAGCGCGCTGTAAAGGGGCTGGTACTTCTTGCTGCTGTAATCTTTGATGTTGTTTCAAAGAGAAAAAAGACCAGCAAATAAATAAATTGCCTAAATAAAGGTTACATAATACTCCATCTTGTAAACTTTACTGCCGCAGTATAAGACACTGCGGCAGTTTTTTGTTATAATATAAATATGAATAAGTCTGAATTATATAATGAACTATATAACCGCTACGGCCCGGTAACACGAGCCCGTGGAAGCTTCTTATACACAAAAAAAGGAATTCGTGTAACAGATATGTACAAGGAAGGCGGACGGGCAATTCTTGGCTGGGAAGGCGGAAATGCATTTACCATGTTCAAAAATGTTTTGTCACGTGGTCAGACAGGAAGCTTTATCTGCGAAGATACCCCTGTTTCACGCTTACAAAAAGCAGTAAGCGAGCTTTTTGCAAGTGACCGAACAGTTTTTCTTTATTCATCACAAAAAGCAGCTTTCGAAGCAGGACTTACACTATTTCCAGACGAAACAAGCCTTTACCGCCCCTGGAACTCACAAAATGAAAAACTGAACATCTCTCAGATTGCAGGACTTATTCTTACACCTCCTCTCCCCTGGGCTGAAACAATCTTCATTTTAGCAGCAGACACAAAACGAATTCAGGAAAATCCAGACAAACTTTTACTGCTTCGTAATACAATAAAACTTCCTTTTGCACTTGAAACAGCCTATACCCGTTCAATCTATAATCTGATAAAGGCTTTACAGGAACGCAAAGAAACTGACTGGTTTATTTACGATACAGTTTTAACAAAATACTGGAACCGCGAAGGTCCTTATCTTTTTCCAAAAATACCACAGGATAATTACAAAGATTTTGCCCTTCACTGTCTCGACTGTGGCATTTTTATAAGCCCAGAATATAATCAGCCGTCTATTGTACCTTTTGGCGCAGACCGCGGAGTATTCACAAAATTAAAAAACTCACCTTTTGCCTGGGAATAGACGAAAATTAAAATATACCTGTCATCCCGAACTTAGGGAGCGACGGCTGTAAGCCGTCAAAATGCTCCAGTGGAGCATTTTGAGCGAGTCTCCGAGCAGCTGTGCTGCGAAGGTGCAGGGATCTATATTAAAAAGATGCTGAAACAAGTTCAGCATGACATTATGAGGTACTATGGAACCAAGAATCTTATTATTTATCATAAAACTTATTACAGGTGGAATTGTTGCTTTTCTTGCCATTCTCCTTATGTCTAAAAAGCGTACTGTCGCATGGTCATTTATGGTTTCTGGTTTTTTACTTACTTATGCAGCCCTTGTTTATGATTTATTGATTGAGTTGGGAGTATTAACCGCTACCAGATACGGAATAGCGGGAATTCCACTTTCAACAGTAATCTGCACACTTTTACCCGCTTTATGCTATATAACTGCTTTTATAATAATGCTTATAAAGCGTTAAATTAAAAAACAAAAAAGGAATTTAAAATGACATCGATTGATGAATACTGGAATAAATTTATAAAAGACACAGGACGCAGTGAAGATGACCGCTGCGCCGGCGATCTTAATTTTGAAGCAAAAGGTTTTGTTGGAGATGAACTGATAACACTTGTACTTACAGATCGTAAAACAGCCTTCTTTACCAGCTGGGCTACATACACAATTGACCAGGAACCCCTGCCTGTATCAGGTGAATTATATGTAGTACTGGACCGTTCAAACACACCTCGATGTGTAATTGAAACACAAAGCGTAGAAATAGTTCCTTTTAATGAAGTCACCTGGGAAATGGCAAAACTAGAAGGTGAAGATGAAAACCTGGGTCAATGGAAAGAAAGAAAACAGGAATACCTTGAAGATGAAGGTGCTATTCTTGGTTTTGAATTTACACCTGATATCAAACTTGTATTCCAGACCTTCAAAGTGATTTATAAATAATTCAGGAGATCAGAATGAAAAAAATTGCTTCTTTGATTATAACAGCAGCACTTTTCTGCACCGCCCTTTTTGCAAAAGAAAATTTATTCAGTTTTTCATTAGGACTTTCTTCAGGATTTCCAATTTATGGCGAAAAATCAGTTCTCTCAAATGGAAGTGAAATTTATAAAGGAAACCATGTAATAATTGGTGGAACCGGTACAGTAAACCTGAATCTTACGAAACAGATAAGCTTTTATCTTGGAAATGATACACTATGGGATATTACCTGGAATAACTCCGAAAAATCCAGCAAAGTTCACATTTCTTTTCCTTTAGGAATTAAAATATATCCTGGGCTCGGAGGATTAAATCTTGGCCTTGCCTACACACTGGGATTTCGAGCTGATAACATAAATACAAATACAATTAAAGATTATAACGAAATTTCACCATGGGGAAACGGCTTTAAAGTTCAGATTGAATACAACTTTGCTCATGATGGAAAGTCACAGTATTACCCTTCTCTCGGCGGTTACTGGAACCTCATGCCACGCGGAAATGATTCTTTTGATAATCTGATTGTTTTGTACATCGCTGCTAATTTCTAATGAATAGATTGCTTCGTCGCTAACGTTCCTCGCAATGACAATTGTAAAAAAAACGGTGGTTTCGATAAGATGCTTCGCATCACTCAACCACCGTTTCCGTGTTCACCGGTGGTTGAGTAGCCCGAAGGGCGTATCGAAACCTCCAGCCTTATCTTTTCACGCTAGCGGGCGTATTCCACGATTCGTGTCTCGCGGATCATTGTAAGTCTTATTCTTCCAGGATATCGCAAATCAGTTTCAATCTGCTTAGCGATATTTCTTGCAAGCTCTTTTACATCGCCATCGGCAATCTTCTCGTTATTAACGAGGATACGGAGCTCACGACCGGCCTGAATAGCATATGCCTTTTCAACACCGTTAAAGCCTTCGGCAATTGCCTCAAGGTTTTCAAGACGTTTAACGTAGTTGTCAATTGTCTCGCGGCGCGCCCCTGGACGTGCGGCAGAAATAGCATCTGCAATCTGAACAACAACAGCTTCAAGAGATTCTGTTGGAACGTCGTTATGGTGAGCGGCAATTGCATTAACAATAACCGGACTTTCGCCCATCTTACGTGCCATTTCAGCACCAACTTCTGCGTGGTTCTGATCGCTGTCTGTTTCAGCTCCCTTACCAATATCATGAAGAATTGCAGCGCGCTTTGCAATTTCGCGGTCTGCACCAATTTCTGCAGCAATCATGCTGGCAGCCATTGCAACTTCCTTTGAATGGTAAAGAACGTTCTGACCATAACTTGTACGGAAGTAAAGGCGGCCAAGAGCACGAATTCCGTCGGTATTCATGTTGTGAATTCCGAGGTCAAAGAGTGCACGTTCGCCTTCTTCGTAAATCTTGTTCTGAATTTCATGGGTAACCTTCTGAACAATTTCCTCGATTCTAGCCGGATGAATACGTCCGTCAGAAATAAGGCGTTCAAGAGATTCCTTTGCAATTTCCTTGCGAACCGGGTCAAAACAAGAAATAACAACAGCTTCCGGAGTATCATCAATAATGATATCTACGCCGGTGAGAGTTTCGAGGGTACGGATGTTGCGGCCTTCACGACCAATAATACGTCCCTTCATCTCGTCACTTGGAAGAGAAACTGTGGCTACTGTAATGTCACTTGTTGTTTCCGGAGCAATACGTTGAATTGTGGTAACAAGAATGTCTTTTGCTTTCTTTTCGGCAGTAAGCTGGGCTTCCTGCTCGATTTTGTTGATAAGAGCCTGAGCGTCATGACGTGCGTCATTTTCAAGGTTCTTGATAATCAAATCTTTGGCTTCCTGCTGAGAAAGACCAGAGATTTTTTCAAGTTCCTGGCGATAAAGCTCTTCCTGTTTAGAAAGTTCTTCTTCTCTTTTTACCATTGCAGCTTTTTTATCTGCAAGTTCTTTTTCGTTTTTTTCAAATTCCGCTGCACGCTGATCAAGGAGTTCTTCTTTTTTGTTTACCCTTGCCTCAAAGCGCTGCACTTCGGCTCTGCGTTCACGGTTCTCCCGCTCCTGCTGATTTCGTTCACGAATGAGCTCATCTTTTGCATTTAACAAAATTTCTTTTTTCTGTGCTTCTGCTTCGCGAATAGCGTCCTGTTTAACGCGCTCGGCTTTCTGTTCAGAAGCTGTTAATTGAAATCTGGCATAAATCCAGCGAATAATCCATCCAAGAACAATTCCAGCAACAGGGAGAACTATGTACAACACGATGTTCATACTTCACTCCTATTGTAAAATTTTTAGAATAGTTCAGACTCCATTTTACTATAAGAAGAGACTGATGTCAAATTGATTTTCTACTATAAAATGTGGTTTCGATACGCCAGCTTCGCAGGCTACTCAACCACCGGTGATTGCTATAGTCTTGAGGCTAGTTAACCACCGGTGATTGAGTAGGCCGAAGGCCGTATCGAAATCACATAGAGAAATCCTTACCTAGATAAATCTCGCGGGCAACTTCGCTGTCGAGGATTTCTTTTTTTGTACCCTGAATCATAATTGTTCCCTGGTTTACGATGATGGCACGGTCTGTAATTTCGAGGGTATCGCGAACATTGTGGTC
>CAKUWD010000067.1 GCA_934699065.1 uncultured Treponema sp.
GGTCTGTAATCAGAATACCAATGCCGCGCTTAGCAAGAAGACGAATCATACTTTTAATATCAGCTACAGCAATAGGGTCAATTCCGGCAAAAGGTTCATCAAGAAGAAGAAACTTTGGTTCCATGGCAAGGGAACGCGCAATTTCTGTACGACGACGCTCACCACCAGAAAGGGTAAAAGCCTTCTGCTTACGAATATGACCGATTGAAAACTCTTCTATAAGAGATTCAAGTCTTTCTTTTTTTTCTGCTTTAGTAAGATCTTTTCGTGTTTCCAGAATAGACCAGATATTTTCTTCTACAGTAAATTTTCTGAATACAGATGGCTCCTGCGGAAGATATGCAATTCCCAGTCTGGCACGTTTATACATAGGCAGACCTGTAATACATTCATCATCGAGAAAAACATCGCCGGCTGTAGGCTTATAAAATCCTACAACCATATAGAAAGTAGTTGTTTTACCGGCTCCATTAGGCCCGAGCAATCCTAGTACTTCTCCCATCTGCATGGAAAACTCAACGCCACGAACAACCTTTTTATGTCCAAACTGCTTATACAAGCTTGACACCCTAAGAATGTGGTTATCTTTTTCATTCTCCATCATCATTTTCCTCATTTTCCTGCATTGCGGCTGTTTCAGCAGCTTCGGCTTCTGGCGGCAGCCCTTCAGGCATATTTGCTTCAGGCGAATTTTCTGCAGACTCAGTTTCCTTTGTATCGGTAACCTTTCCTTTTACGTTTCCACCAAGAGTAATATCCTGTGTATTCATATCGAGTGTTATATACTGCGCTCTGAAAACATCTTCCTTCTGCTTAACCTGGGCGTTTCCTGAAATTTCAAGCAGCTGGGTATCTTTATAATAAACAGCGTATGAGCCGGAACATACATTTTCTTTCTGCATAAGATTTATCTGAATCTGAAGAATTGCAATTTCGGAATCCTGATTATATTCGATTATCTGTGCATTCGCCGTAACATCATTATCTTTATCAATAAGTTTTACATTGCCTTTCAGAAGAGCAATTTTTGTTGTACGGTCATACTCAAGTGAATCACAGGTAAATTCAATGTGAGCTTCTGTATTGTTTCCAGAAATATTTCCTGTAGATTTTATGTAGCGGTAATTATCTCCAGAAAGTTCTACATTGTCTGCCTGGATTTCCATAGAATCTGTTTTGATATATGCATTACCAGAAAGTGTTGTTGTTGTATTTGTGTTCCCAGCCTGCCCTGTCATTCTGTTTGCTGAAAAAAGAATTTTTTCTGCCGAAAGAGGCAGTGTTATCAAAGTAAGAAGAGAAAAAAATGCAATTTTACTTTTTAACTTATTCAGCATTTTCTGTTGCTGCTCCATTCTCTGCAACTGGAATTTCGGTATTGTCTTCATTTTTCTCATCATCCGAAGTTTCAATTGTTCCTGTTATATTTCCACGGAAGGAAAAAGTCTTACTGATTCCACTGGCTGTAAAACCGTTTCCACGCATTATTGTATCATCTTTTTCGATTTTTACCATATCGCTACGGCCGCTTATAAGCTGTTCAGTATTTCCATTCCACTTCAGCATGTTTGCATAAAAGCGCATATTTTCTGGAACATTATAAAGATTTATATCATCATAAAGCTCATAAGTTTTTTTTCCCGAATCTGCAAAAATAATACCGCAGCTTCCTTGGGTTTCTACTTCACCTGCATCATTATAAGCTTTAAAACTAACATCTTTACCATAAGTTTCATCAGTATTTTTATACTGCTCAAGAGAACCGGCCGAAAGCTCCAGTGTTGGACGGTTATTTTCGTAACGCACAAGATTTGTATCTTCAAATACAAATTCCGGAACTGTATCTTCTGAATTTACAGTTTCGGAATATTTTAATGAACAGGAAAAAAAGAAAAGAGAAAAGAGTATTAATGAAAGACATGCAATACGGTGGTTGAGCTTACCGTTAGTACTGGTCATTTCGACAGGCTCAATGACCGGGTTAAAAATCCTGCTTGATTTTTTCAATATCCTTTCCCTTGTCTTTTTCGCGGATTTCTACGCGGCGGATTTTTCCACTGATAGTCTTAGGTAATTCATCCACAAATTCGTAAATACGTGGAATCTTATACATAGCTGTATTTTCTTTTGCAAAGGTAGAAATTTCTACTTCCATTTCTTTTGGATCTTTATCTTTATAAGCAGGAACAAGAACGATTGTTGCCTTTACTATCTGACCGCGCTTTGCATCTTCAACACCAGTAACAGCACATTCCATAACAGCTGGATGTTTCTGAAGGATTGATTCAACCTCAAACGGGCTGATTCTGTAGCCAGAAGATTTGATGATATCATCCTTGCGGCCGACAAACCAGATATAACCGTCATCGTCGCGGTAAACATTGTCACCAGTATGATAGAAGCCGCCGTCAAAAGCTTCGGCAGTAAGTGAAATATCCTTGTGATAGCCGGTAAGAAGGCCAAAAGGATGGCCCTGACTAACGCTGATACAAAGTTCACCGACTTCTCCATTAGGCACCGGCTTATCATTAGGATTCAAGATTTCTACATCGTAAGCCGGACTCGGACGTCCCATTGAACCAGGTTTTACAGGAGAATCTGCAAAGTCCATAAAGTTTCCACAGATAACTGCAGACTCAGACTGACCATAACCTTCGTAAATGCGTTTACCAGTCTGCTCCAGCCACTTGTCATAAACTTCGTCGTTCAAAGCTTCACCGGCAGTTGAGAAGCGCTGGCACTTACTCAAATCATACTTACTCAAATCCTGACGAACAAGGAAACGGTAAACTGTTGGAGGAGCACAGAAGGTTGTAAGACCGTACTTAGAAATTAAAGTAAGCATCTTATCCGGCTTGAGCATGTTCATATCGTAAACAAACTGAGCTGTACCGCAAATCCACTGGCCGTAAATCTTACCCCAGCTGGCTTTTGCCCAACCGGTTTCTGCAATTGTAAGGTGAAGTCCATCATCAACAACACAGTGCCAGTATTTTGCAGTAATGATATGGCCGATTGGATATGTAAAATCATGAAGAACCATCTTAGGATAGCCGGAGGTTCCAGAAGTAAAGTACATAAGCATAGGGTCAGAATTGTGAGTGGCAGCCTCTCCTACCGGGCGAGGGAACTCAGGATCAACCTTTTCATATTCTGCATGGAAGTTTATCCAGCCGGTACGGTCAGGACCTACAGTAACAAGATATTTTACAGTAGGAGACTTTACCATTGCCTTTTCAATTTCTTCCTGAACGTGCGGATTATCATAAGAAATAATCATCTTTACGTCTGCAGCGTTTGTACGGTATTCAATATCTGATTTCAAAAGCTGATCTGAAGCAGCAATTGCAACAGCACCAATTCTGTGAAGGGCCGGCAAGAGAAACCACCATTCATAACGGCGGCGGAGCATAAGCATAACCATATCGCCCTTTTTAATGCCTTTCTGAGCAAGCCAGTATGCAGCACGCTTTGATTCGCGAGAAATATCAGCAAAAGTAAAAACCTTTGCTTCATCTGAATTATCGTCAATCCATACAAGAGCGCGTTTTTCCGGTGTTTCACGGGCATAGCGGTCTACAATATCATAAGCAAAATTGAAATCCTCAGGTGCAGTAAGACGGCAGTTTGCCTTAAGGTCTTCGTAAGATGTATACTCTCTGTAATCCTTTATATATTCATGGGCAAGATTCATTGTGCCACCTCTTAAAAAAACTTTATATATTATGACAGACTGAAAATTTTTGTCAATTACTTAATGTTTAGTTACACTTAATTTTTTAAGTATTATTAAACTGAATAATGTTTCACTTATTTCGCTTATATTGTAAGGCGCAAATCATTCTGATAATATTAGCTCATGAGTGAAATGTGTTACAAATGTTTTAAACCAAAATCCGCATGTCTTTGTTCTTACACAAAAGAAATTGATCCGGGAATTAAATTTGTTCTTTTAATGCATCAAAAAGAAGCAAAAAGGCAGAGAACAGGAACCGGACATATTGCAAAAATTTCACTCAAAGATTCTGAGATCTTAGTGGGCTTTGAATTTGAGCACAACAAGAGACTTCAGGAGCTGCTTTCTGACCCTCAGTATTTTCCTGTTATGATGTATCCGGGTAAAGATGCCTGGACTGCAAAACGGGAAGGATTTGGAGAAGCACTTGCAGGCCGCAAGCTCCTGGTCTTGATTCTTGATTCCACCTGGTTTTGTGCACGAAAGTTGATAGAGCATAATCCCTTTTTACTTAAACTTCCCCGTCTTTCTTTTTATGGGGACTACCGTTCGATTTTCACTTTCAAGCATGAACCGCGCCCTGAATATATTTCAACAGTAGAATCCTGCTACTACCTGATTAAAGAAATGCAGAGTGCCGGCTTATGCGACCCGAACGTTGATCCTGAACCAATGATGGATGCTTTTAAACAGATGATTAAATTCCAGCTTCAGGCAGAAAATGAGCGCATTTTAGGTATCCGCCCTAACAGCCATAATTATGATGCCAAGTATAATAAGATTCGAGAGATACCGGAGTTTTAATTATACGGCTTAATTCCCTGAGGAGTATACTCTCCGTTAACCGCACCTAACATTGCCTTAAGCGAATAATCGCAGCGCCAGCTGTAGCCGAGCAGAATTGAATCAGCCCACTGAAGTTTTTCGGTAAGAGTCGGAGTCATATTACAAAGTATTACAACTTTTTTTCCAGAGCCCTTAAAGTATTCTGCAATTTTCACGTGGTTTTCGCTTGAAACACAGATTATAACAGTGTCGTAACCGGGAGCCACAGACGGCAGATTATCAAGAACCCACTGAGTTTCGTTTGGTCCGGTTTCATAAGTGTAATGAAATTCGCCTGCTTCAGGATAACGCTGTCTTCCTGCCTTAAAGAAACTTGTGAGAGAACCAAGCAAAAGAACTCGACCTGCATTATCTTTTGTAAGAGGAAGACTTCCCTGCTTTTCGACAGTTACAGAACGACAGGCCTGTTCAAGGAAAAACTTTTCACCATCACGATCAGGAATATGAGAATCAATTGCATCAGCATCCGGATAAAGTGGTGCTGCATTGCCAGACTTAAAATAATCGAGTTTAGCTTTGATTACACGTCGGGCAGCATCTTTTACGCGCTGGCGGAAAGTTTCGTCTGTAGTCATAAGTTCAAGATTTCTAAGCCACAAGGCTTCATTCAGCTTTGCAGTAGTCGAAGAAAGAATGATATCGTTTCCAGCTTCCAGAGCCATTTTAAAAGCATTAGACATTGTACCCGCATAAACAGTTGCACCAACCATCATCATATCATCAGTAATAATAAGGCCTTCGTAGCCAAGCTGATTTCGAAGAAGCTCTGTAAGAAAATAATGAGAAAGAGAAGCCGGAGCACCGGAAGTTTCAATAAGCGGATAACTAAGATGCCCCGACATAATTGCCGGAACCTTTTCTTTTGCGAGATACAGATAAGGAGTAAGTTCGCGGTTTTTAAAAGTTTCAAAATCAATATTGATTACAGGAAGTTTTCCATGTGAATCAAGGCTTGTATCTCCATGCCCCGGATAATGTTTCGCAGTAGAAATAACGCCAGCTGCCTCAGAGCCAGATACAAAAGCTGCTCCCAGAATACCGGTTTTATCAGGATCATCACCAAAAGAACGTGTACCTATAATAGAAGAATCATGATCTGTAAAAAGATCAACAGTTGGCGCAAAGTTCATATTAATACCAAGCGCCTTAATTTCACGGCTGATATAATATGCAGTATACCATGCATCTACAGGATAGCCGCCGGCACCAATCGCCATGTTTCCCGGAGTAATTGAAGTATCACCCTTTACGTGACGAATCCAGCCGCCTTCCTGATCCGTTGCTACAAAAAGAGGAATCTGAAAACGTCCCTCTGCAGCCTCTTTCTGTAAGCCGGAAATTGATTTTGCAACAAGATAAATATCATCAGTGTTCCAGCCGAAAACCTTTACACTGCCAAGCCCCCGTTCTACCCACTGATACAAAAGTTCCGGAGGTTCTGCCCCAGCCCAGCCAAACATAAAGGTTTGAGAAAGAAGCTCAGCATCTGTCATTTCGTCAGTTATTTTCTGAGCAAGCTCATCATTAGGCATTCGTGTCCAGAAGTTTACAGAGTTCTGAGAAGACTTCTGGGAAAAGGCAAAAGCTCCGCAAAAAAGCGCAAGAATTACAGCGGCAAAAAAACGTTTATTAAGCATTTCTGATTCTTTCGCTTGCAACGTGTGCCGCAATCGCTCCGTCTGAAACTGCCGTTACAACCTGACGGAACGGCTTACTGCGAACATCGCCTGCAGCAAAAAGGCCTGGAACAGAAGTTTCCATATTTTCGTCTGTAAGAATATAGCCAGAAGGATCTTTAGGAAGCATTTCTACAAGGTCAGTCTGAGGAAGCATTCCTGTAAAAATAAATACTGCATCTGTTGAAAGCTCTGACTGCTCTCCTGTTTTTACATTTTCTATTGTAACAGACTGAACACGTCCCTGACCATTAATTGATTTTACAACAGAATCGTAAACAGGCTTAACACCAGCTTCAAGCATTTTATCAATAACTGCCTGCTGGGCACGGAATTTATCGCGACGGTGAATAATACTTACATCGCTTGAAATAGTAGAAAGATAAATTGCCTCACTGCAGGCAGAGTCACCACCGCCAACAACTACAATCTTCTTATTTCTAAAGAAAGGACCATCACAGGTTGCGCAGTAAGAAACACCACGACCAGACAATTCTTTTTCGCCAGGAACTTCAAGATTACGGTGAATTGCACCTGTTGCAATACAAAGGCAGGTTGCCTCGTAAGAAGTTTTTTTTGTTTTTACAAGGAAAGAGCCACCTGTTTTATCTATAGAAAGAACCTGAGCCTGTACAATTTTTGCACCAAAAGACTCTGCCTGTTTCTGCATAGTCATCATGTATGTGGCACCATCAACAGCAGGAAAAACACCAGGGTAATTCTCAAGATCAGCAATCTGAAGCACCTGACCACCCGCGCCAGCAAGATCAAGCACAAGCACCGAAAGTCCGCCCCGCGCTGCATACTGTGCCGAAGCAAGCCCGGCACATCCAGCCCCAATAATCACATAATCAAATTTTTCAGTTTCCAAGTTTTCCATAGATACTCCAATTGTAACAAATTTTATGCTATTACTCTAGCATTTGCCGGCCGGCATTTTGGAGTATATAATTTTATAGATTTACTGTCAATTAAGTTGTATACAATTTTATTGCATACAATACTATTATTTACCGATAACAAAAATTGCAGGAATCTTTCCAAGTTCAGGAATTTTTTCTTTTTTCCATTCTGCAACAGTGCGGGTTTTTATATATTCGTCTGCACAGGTGATTCCGGCCGCAATACAAAGCTTAGTTTTAGGATTCAATGCGTTCAGAATTGTTTCAATCATTTTTGCATTACGGTAAGGAGTTTCAATAAAAAGCTGAGTCTGATTTTCGTTTTGAACCTTCTGCTCTAGTTTTTTCAATGCCTTGATTCTCTGTGGAACTTCAACAGGCAGGTAGCCGTTAAAAGCAAAGCTCTGGCCGTTGAAGCCGCTTCCCATAACAGACATTATAATGGAAGAAGGTCCAACTAAAGGCACAACACGGTAACCACGACTCTGGGCAATAGCAACAACATCGGCTCCCGGGTCTGCAATGGCAGGACAGCCCGCCTCGGAGATTATGCCAACAGGTTCGCCTTTTTTGAGCGGATCTAAGTATTCGCCAATAAACTTACGGTCTGTGTGGCGGTTGAGCTCATAAAAAGTGAGGGTATCAATATCAATTGACTTTTCAACCTTCTTCAAAAAGCGCCGCGCCGAGCGAATATTTTCAACAATAAAATGTTTAATTCCAACAATTATATCATGATTGTAAGCAGGAAGAACCTGAGAGATTTCTGTTTCTCCCAAAGTTACGGGAATTAAATAAAGTGCAGTTTCCATTATAAGTTTCTCCTGATTTCTAAAGGAGGGGGAAGCATCCCCCTGCGCGCCCACTTCGTTGGTCGCTACCCTCTCTGCGGGGGACACCCCCGCAACGCCCCCATTATTCGTATATCGGCTCAAAATCATCTGCAGGATGGCCGCAAATCGGACATTCAAAATTAGCAGGAAGCTCCGCTCCCATATATTCATACCCACAGATTTTACAGCGCCAGCCCTTAATTTTTTTAGACTCACCAGCCGCAGCTCCGGCAGCAGCTTTAGGTTTTACATTACTCTGATAGTAGGCATAAGTAAGAGCTTCTTTTTCGCTTAAAACCTTAGCCTCTGTAATCTCTGCAATAAAGAGCATGTGAGTCCCAAGATCAAGCTTATTGCAAACCTTGGCTTCTATAACAGCACAGGCTTCTTTTTTTATATAAGGACAGCCGTTTTCAGCCACTTCATAATCAAAACCTTCAAACTTGCTGACAGTCCGGCCGCTCTGGTAACCAAAGCGCTTAATAGTTTCAAAGCTGCATGTCTTGTCCAGAACAGACAGGGCAAAAAGACCGCTTTCTTCAATCATTTCGCAGGTGAGATTCTGTTTGATTACAGAAATTGCAATACGGGCAGGTCCGTTAGCTGCCTGAAAACAAGTATTTGTTATACACGCATTAATTTTATCGTCACCAGTCTTTGTACCCAAAAGAAAAACGCCATACTGCAGGCTGTAAAGAGCTTTATTATCCATAAGAGGCCTCCTGAAAAACAGTATATCATAAAATCAGATTTTTTCACTACGCAAGAAGCACGATAAAACTAAAGGACACTCTGTTAACTTAATTTTTCAGCAGCGGCTTCCCAGGCAGCAGTGGTTTCATCTATCTGAGTAGCAAGCTCGTTGATTTCACGCTGAACGGCTTTTGCCTTTTCACCGTTTGAATATACAGCAGGGTCGGCAAGTTTATTTTCCAGTTCGGATTTTTTTTCTTCCAGCTCAGTGATTTTTTCTTCAAGGCGGGAAACTTCTTTTTCTGCCTTGCGGCGTTCTGAATCCAGACGCTTTTGCTCTTCCCAGGAGAGCTGGCCTACAGCTGCGGTACTTACGGTGGTTGAGCTTGTCGAAACTACCGCAGTGGTTTCGACAGGCTCAACCACCGAACCTTCTGCATTCTTTGCAAGCTGTTCCATGTAGAACTCGTAATTGCCGGGATAATTCTTAAACTGGCCCGGCTTGAGCTCGAGGACGCGGGTTGCAAGCTGCTCGATAAAGCCGCGGTCGTGACTTACAAAAATTACAGTGCCTCCAAAATCGCGGAGGGCTGTAAGCAGAACGTCCTTGGAATGAATATCGAGGTGGTTTGTAGGTTCGTCGAGAACAAGAAGATTTACAGGGCTCAGCAAAAGCTGAAGCAGAGCAATACGCGACTTTTCTCCACCGGAAAGCACATCGAGACTTTTATAAACATCATCGCCACGAAAAAGGAAAGCGCCAAGCATATCGCGCAATTTTGGAATCAACTCCAGCGGCGCGCGGGCTTCGAGATAATCAATAATTGTTTCTTTGCCACGGATAGTCTCAGCGTTATCCTGAGAAAAATAGCCGATTTGAACGCCCGCGCCCAGAATAGTCTCGCCGGAAAAATCTTTATCTTCGCCGGCAATTATACGAAGCAAGGTAGACTTACCCGCACCATTGCGTCCGGCAACAACAAGGCGTTCACCATTTTCGAGAATGAGTTCGAGATTGTCGAGAACTTTGTGTGAGCCGTCGTAGCTTTTTGTAATTCCATTCATGCGGAAGACAAGGCGGCCTGAATGAGGAGCTGGAGGAAAAGAAAAATGTATTTTTTTGAGAGATTCAGGAATTTCGATTCTCTCCATCTTTTCAAGCTTTTTCTGATACTCCTGAGCCTGGGCTGCCTTTGTAGCCTTGTAACCGAAGCGGCGGATAAAATCTTCGAGCTTGTTGATTTCTTCCTGCTGCTGTTCGTAAGCGGCAATCAGGGTTTTAAGTTCTACCTCGCGAACTTTTTCGTAGTGGCTGAAGTTTCCAGGGTAGCGCTTAAGGTCGCCGTTAAAAAGTTCGTATACTTCGTTTATCGTAACATCAAGAAAATAACGGTCGTGGCTTACAAGTAAAAAGCCACCCTTAAAATTCTGCAGGAACTGTTCAAGCCAGCTTCTCGCTTCAATATCAAGATAGTTGGTAGGCTCGTCTAACAAAAGAATATCTGGTCCCTGCATAAGGGCTTTGGCAAGGGCAATACGCATCTGCCATCCGCCGGAAAATTCTGCAGTGTCGCGGTCAAAATCTGTACGGGCAAAACCAAGACCGAGCAAAACGCTTTCAGCTGCAGCCTCGCGACGGTGCCAGCCGGAATCTTCCAGTTTCTGAATAAGTTCTGCCTGCTGGGTAACGAGGGCATCTGTATTTCCTTCACCGCGTTCCAGCTGACCGCCGATTTCATCTATACGGCGCTGAAGTTCATAACCGAATTCAAAAGCCTTGTCTGCTTCTTCACGCAAGGTGCAGCCATGATGGGTAAGTCCGCTCTGAGGAAGATAGGCAATGCGGCATTCTTTTTGAACAGCACGGCTGCCACTGTCCGGCGGAACAAGTCCTGCAAGCACTTTTATGAGGGTTGATTTACCGGCTCCGTTTGCACCAGTGAGGGCAACTTTAGAGCCAGTCTGTAAATTGATAGTTACATTTTTGAGAATATCGCGGTCACCAAAGGCGAGCGATACCTGAGAAAATTGTACAAAAGCCATTTAATTTCCTGAAAATACGGTGGTTGAGCTTGTCGAAACCACCGTAAATTATTTCTTCAAATAAATAATTACCGGACTCACTCCCCTGCTCTTGAGCTGACTGCCATTGAAAGTTGCACCGGTTGTATCTTCCAGACGAAGAGCGTTCCCATCCAGCTTGTAAAGGAAGTTTACCTCGCGGCTCATTCCGTCAAACTTCATTGTGAGCACACCATCATAAGAAGCAGCAAGATCTTTTGAAAGTGAATACTTAACCTGAGCCGAACCGGTAGATTTTGTTCCTGCATCAATTACAGAAGGAACAAGCAGCTTAAAGCCATTCCAGCGGAAAGAACCGTCTTCGATAAATTCAATCTTACCATAACTAGAACTTGAATAAATTGGACCATGAGTATAAATCTGCATATAAGCCTGAGTTCGGCGGGCCTTTTCTTCATTTACAATATCAGAAATATTTTCTGAAACAGTGATGAAATTCAAATCCTGTGGTTTTCCGCTTGAGTCTGTGTAACGCAAAACAATGTAGCCCGCACGACGGTAAATGATTTTCAGAGATATACCGTTCAATGTATATTCATTGTCATCAGTTTTTGTGTAACCGTCGTAATCCCAGCTTTCATGGATTGAAGTTGTATTAAGAGAAATCTTCTTTCCTTCTTCATCAATTGTAAATTTATAAAGCGGATGAATAAGGGCAAGATCAATATTTTTGCTGTCAATCATAGGGCGGAAATAATCCGGATACCAGACGTTGGCAACAACAGTCTTCCAGCGCTCATCATCTTCTACTTCTTCAACAATTTCAGTGCCGCCAATTCTCTGGCCGTCTGCATCTGTTTCATAAAGATTAAGATTATAAGAAAAACACCAGCCAAGAGTTCCATCTTCTGTAAGGATTCTGTACCAGTCACCTTCGAGGGCAGTCTTTCCTGCCATTGGTGCCTGACCTTTTCCTTTATAGAGGATTTTTATAATCTCATTTTTTCTAAGACGATACACCTGCTTTGCTGTATTTACCGGCTCGGCACGGCAGGGAAGTCCATCAAGTTTTACAGATGCATAAGTAGCCGCATTTTCAGAATACTTTGCTGCAACAGATTTGACCTTGCCTTTTTTAACAGGCTCGGTAAGCTGCCAGAGAGCAACTTCAATTTTTCCTCCGCTTTCTGTTCCAATTACATAAACATGCGAAATATTTGATTTGATATAAACCGGCACAATATCGCCGCTTTTAATATGCTGCTCAGGGATATTCCAGAGAACAACAGAATAGCCCATGATTTTGTCGGAGCAGGAAGTAAAAATCAGTGAAAATAAAAAAATTAAAGGTACAAAAAGTTTCTTCATAGTATTTATATAACGTCATTCCGAACTTGTTTCGGAATCTCTTTTACAAAGATGCTGAAACAAGTTCAGCATGACTCTTTTGTCATTGTCGGGTTTGACCTGACAATCTTTACAGCTGAACTCCGGTTCTGATTTTTTCGTTGAAGCGGTCGAGCTTTTTTCCCTCAAGCGGATTAGGCTTTCCTTCCATAACTGCACGAAGAGCTTCCATTTCTTCACCGCTGAAGTTTACACCATGATTCATATGATTAATAAAGCTTTCTGTTGCCATAGGAGCAACCTTGCGGCACATCTCAAGAATAACCTCGGCATAAACGCGGATTTCATACTGAGCGTGGCTGTCGAGGCGGAGCTTTAAGAAGTGGAAAAGATTGTGCAAATCCATTTCCCAGTAGAATTCTGTATAAAGAGAAAGTGGAAGATTAATGCGGGCAATTTCGCGGGCAAGACCGGAATCAATAAGCTCGCTGTAATTTTCGTAAGCATCTTTCTGACCTGCTTCGAGCTGACCGATTATTTTTTCTGCAGTTGCCTTGTCAAAAGCTTCTGTAGCACGGCCCTGCTTGTTATCAGTACTCTGTGGAGCAACCTTATCGGCTTCTGGAACGTAAAACTCATCCTTCATAATTGAGTAGCGGCCAGAAACCTCGTTCATGCGGCCTGTGCGGTGGCGTACCCACTGGCGGGCAACAAAAATAGGCATTTTTACGTGGAAGGTCATTACAACCTGTTCAAAAGGAGAAGTATGCTGGTGGCGCAAAAGATAGTCGATAAGAGCGCCATCCTGGCTCACTGATTTTGTTCCTTCACCATAAGAAACACGTGCCGACTGAACGATGCGCTGGTCGCCGCCAAAATAATCAACAAGTCGTACAAAACCTTTGTCCAAAACCGGGTATTCTTTATCCAAAATCTCTTCTGCTTCAGGAACGATACAATGTGCCATAGGAATCCTCTTTAATCTAAATTATTTTTATATATTATCTTAATTTTTCGTTGTAATCAATTGCAAGAAATCTTGAAAAAAAATGATTGGCTTCCGCGGCGGCATAAGCGAAATCGCGCGGCTTTCAGTTTTTTACCCAAGGGGTTTTAGGGGGCGGAAGCCCCCTAGGAGAGGGGGTAGCGGACAAGACCGGAGCGAACGGTGGTTGCGGTTCCTGAGCCTGCCGAAGGGGGGCGCAACTACCGTGAGTGAGACAATATGTTGTGTCTCCTATTTGCAGAAACGTGGATTTGGCTGCAAAATTAGGTAAGACA
>CAKUWD010000068.1 GCA_934699065.1 uncultured Treponema sp.
GTCCAACAAGACTCATATCACCAAAAAGAATGTTAAAAAGTTGTGGCAATTCATCAAGACTTGTTTTTCGCAGGAATTTACCGAATTTCGTTACACGCGGGTCATCCTGAAATTTTCTGTCCTTTTCCCATTCTGCTCGTCTTACAGGATCATTTGCAAGAATCTGTTCAAGAATTTCCTGTGAGTTTACACACATTGAACGGAATTTCCAGCATTTAATTTCTTTTCCGTTTTTGCCAATACGTTTATGACCATAAAAAATAGGACCTTTTGATGTACATTTTGTCAGAATCGCAAGAATTATTACTACCGGTAATACAATTGGCATTGTAATAAGAATAGCTGTAACATCCATCAAACGTTTAATAATCAGGTTTCCCTTAAAAGTAAGATTATGGATAGAAGCAAATGCAATAATTCCTGCAATATCTTTTAACTGTTGAGTAGCAGTAAAGAAAGTCTGATTCTGCGATACAAATATTGTATATCTGTAAGAAGTTCTTACAAAAGACATATCACTTTGATAGTTACAAATTACAGCCTGTTTAATTTTTCTAGATTTTATTATATTTTGAATTTCTTCATCAGGCGGAAAAACAGGAATATTCATAAAAGTTCCCTGTTCTTTAAAACCTGAATTAATAATAACAGCCGGAATATAACCTAAATATTTATTTCTAAGAAGTTTTTCGATGATAAAATCAGCACTGTTACCATCTGTGTAGATTACTGCAGGTACACCCCACCATTTAAAATGACAGAATGAATGTTTTGCAAACTCACGAAAGCCTGGTAATGCAATAGTTGCCATAGGAATACAAATAATAAATGCAATAATCAGGGCAAAATCTTCACTATCTCTTACAATTATACTTGTATACTTTAAGCCTTCATTTTCTGAATAAATAATTGTGATAATAATAGCTACAAAACTGAATAATGTTGTAAAGAAGAATCTTTTTACTTCTTCTGTCGGTGAATTCATAATTCCCGGGTATAGGCCAATACATGCAAATAAAAGAAGAATAATAGGAATGTATATAGAATAATTTATAAATGATTTAAAATTAATATCAGTTGGTACAAAAAGATTTACGAGAAAGAAACTTAATCCGATGCAAAGAATTAGAACTAAGGCATCAACAAAAAATAATGCAAGTCCAGATACGAAAGAGCTTGTCCTAGGGTAATTTTTTGTTAAATAAGAATCAAATTCACTTGTAGTCATAATCTCTATTTTAGTTTAAAAAACTTATAGAGTCTATATGTTTTCTATATTATATAACATTTTATCGTAACAATACAAAATACATGTCAAAGTTGTTATAAATTATGAAAATCATTATAATAATAATATGAAAAAAATAATTTTTGCAGCTTTAATATTGATTTCGTCAAACTTTCTTTTGTTTTCTCAGGTTTCAGGTGATGCACAGATAATAAAAAGTGAGCATTGGGTTTATCAGGATTTACTGACGCTCTCTTCTGAGTTACGTATCGGTAATTTTTCTACTAATACTCCAATTACTGTAGGCGAAATAAAAATGTATTTTAATGAATACGATAGAGAACTTCTTTCGGATTCAGGTAAAATTGTTTATGACAGAATATATTCTTTTTTGTATACACCAAAAACTCTTTTTCCAAACAATTATTTTAAAGCAGGTTTAGGACTTAAAATTGCTCCTGAACTTTGCTATAAATCAAATGATCAGATTGACTGGACCTATAATTATTATTATAAAAATAATCCACTTTCTGCAGAAGCTAATCTTGGTATTTCTGAATATTTTGCCTTGGGCGGTAATTTCTTTTTAGGAAAAAACAAAAAATATTCAAATGCTCCAGGTAATTTTACAAATATTCCACTTGGTGTAGATCAGTATGAGTTTTTATTCCCGCGCTTTGCTTATGGTTCACTTGGCGTTACCTTTGATAAATGGGGGGTAAACGTTAATGTAGGCAAAGAGGGAATGCAGATTGGAAAAACAAAAACTGGAAGTATTATTTATAATAATACTTTCGAAACGGATGGATATTTCCAGCTTGCAGTTTATTCTCATGATGTTAAGTACACCATGGATATTATAGAAATAGAAAAGAATAAATTTCTATACTGGCACGAGTTTGATGTTCGTCTCTTCAAAAAAGTAAAAATTGGAATTATGGAAGGAGCTCTTGTTAATGCTCCTTTTGAAATCAGATTCCTGAATCCTACAATGGTATTCCATTCTTTTGCATTTTGGAAGGATTTTTCTACTTTAACTGAAGATCATTATTATAATGAAAGCCATTGCTGTTCTTATCTTGGAATTACCTTCGAATTAAACCTTATAAAGAATCTGCGAATTTATGGTCTTTATGCAATGAACGAAATTCAACTTCCGAACGAATATGCTTTTATTAAAGACTTATCTTATCCGGACAGTTTTGGTGGCCAGCTTGGTTTTGAACTTAAACTTCCTTCTGAATTTGGCGGATACTGGTCTTCATGTATTGAAGGAGTTTATTGTGCACCATTCCTTTATGTAAAACAGGCCCCTGACTGGTCTTTATACAGAAGACGTACAGATAATGTAACATGGGATACAGTTAATTCCTGGATAGGAAGTCCTTTAGGCCCTGATAATCTTTCAATAAATTTTTCATTTGGATATGATCAGCCAGGTAAATGGTCGGCAGGATTTAATTATCTTTTCTCACTACATGGTGAAAACGGATTTAATCTTTTTGATGCAAACACCTGGTTTAATAATGATTTAGGTATCTGGACTTATTATCCTTATACAAAATATATCCTGGCTCAGGATGCTTCAAACCAGCACGAAATGAATCTTGCTGTTGCTGAAGGAAGAAATATGTTTATGACCAGGGTTATTGAATGTAAACATCAGTTTTCTTTAAGTGGAAGTTATAATATCAATTCAAAACTGAAAGTTCAAAGTGAAATTGTATACACTCTGGTTTGTAATGCACGACATATATCAGGTAATTTTCAACATGGATTCCAGGGTGCAATATCAATAGAATATAATTTATTCTGACATTAAAATAAATCAATGGAGCAGATGATGTTTTTTAAGAGATTAAACAAAAAAGTTATTTCAACTGTCGTTATTGTGTTTTCATTTGTAACATTTAATCTTTTTGCCGAATTCTATAGTGCCAGTCAGCTTATTCCAGCAGAACACTGGATTTATGATTCTTTATATATGTTGTATAACGAAAGTGGAGAAGCTCTTGTTATGGATACCGCACCTCTTTCTGTAGGTGAAATCAGACAAAGCCTTTCTTATATTGATTATGAAAAACTTTCATATTCTGGACAGAAAATTTATGATCGGATAAATGAATATCTGGGAGAAAAAAAGTTTACCATAGACATGAAACCAATTAAGGTTGGTTTTAATATTCAATTTCATCCAGCTTTTATGTTTAAATCTAATGAAGATATTGAATGGTCTTATGGCACTGATTTTGCACAGAAAAATGAAGGTTATGGTGCTGCAAACGATTATTACAATAATTTTCTGACACAGCCTTTTTTAAGAGCCCCCCTTTATATTGATTTTGCTGATATAGCAATAATTGATTGTCAGGCATCTATTTCAAAAAACTTCTGGGGAATGACAGAAAATTATAATTTTATGAATATATTCTATAAGCCGGAAGATTTTGAATTCTCCTGGCCTTTAAATGCAAATGCAAGTATAGGTTATGTATTTAAAAATGGACTGGCAGTGAATTTTCATGTTGCTCGCCAGGGCCTTCAGTTTGGACACACAAAAACTGGAAGTATTATTTACAATGATACATTCCAGACTGATTTTTATACACTTTTAAGAGTTTCCGGAAAAAAACTCAAATATGAAATGGGTATTACTCAGGTTGATAATACAAAATTCTTATATACACATCAAATTGATTTTACTTTGTGGAAATGGCTTAAACTTGGAATTCTTGAAGGAACACTTTTAAATGAACCTTTTGAACTTCGCTACTTAAATCCTCTTATGATTATGCATTCATTTGCTTCCTGGACACAATATAGCGATCCATGGGAAGAAAAATATTACGGTGAATCACATATTTGTGCTTATATGGGAATAAAGTTTGATATAATTCCATATAAAAATATTCGAATATATGGACTTTTTGCTCAGACAGAAATTCAGCCGCCTACAGAACTTGGAACACCAGAAGCAAATTCAATTCCTGATGGTATTGGACTTCAGCTTGGAATTGAAGTACAGCACGGTGATAAATCTGGTGGAATGTATAAATTTGTTCTTGAAGGAATTTATACAAATCCATTTTTATATATAAAACACGGTGCAGATTGGTCAATGTATAGAAAATCATACTCTATGACAAAAAATGGAACAATACCAATCTGCTCATGGATAGGAACTCCATTTGGCCCTGATTCTCTTGGCGGTCAGCTTTCAGCAGAATATAAATATCTTGATAAATGGTCTGCAGAACTTTCATATCTTTTTATGGCTCACGGTGAAAATTCATTTGGACTTTTCAGTCATAAAACTACAAGAGATGGAAGAGAATTCTATGATTATTATCCTGCTGCAAAATATCGTCTTTATAAAGATCAATGGACTCCAGACCAGATTGCAGAAAATGAAAGATTTGCAAGAAGCTGGGCTTTAACAGGAATAATACAATATACAAACAGAATTACAGCTCATGGAAGCTATAAATTTAATGAACATTTTTCTATTGAAAGTCAGGTTATTTACACATTTATATTCAATAATAATAATTTATTTAATAATTTCCAGCATGGAATCGAAGCAGGAATTGCAGGAACAATATCGCTTTTCTAATAGTATAAGGATTATATATGGACGAATTAATATCGATTATAATGCCTGCCTACAGGGCTGAAAAGACAATAAAAAAATCCATTGAATCTGTCCTAACACAAGATTATAAAAATCTGGAATTAATTGTTGTTATTGATGGTTTTGATGATCCTACTTATGATGTTTGTAATGAAATAAAAGATTCTCGTTTAAAAGTTTTCCGGAAAGAGAATGGAGGCGTTGTAGGTGCCTATAAATATGGAATAATACAAGCAAAAGGAATTTATTTAGGTTTTTGTGATAGTGACGATACTTATAAACAGGGATTCATTTCAAAAGGAATTTCTTTAATAAAAGAAAATAACTGTGATTTTGTAAGTTTTGCATATGATGTTATTAACTCAAAAGGAGAGATAACTGAGTCACATTGTAATTATATTGATACAGGAATGTATAATCGAAATACAATTGAATCTGATATAATTCCTAATGTAATTTTTAATTCTTTTATTCGTGAAAAAATGTATCCATTACTTATGCTGAGATGGAATAAAATATATAAAAAAGATTTAGTTAATTCTTTTATTGATATTCTTGATGATAAATGCCGTCAAATTGAAGACAATTTTTTTGTAATAAATACAATTCTAAATTCAAAATCATTTTACATTTGTAACGAATTCAAATGTTACAATTATCTTATTGCAGAAACTTCTATTTCAAGCGGCTATTCTGATTCCTCGATTCTGGATGCTTATTTATATACGATAAGCAAAATAGAAGAACTAGCTAATGATAATCCTTTATTAAATAAACATCAGATTGATTTTCTGGCTTATGATAGTGCAAGAATTGTTTTTCACAGATGTGCAAAATATACTGATTATAAAACTTCAAAAGAATTAATTAAAAGAATTTCAAAACTTGATAAAATATCAAATGTAAAATTTTTCGAATTAAAAATGTTAAAAAATCATGTTTATCATTTTTGTATGAAACTTCATTTATATGGGATTTTATATTACATTTTTAAAAGATAAACTGGGGATTAAACCTTATGAAAAATAATCAGAAAATTTTTATTATTTCAATGAATGGTACGAGCAATGCTGGTGGCGTTGAGAAGGTAAGTTATTATCTAAATGAAATTCTTTCTGAAAAATATGATGTTAAATTCATAACTAAAACAAAACTTAATTTTGGAAAAATAAATAATTTAATACAACCAATTTTAATAAGTCTAAAATTACTTTTTAAACATAATAGATTAATAATAGCTAATTCCTGGCATTGTTTTTTATATCCAGCTGACATTTCAATACATCATGGAACTTCAGCAGGAATTATAGAAAAAACAGGTGAGAAAAGTTTGTCATTAAAATTAACAGCCTGGATGGAAAAAGTTAGTGCAAAAAAAGCAAAATCAATCTTGTCGGTTAGCGAAAATTGTAAAAAGGAATTAATATCTTATTATGGAATTCCAGAAGAAAAAATTTATGTAATTAATAATTTCGTTGAAGATTCAGTTTTTTATCCACTTAAAGATACACAAAAAAATGAAGAAATTAATGTATGTTTTTCTGGTGCATTATGTTATAAAAAGGGGATTGATATATTAAAAAGCCTCACACAATATATTGAAAATCATGATTTGCCACGAAAAATTAAATTTAATATAGCTACAAATTTTGATAGAAATACTGAAGATTTTAAAAATCTAAAAAAAATTACTCTTCAAACAGGACTTAATTCATCTCAAATGCCCGATTTTTATCGAAAAAATGATATTTTGTTTTTTCCGACAAGATATGAAGGTTTTTCAATGGCAGCATTAGAGGCCGTTTCCTCTGGACTTTGTTTGATTGGTTCAGATTTTGCTGTTACACCAGAATTTATTAATTATCCTTTCTGCCAGCAGATAAATTTCAATACACAAATTGAAGAAATAATAAAAGGAATAATAAAATTATATGATGAATTTCATAATAAAAAACAGGAAATTCATAATCAGATAAAAAAAGATTTTGGAACAGAACAATATAAACAGAAACTGTTTTCATTTATAAATAAAATAATTGAGAATAAATAATTTATTAAATATTTAAAATCCAAAAATAAAAAATTTAATAAAGCGTAAAATAAATCTTTTTAAATTTTTACTCAAATAAATTCTTTTATAATATTTTATGAAATAGGGAATACTTAGAAAACGAGATAAAGTTCCTTTCCTTTTATAAAAGAGAAGCGCTTTTTTTATCTGCTTTATTTTTTTTTCATCAGTTTCTATTTTTAGAATTTCAGAAAGAATATTTATCTGTATTTCTTTTTTTGTCTTAAGATTTTCATTATTGAATGCCTTTCTGATTCTGTCAGAAAAATGATTTTTTTTATTTTCAGTAACATTGTTTCCATGCTGTCTGTAATATAAAAGGCAGTTTTCAGAAAGATATTTTATACCATTGTTTGAAGCAGCAACAAGAGAAAGCCAGTAATCATGGAACCTTACAGAATCTGGAATTGGTAAAGCTTTTTGTATTAATTCTTTCTTAAAAAGAGTACAGGCTCCCTGTATTATTCCATGATGTATAAGATAGAAAAACCATGCTTGTTTTGATTCAGGTAAAAAATCAATATCAAGTGTATCAAAAAGGGTTGTTCCAGAATCCGTTAAATCTGAGTTAGATAAATATGCATTTCCACAGATTAAATCATTTTCTCCGATCTTTGAAACAAGACATTCTATATGATCTTTAGTCCAAACATCATCCTGATCTGAAAGTGCAATATATTCACCATTACAAAGAGAAATACATTTTTCGAAGTTTTTTTTGAAGCCTAAATTTCTTTCATTGATATAAAACTTAAAACGCGAATCTTTTTTCTGATATTCTTCGAGAATTTTTGGTGTAGAATCTGTGGAACAATCGTCGCAAACAATTATTTCAATATCTGTATAAGACTGTTCAAGAATGGAGTCTAATTGTTCTTTTAGATATTGTTCACCATTATAGGTTGCAAGTGCAATACTTACCATTTAAATCCTGAATTAAAAATCATATTTCAACATAAAGTTAAAGTTTATATTACTGTTGTTGGAACTCAGACCAGGAACATAATTACTGCAATAAATTTTGCTGTAATTAAGTCCAAGTTTTCCAAAGAAATCTTTAGTAAAGAAAAAGCCAGTTTCAATTCCAAAGGTAAAATATGTTTCAAAATTCTGATACCATTGGCTGTAAAAATCAGAATTTACATCTGCAATTGTATATACAGCTTTTGATAATATTGAATTGTTATTAGGACTATGTCTATGGAATTTCAAGAGGGTATAGCCTTTTGGATAATAGATTGTATACTGGATTAACTGACTGTTACCAAAAGTACCTGTTCCAGCTCCAATAATCTGACCGTTGTTTGTATATCCCTGATTAACAAATCCATGAGCATAATAACCTAGATATCCCCATTGTAACTGGAAGTCCTGAGACATTTCAAAGTTATTCCATTCAAAAATAAGTTCACTTTTTAAATTAAAAGGAAGCGGAATGTACTGTTTAGCTCCAACTGTATAAATTGCTGTATGGAAAGGGTAGGTTTTTTCATTGAAAGAAAAATCATCTCGTCCGAACTCACCGTAAACTGTAAATCCAACTTTTGGAAAGTTCCATTCAGCAAAAAAAGAAAATTTCTGATCTTCATCATTTCCGCTGGAAGAAAGTGCATTTGATCTGCTGAGAGTAAAAAGACGTAAAATATATTTTAAATTATCTTTACGCCAATAAGTCATAAAAATTCGATTAAGTCCGATTGTAAATCCAGGAATGAAAGATGGCGAATAACTTGCAGACAATCCGTTAACCATACGTTTGTCATTATCAGGATTATTATCGAAATATGAAGATTCTTTAAGCTGTCCGGTCCAGATGCGGCCTTCAATATAACCTAAGTTGATTTGCTTAGAATTAAAGAATGGAATTATGATTTCAGTCTTTCTAAGACCAATGTCAAATTTTAAATAACCTGCCGCATTATTACTTCCAAGCATAGGATTCAGATATGCAGTGCCAAGCCATGGAGATTGTGTTCCAAATCCAAATGTAAATTTATGCCAAGTATAGCGAACCTCGGAATCACCGGCATCGAAATTAAAAAAGGATTTATCTCCGTATCTCTGGACTAAATCTACACCAGAATTCCAGTAATTATACGGATTTAGCACACCTGTAAGAAAAGTATATTCTGTGTTCTGACTCCATGAAAGTTGAGGCTTAAATGTAAGCTCAAAACCATAGCCTTCAAATCTTATACCAGTAGTAAAGCTTGTGTTAAAACCTTTGCCCTGCCATAAGGCACCATCATTTTGTCCGTATGGAACTTGAGAGTTATAACTTCCGTACCATTCTGGTCCGTAAATTCTTACAAAAAGTCCCTGCTTTACACCACGTGCAAAAAAATTATTTGATTCATTCGCTGGTTTCCATAAAGTATATCTTGTACCAAGATTATTGTTTTTCCAGATATTTATGTCACTTTCATTTCCTGGAATTAAAACTTTACTAAAACTTCCATCTTCATTTTCAAGAAAGTCGGAAATTTCATTATAATTCCAGATATTATCACTAAGAGTTCTATAACCTAATGTAGGTTTTTGAGTAATTCCTCTTAATGAAATAAAATCATAGTAATCTTCTTCAAGACTTTTTAATGCTTCCTGTGAAAACAAAAAAGTAATAGAAAACAATAATACTGTAAATAAACCAATAAACTTTTTCATTTTTTATTTCCTGTAAGTAAAATATTTAATTAAAGCGGATTAAAACGGCTGTTTTTCATATATTTTTCAAGACTCTGCTGCCATTCTGGAATTTTAATTTTAAGAGCCTTAGTGATTTTTGCTTTACTCAATACAGAGTAGGCTGGACGCTGTACCTTTGCACCATATTCTTCTGTAGTACAAGGAGTAACATTACAATCCTGTGTAATCCTTCCGTATTTACGGCCAAGCTTATAAATCTCCTGTGCAAATTCAAACCAGTTAGTAGTACCTTCATCTGTAAAATGATAGATACCATAAGAAGGAGCGCTGTTCTTGCCAAAGAAAGTTTTTGCCTTATCATTTTTTGAAATTAACGTAAGAATTGCATTTGCAAGATCAGGTGCATAAGTTGGAGTTCCGAACTGATCATTTACAACTTTTACTGTGTCATGAGAGTTCATAACCTTTGTCATTGTGTAAACAAAGTTTCTTCCGTCATATCCATAAAGCCAGGCAGTACGGATAATATAGAAAGTATTCATTTCTTTCATGATTGCATCTTCGCCAGCAGCTTTTGTTTTTCCATAAACACCTAATGGCTCTTTCTGCATTTCTTCTGTATATGGAGAATTTGCAGTACCGTTAAATACATAATCAGTTGAAATATGAATAAGTTTAGCACCAATGGCTCTGGCAGTTCTTGCAATATTTAAAGGTCCGGCAGCATTCAGTTTCTCAGCCAGTTCAACATCTTCTTCTGCTTTATCTACATTAGTGTAAGCAGAACAGTTGATAATCCATTTAATTTTACGGTCTGAGCGTGGTAAATCAGAAGGAAAATAAGATTCTGTTTCAATTTTATTTACAAAATCTTCAAGTGCCTGTGGGTTTGTAATGTCAATTTCTTTATCAGTTCCTACCCAAGGTAATTTTTTTTCATCGAGCTGCTTTCCAACTTCAGTTCCAAGCATACCTTTGCAACCGATTAACCAAATCATATAAATCCTCCTGATTATGGACTAGAATTTCTTAAAGATAAATGAACAGAAAGTATTAATTCTGTTGATAAAAGATGTTTGAATTCGTTCAATAAAGAATGGAATTCTTGGTGCATTTACTCCACCAATACCATATAGAATCCAGTTATCTCCATCTCTAAATAAAAGAATACAGATTTTCATTTTATTAGGACCAACACAATCAAATTTGTCAAAATAGCGAAGTTTATTAGTGTTTATGGCAGAGTATAGAATAGAATCTGAAGTTTTAGAAATTTCAATATGCTCTTTTACAATACCAAAGGGCTCCATTTGTAAATCTGCATTTATTATCGAAAAATCATCAGATTTTTCTGTTGAAGTTATTACGGCAGAATCATACAAATTATACCACTGTTGAGCGCGCTCTGAAAAATACGGAATACCTGCGTAATCTGGAACATTATTTAAAATTTCTTCAAGCCTTTGAGGTAAATCTTCGTTTCCAATATAAGGCTTAATCTGAATAACTTCAGCAAGATATTTTGGATTTAAGTCATGAATTTCATCAATAAGTTTATCACCCAGAATTGTATTTCCACGATTAAGTGACATATTCTTATGAAAATTAATATTTTTTATATATACCTGACCTGAGGCAATAATAGTTTTTTCTTCGTCTGTTAGTTTTTCATTAAAAGGAAGTGACCAGGCTGAAAAAAGAGAAAAAACAAAAATCGAGATGAAAAAAAAGAATTTCTTATTCATAATTTCTCCTATTATATTAAAAATATCTGTCTTTTTCAATTATCATTAGAATAACATTATCATTAGAATAACAAACACATTTTGCAAGAGTAACAAAACTGTGATATAATAAACTTATGATTTCAAAGAAAGTTAAAGATATAGTTGAGAGCCCTTCGAACGGTGTAATCCGCAAGATGTTTGAAGAAGGTGCCATCCTTAAACAGAAATATGGTGCCGATAAAGTATATGATTTTAGTATTGGTAATCCAGACCTGGATCCACCTCAGAAAGTTGTTGATGCTGTAAAAGAAGTTGCTGCTGATACAAGTCATTTACGTCATGGATATATGCCTAATGCCGGATATCCTGAAACTCGTGCTGCAATGGCTGAAAAAACAAGCCGTGAGCAGGGTGTACCAGTAACAGCAGACTGTGTTGTTATGGAAGTAGGTGCTGGTGGTGCACTTAATGTTATTTTAAAATCACTTTTGAATGCCGGTGAAGAAATTGTAATTCCTTGTCCATATTTTGCTGAATACAATAATTATGTTCATAATCATGATGGTGAAGTTGTTCCAGTAAAAACTAAAGCTGATTTTTCACTTGATGTTGAAGCAATAAAAGCTGCCCTTGGTTCTAAAACAGCAGCTGTTCTGATAAATTCGCCAAATAATCCTTCAGGTCGTATTTATGATGATTCTGATATTGTTGAACTCGCAAATGTACTCAAAGAATTTGGTAAAAAAACAGGTCGTTTCCCTTATCTGATTTGTGACGAACCATATCGTGACATTACATATGGAAAAAAAGTAGCAACAGTTTTTGATAAATATGAATACTCAGTAATTGCAACTTCATTTGCAAAGAATTTGAGTGTTCCTGGGGAACGTGTAGGTTATGTTTGTATTAATCCTGCATGTCCGGAAAAGTCTGATTTTATTGCCGCAGCAATTTTCTGTACACGAGTTCTTGGTTTTGTAAACTGTCCGGCCTTTTTCCAGAAGGTTATTGCAAAAAGCTGGGATGCAGAATGTGATTTTTCTACTTACGAAAAGCGTATGAAGGAAATCTGCGAAGTTATGGATTATGCAGGTTTGAAATATGCAAAACCAGAAGGCGCATTTTATCTTTGGGTAAAGTGTCCTGATAAATGGAATGATGATGATATGGCTTTTACAAATCATCTTAAAAAATACAATATCCTCTGTGCCCCTGGAAGTGGTTTTGCAGGTAAAGGATGGTTTCGAATTGCTTACTGCTGTTCGGAGCAGTCAATAATTAACAGTAAAGAAGCCTTTTACAAGGCCGTGCACGATGAGTAATGATAAATACGGTGGTTGAGCTTGTCGAAACTACCGCTGAGGAGATAAAACTATGAAAATCTTAATGGTAACTTCAGAAACAGTTCCTTTTGCAAAAACTGGTGGACTTGCAGATGCAGTCTCAGCCCTTGCAATTAATTTAAGAAAGCAGGGACATGATGTTCGCATTGTTATGCCACGTTATTATAAAATTGATAGGAATAAACTGAAAGCAATTGAGGCTCCACTTGCTGTTGCAGCAGGTACCATTGAGACCTGGGTAAAAGTTTATGAAGCGCCTCTTCCTGGAAGCGACGTACCGGTATATTTTATTGATCACGAAGCCTGCTTTGGGCGTGATGGAATTTATGGTACAAAAGCAGAACCTGATTTTCATGATAATCCATATCGCTCTGCAGTGCTTTGCCATGGTGCTTTTCAGGTTTGCCGTATGCTTGGCTGGTATCCAGATATTATGCATGCACATGACTGGTTTTGCTGTCTTGTACCTGTGTTACTCAAACATGTTTGTCGTAACGGTTATTTTGCACAT
>CAKUWD010000069.1 GCA_934699065.1 uncultured Treponema sp.
TTGCCGTCCAGCGTTGCTGGACATCGGAGAGAGTTTATCAGCTTATTTACAAGCTAACTATAATATAGCAAAAGAATAGTTTTATGTCAAATTTTTTTTATAGAAATATACACTTTTTCGGAGTGTAAAACGATAAACTTTTCAAAAAATTTGATTTTCTTTCATTTATGATTGATAATTATTATACTATGAGAAAGATTGGTCTCACTTTAGCTTTATTTTTCTCTTCTTTTTTCTGTTTTGCTCAAAATAGTTTTTTTGATAATTATGTTTATCAGTCCTGGAGTGTGTTTGGAGGACTTTCCGGCACTACTGCAAACGATATTTTTCAAACAAAAGACGGCTATATTGATGTTGGAACCTATGAAGGTCTTGTAAAATTCGATGGTGTTGAATTTACCACAATAAACCGCAGTACTAATAAGGAATATGGTTTTGTTTCAGTAAGAACCATTCTTCAGGATTCAAGTGGAACTATCTGGCTTGGTTCTAATGACGAAGGATTGCAAAAGGTTTCTGCAGATGATAAACGTCTTTATACTACAGAAAATGGTCTTCCAAATAATTCAGTTCGAACACTTTGTGAAGACAAATATGGAAATATCTGGATTGGAACGGCAAGTGGTGTAGTTTATCTTACTCCTGATGGAAAGCTTATAACTCCACAGTTTGGAGCTGGTACAACGGCAAACGGTGTAATTGCTTCAAACATTTTCTGTGATTTTGATGGAAACATATGGCTTACAACCTCTAATGAAAACGGGCTCTTTCTTTGTAAAGATAATTTATTCAATTCAATAGATGAATTTGAAAGGTTCTCTACCTTTTTTGCTACTGCAATAATGCAGGATAAGGAAGAAAATTTCTGGATTGGGCTTGGCGATAAGGGAATTGCTACAATTACACCAGAAGGCGTAAAGCTGTTAAAAACAGGAACAAAGCTTGATCACATTCCAACTACTTCTATTCTTCAGGATAAGAGTGGTGCTATCTGGTTTGGAACAGAACATGGTCTGGTTGTTTATGCGGATGGTCGCTTTCAGGAATATAATGGTTCTGCAGAACTTAAAGATTCTAATATCAATCGTATAATTCAGGATCGTGAAGGTAACATCTGGTTTGCTACAGATCGTAACGGAATTGGAAAAATGACTCTGGGCAAATTCAAAATGTTCCGACTTGGAATAACCGTTAATGGCTTTGCAGAAGATAAAGCTGGTCGGGTATGGACGGCGACAGATAAAGGTCTTCTTTGTTTTGTTAATGATCAGAGTGTAACAAATTCCCTGACAGAATATACTAAGGGTCTCAGAATAAGACATGTAGAGACTACAGCCGATGGAAAGGTTATTGTATGCTGTTATACAAAGCCTGCAATGATTGTTTATGATGGTAAAACAATAAAAAACTGGACAACAGACGATGGACTTGCCGGAAATAAAGTTCGTGTTGCAATTCAGTCTTCTCCTGATGAATATTATGTCGGTACAACAACCGGACTTAGTATTATACATAAGGATGGTTCAATAAAATCATTTAAACAGAATACTGGTGAACTTGATACTGAATATATAATGACGGTTTATAAAGATACTTTTGGAACTGTCTGGCTTGGTACAGATGGCGGTGGTATCTTCCTTATGAAAAATGAAAAGATATTCCGACATATTACTTCTGCAGATGGAATTGCCGGAAATGTAATCTTTAAAATTTCACAAGATAAAAATGGTGATTTCTGGATTTGTACTGGAAGTGGAATCACAAGAATCAAAAGCTTTGATGCTTCTAAAATTACAAGATTCTCCTGTGATTCTATAAATGCTGAAAAAGGAATCGGTACGAATTCGGTTTTCCAGATTCTTCTTGATAAGGAAAATAATCTCTGGATTACAAATAATCATGGAGTTGCTTCAATTGCACTGAATGAAATTTATGAACTTTTTGATGAGAAAAGAGAGCTTGTAAATACGAAATATTACAATAAAAATGATGGTCTTGATTCAGCAGGAGCTTCTTCAACTGCCCGGGGAATTATAGACAGTCATGAAAGATTATGGTTCCCGCTTGTAGATGGCATTGCGGTTTATGATCCGAATAAAATAAACGAAAGCTCAATAACTCCTCTTGTTCAGATTGAATCAATTTCTGTTGATAATGTTGTATATAAAGATTTGAGGAATATGATTGTTCTAAAGCCTGGAACAAAACGTGTTGATATAAAATACACAGGAATCTGTTTTGATGCACCCGAAAGACTTTTGTTCTCTCATATGCTTACTAACTTTGAAACAGAATATTCTTTGCCTGGTCATGAAAGAGTTGTTTCGTATACAAATATGACTCCTGGAAGACATTCCTTTGTGGTTTATGCTATAAATGGAAACGGTATCCAGTCTGATAATGATGAAATGATGTTCTTTTATCAAAAACCGTATTTTTATCAGAGGCCGGTTTTCTGGGTTATTTTTATATCAGTAGTTATTGGTACTGTAGGTGTATACTTTTATATTAGAGAGCGAAGAATCAAAAAAGAAAACCTGCGGCTCGAGGCTCTTGTTCAGGCCCGCACTGCAGCTCTTGCAATAGAAAAGGATAAATCAGATAAGCTTTTACGTTCTATTCTGCCAGATAAGGTTGCAGATAAATTAAAGGAAGCAACTGGTCATAAATCTTTTGGTGAAGATTTTGAAAATGCTTCTATTCTTTTTTCTGATATTGTCGGCTTTACAAATGTTTCGAGTGGTCTTAAGGCGCAGCAGATTGTAACTGCCTTGAATAATCTTTTCAGTCGTTTTGATGAACGTGCCAAGGAAATGGGAGTAGAAAAAATCAAAACAATTGGAGATTCTTACATGGCGGCTTGTGGTATTCCGGAAAAGAAAGAAAATCATGCGCGCATTCTTGTTGATTTTGCAAAAGGAATGTATGAAGATCTGGCCCGATACAATGCTACAGCAGAGGTAAAATTTCAGATTCGCGTAGGATTAAATTGTGGTCCTGTAACAGCTGGTGTAATTGGAACTACAAAATTTATTTATGACGTATGGGGTAATACCGTAAACGTTGCAAGTCGTATGGAAACAGCCTGCACACCTGGTGGAATCAGAATTACCGAAGCAATGAAAAAAGAGCTTGCTGGCCAGAAAGATATTAAGTTTAGTAAGGCAATAGAATGTGAAGTAAAAGGAAAAGGCCTTATGAAAACCTATGATGTGAAGCATGATTTTTTTGAGTAAGGAATCGGGGTTTACTATGAAAAAGAAATACTGCAGGGCGAAAGCTTCAATTTTATTATCTCTTACGATACTGCTCTCATTCTTTACTTCATGTAAAGAACAGAAAAGTAAGGTTGTTAAGGTAGGTTTACTTCATTCTCTTACTGGTACTATGTCTATAAGTGAGATTGCGGTTAGAGATGCTGAACTTCTTGCAATAAAAGAAATAAATGAATCAGGTGGAATTCTTGGTTGTCAGATAAAGCCTATAGAAGAGGATGGAAAAAGTAATCCTCGTATGTTCGCAGAAAAAGCATTAAAACTGATTACACAGGATGGAGTTGCTACAATTTTTGGTTGCTGGACTTCTGATTCAAGAAAGGCCGTAAAACCAATTGTAGAACAGTATTACAATCTTTTGTGGTATCCGCTTCAGTATGAGGGTTTTGAGGCGAGCCCTAACATTATGTACATGGGCGCGGCTCCGAATCAGCAGGTTGTTCCTGCGGTAGAATATTGTGCTGAACATTTTGGTAAAAGATTTTATCTGATTGGAAGTGACTATATTTATCCACGAACAGCAAATGCGATTATTAAGGCACAACTTAAAAAATTGGGATGTACCTGTGTTGGAGAAGTTTATGTTCCAATGCACGAGTCAGATTTTGTAAAGATTGTTAAAGAGATTTCGGAAATTAAGCCCGATGTAATTATCAATACTTTAAATGGTAGTTCAAACCAGTCCTTCTTTTCTCAATTGAAATATACAGGACCTTCTTCTCAAGAGGTTCCGGTTATGAGTTTTTCAATTTCGGAAGCTGAAATCAAAAATATTGGTGTTGAAAAACTTAATGGACATTATCTGGCCTGGAATTATTTTGAATCAACAGAAACGGCAAAGAATCTTCGATTTGTATCGGCTTATAAAAAAGAGTTTGGCGGAAATAAAGCTGTTGGAGATCCTGTAGAAGCTGCATATATTGCTGTTAATATGTGGGCTGCTGCCTGTAATCGTGCCGGAACCTTTGATGTGGAGCCGGTAAGAATTGCAGCAAAAAACTTAAGTTATATCGCTCCAGAAGGAATTGTTACTATCGAAGGAACTAACCAACATCTTTATAAGATTATACGTATTGGTAAGATTAATGAAAAAGGTCAGATAAATGAATTGTATTCAACCTCTGCACCTGTTCGTCCGGATCCGTATTTAAGTACTTATGCCTGGGCTAAAGGGCTTTAGTTTTTAGTTTTGAGTATTCGTTCTGACGTTGTCAGCTAGTGTAGTTGATTTTTCTACATCTTCTTTTTTTGCATAGCGGTGTGGCTGAGATGTGATTACAGTTGTTCCTTTTCCGTATTCGCTCTTAATTTCCAGGTTACCGTTCATAAGATTAAGAAGGGATTTTGCAATGCTTAATCCCAGGCCGGCACTTGGAACTGTTGTGTTAATCAGATTGTCTTCGCGTGCAAATGTTTTGCAGATGTATGGCAAAAATTCCTGAGAAACGCCAATTCCTGTATCTTCGCAGAAAAAAATTACATTGCATTCATTTTCCTGGTTTCCAGGAGTTTGTTTTATTCCAAAACGAATTTTTCCGCCACGAGGTGTATACTTAAGGGCATTCGTAAGAATGTTCATAACTACGTCAGTAGTATGAATTACATCCTGATAGATATAAGGATTGATTATTTCAGACCAGTATTCAATTTCGATGCCACGTTCTTTTGCTTCATCTTTTATAAGGGCATATATTTTGTCCACGGCGTCTGTTAAATCTGTTGGAGCTTCAACAAGTTTAATGTCTCCGTTTTCCATTTGAACAAGTTCACATACGTCGTTTACGAGGCTTAAAAGTAGTTCTTCGGAAGTTTCTATTTTAGAAAGATTGCTTGTAACTGCGTTGTTGTCTGTAAGGTTATCTTTGATGTCGTTTGTGAAACCGATTAGTGATTGTATTGTGCCGAGGATATTTTGTGAGACGTTATACATAAAGATATTCTTGGCTCGGCTTGCGTTAGAGGCCAGATCTGCGGTACGCTGAAGTTCTATTTTTCGAACAAGCTCGCCTTCTGCTTCTGCTCGAGCTCGTTCTTCCATGGTGATATCATTTAAGAAAACATAGAAGATATCGCCATAGTTTTTAGTTTTTACAAAACGACCATAATCTCTGACATATTTTAATGTTCCAATTTTAGATTTTATACGGTATTCAACGTAATCAAGATTGTTATCAACTGTAATCTGGTTCTCTATACTATTCTGGACACGATCAAAATCATCCGGATGAACTATACCTCGGAAAGAATTTCCTACATATTCACGGAATTCTTCTGCAGATTCACAATCATACATTTGTATAAGTTCTTTATTAAAAGAAATAAGTTCAAGATCACCATCTGCATGATAGGAGAAGAAACCTCCGGGAATACCTTCTGCGACTTCATTTGCAGCCATCAGCATATCTTCGCTTAAAGGAGTGTGTTCATTAAATGTTTTCTTAAGGGAAATGCTTCCACATGATACTACAGATGATTTCTTTAAGTAGGCTTCAAATTCACGGATTGGAAGAGGCTTTGAAAAATAGAAGCCCTGAATATAATCACATCCAAGTGTTCTGAGAATCTTAAACTGTTCTATTGATTCTGCTCCTTCTGCAATTGTAAGAAGTCCCATCCTGTGCGCCATCTTGATGATGTTTTCAATTACAATTTCATTCATCTTGATGTTTCGCACAAAACTGATATCAAGTTTAATGACATTCAAGGGGAAGGAAGAAAGCAGGCCCAGAGATGAATAACCGGCTCCAAAATCATCCATTTCAATCAGAAAACCTTTTTCCTGAGTCCTTTTTACCTGTTTAATAATCAGTTCTGTGTTTTCAGAGTAAAGAGATTCAGTTACTTCCATATGGAGAAGACTGTGGTCGACTTTATAAGAATCAATGATATCATATTGTTTATCTATACAACCTTCTTCAAGAAAGTCTCTGCGTGAAACATTTACAGATATTGGTACAAGGGGAAGTCCTTCCTGTTCCCATCGTTTGATGTCTTTACAAACCTGCTCAAGAACAAAAATATCCAGTTTGGTTATGAAGCCGTTGCGTTCAAAAAGAGGAATAAACTGATTTGGGGACATAAAACCGTATTCAGGATGATTCCATCGAACAAGAGCTTCTGCTCCAGCAATGTGCCCGGTAATTGTTTCGTGTTTTGGTTGATAGAAAATCTGGAATTGAGCTTCTTCCAGACCACGTTCCATGGTTTCGATAATACGCTGTTCATTTAAAAGTTGTGTCTGAAGATTATCTTCAAAAAATGCGATATCTTTTCCGTACTTTCCTTTTATACTGCTGATTGAAAGAAAGGCCCGGTCACAACAAATTACAAGTGGCAGATCGCAATCTATAGGGGCATAAACTCCTATTTTTACAATTTGATGAGGGATTGGTGCTGAACTTAGAATAGTTTTTGTTATTCGTGTCAGGCGATCTACATCAACTTTTTCTGAATATTCAAAGAAAAGAATGTACTGGTCGCCACCATAACGGCCAGAAAATCCTTCAGGCATAGCTTTCATCATTTCTCTGGCTGAATAAGAAAGAAATTCATTGCATTTTTCTACGCCGTAAAGGCTGTTTGATGATTTAAAATTGTCAAAATCAAAAGCTATGATACAGAAGTTTTTTTCGCGATTATTGTTAATGAACTGTTCTGTTTTTCTTAAAAATGCTTTACGGGTAAGAAGGCCTGTAAGTTCATCGCGTTCAAGTTCATCGATAATGTGGTTTGCTTCAAAAAGCTTTACAGCAGTTTTTAGTCGATTGAGAACTCGCCTGTCTGAAAATGGTTTCTTCAAAAAGTCCATTGCATTCAGGTCTAAAAGGTCATCTTCCAGCTTTGAGTTATCAATATCTGTACTGATTAAAATAGGGAACTTTTCGGTTAAAATTGAGGCTCTGAGTCTTCTTACGATGTCTGCTGCTTCTTGAATATATATAATTGCTGATGCGATATTTTGCTGTTTGTCTGCAATTAATTTTATTGCCTCTTCTCCAGAAGAGGCTTTTACTACATCGTATTTGCGCGAAATAATATTTAAAAGCTGAGTTTCACTTTCGGTGTTGCTTTCAACTATGAGAATCTTGTATTTTTCTTTACCGTTATTATCACTCATAAATAAATATATATAATATTTATAATTATATCACACTTTGTATGCATTACAAATTTTTTTAGAGTTTGAAACGGTAAAGAAATTGTTATATTGTTATTTTGCTTTCCTTAATAATCTTAGACTATTGAGTACAGCAAGAATTGTTACTCCTACATCGCCAAAAACCGCAATCCACATGTTCGAAATACCGAGCGCGCTGAGCAGGAGAATTGTTCCCTTAATTCCCAAAGCACCGTAGAGGTTTTCGTAAACGATTCGCAGGGTGCGGCGGCTGGTTTTAATACCATCCACAATCTTACTTGGCTTATCTTCCATGATGATGATGTCAGCAGCTTCGATTGCGGCGTCGCTTCCCATATTTCCCATGGCAATTCCGGCGTCGGCGCGGGCAAGAACCGGAGCATCATTTATGCCGTCACCGGCAAAGATGAGTGTGCCGCGCTTTTTGCCAGTCTTACCGTCTTTTCCAGGCTTCTGCAGGTCTGCAAGCAGTTCTTCAACCTTTGCAAGCTTGTCTGCACTAAGCAGCTGGCTGTAGGCTTTTTTTAGTCCCAGTTTTGCAGCAACTGTGTGAGCGGCGCGTTCATTGTCTCCTGTGAGCATTACAACATTTTCAACTCCGATTTTGTGGAGGCCTTCAACTGTCTGAGCCGAGTCATCTTTTATTTCATCACTGATTACTATGTGACCGCTGTATTTTCCTTCACTTGCAACGTGAATAACGGTTCCATCCTGATGCTCTGAACACTCATTGTAGACAATTCCAAATTGATCCATGAGTTTTGTATTTCCGGCAAGAACTTGCTTTCCATTAACAAGAGCCTTAATTCCCTTGCCGGCAATTTCTTCTACATTTTCAAGCTTTACATTGTCGCAGCACTTGTCGTGGTGGGCAGCTTTGAGCGAAGCAGAAATAGGGTGAGTAGAGAACATTTCTGTGTGAGTTGCAAGTGCCAGCAGTTCTGTTTCTGTGATTGCAGGATCTGTTGCGTGAATATGAGTAACAACAAAGTTACCTTTTGTGAGGGTTCCTGTTTTATCAAAAACGGCAGTTTTTGTGCGGCCAAGAGCTTCGAGATAAACGCTTCCTTTTATGAGGATTCCTTGGCGTGCAGCTGCAGTAATACCACCACAGAAAGAAAGAGGAATGGAAATTACAAGTGCACAAGGACAGCTTACTACAAGGAACATAAGAGCACGGTAAACCCATGTACTCCATGTTGACTGCCAGTTCCAGTTGCCAGTCTTAAATCCTATAATCAGGCTTGGAATGATTGCAAGGGCAAGGGCTGAATAAACAACGATTGGTGTGTAAACTCTGGCAAAACGGGTAACAAACTGCTCTGATTTTGTTTTGTTTTCTGTTGCATTTTCTACCAGTTCAAGGATGCGGGAGAGGGCGGAGTCTCCGGCATGGCGGGTTGTTCTGATTTCCAGAACTCCCTGCTTGTTGATAGAACCTGAAAGAACTTCACTGCCAACACTAACGTGTCGAGGAATACTTTCGCCGGTGAGGGCAGAGGTGTCCACAAAACTGTCGCCGTCTACAACTATGCCGTCAATTGGAATTCGGTCGCCCGGTTTTACGATAATGACAGAATCAGTTTCAACTTCTTCCGGATCCATTTCGCGGGTTTCTGTACCAATTTTTACGGTAGCGTGATCCGGACGAAGTTTCGCAATTTCTTCAATAGAATCACGAGATTTATCTACAGCATAATCTTCAAACTTTTCACCAACCTGATAGAGAATCATAATGGCAACGGCTTCTTCATATTCACCAAGAAGAATTGCACCGATTGAAGCTACAGACATCAGGAAAGATTCATCCATCAGTTCGCCATGTATCAGATTAGAAACAGCTCCAATTACAATATCCTTTCCGGTTATCATAAAGGCGATAAAATAAAGAACAAGGCAAATCGCTTCGTGAATCAGATCGATTTTTGCGATATTCGGGAGCCAGGCTTCCAGTGGAAGATGTTCAATAACAAGGCCAAGTACAAAAAGAACAGCCGCAAAAATCAGTTGCTTAACTGTAAGCTCGTGTTCTTCTTCGCCGTGTTCATGGTCGTGATGATGTCCGTGCTCGTGACCGCAACCGCAGCCACCGTGGCTGTGCTCGTGGTGATGATGATGGCCATGTTCATGTCCGCAGGAACAGCCACCGTGAGAATGCTCGTGGCTATGTTCATGGTGGTGATGATGGCTGTGTTCGTGGTTATGATCATGGCATTCACAGTGTTCAGCATCATGATGGTCTTCATGACCGTGATCATGGCAGTGACAATCAGCGTGTTTATGTTCGTCATGATTATGATGTTCATGATCATGATGACCTTTATGACACTCGTCGTGTTCATGTTTGTGTTCATCTATATCTTTATTCATAAAATTACCTCCAATATCGTCATGCTGAATTTGATTCAGCTTCTCTTTACTCTGGTCCCCTTCCCCTTCGCAGCATAGCTGCTCGGAGACTCGCTCAAAATGCTCCGCCGGAGCATTTTGCCGGCTTTCAGCCGTCGCTCCCTAGGTTCGGGGTGACAGAATCATTTCAATTCCGAAATATGTTCCATTCCACATTCAATTATTTCCTGGACGTGATGGTCTGCAAGACTGTAGTAAACAACCTTACCTTCGCGACGTGTTTTTACAAGATTTGAATCACGCAAAATCTTAAGTTGATGTGAAACTGCCGAAATTGACATACTCAGCAGGGCTGAAATATCACATACACAAAGTTCATTTTTGTCCAAAGCGTATAAAATCTTTACACGTGTAGTGTCTCCAAATATTTTATAAAAATCGGCAAGGTCAAAAATCGTTTCATCTTTTGGAAATGTTGATTTGACTCTTTTCACAATATCTTCATGAATGAATTCACATTCACAAAGTTCATCCTTTTTTTTCATCTATCATATTCTCCAAACTGTAAAAGGTCAGCAATTCTAACTTGCTTTAGAATTGCTTTTTTTTTATGAGAAATGTCATTTGAATAACTGTTCAAATAATAACATCACTTGAATGATTGTGCAAGTGAATTCAGTTTATTATTATAATTTCTTTTAAATTGCAAAATGGGTTAAAATTTTGCAGAACAGTTGAGAAATATTGACAGGTTAGTACTTGCTAACTATAATGTGAATAATAGTTAGCAGATGCTAACGTTTATTTTGCTTTAAGTGTTAGAAGTGACTAACTGTTTAAGGAGCAGAAATAATGCCTTTAAGTATGGTATCAGACGGAGAATCCTTTTTAATAAAAAAGATTATGGGAAAAGAAGAAGTTCGCCGTTTTCTGGAAAATCTTGGTTTTGTAGCAGGAGCCCAGGTTTCATTGGTTTCTAAAATTGGTGGAAATGTAATCGTTCAGGTAAAAGAGAGTCGCGTAGCCATCAGCAAAGAAATGGCTCAGAAAATTATTGTTTAGGTAAATATAGTCATGCTGAACTTTCATGGCTTGGCTGCTCGGAAATGGATAAAACCTGAAACAAGTTCAGGATGACAGTATAAATAGGAGAAAAATTCATGACATTACGTGAAACAAAAACAGGCCAGACAGTTAAAGTTGTAAAACTGAATGGCGAAGGTGCGGTTAAGCGACGCATTATGGACATGGGAATTACTAAAGGCGTAGAAATCTACGTTCGTAAGGTTGCACCTCTTGGAGATCCTGTGGAAGTTACAGTCCGCGGTTACGAACTTTCTGTTCGCAAGGCTGATGCAGAAATGGTGGAAGTAAGTTAAACAACCGTCATTCCGAACTTGTTTCGGAATCTCATGTTGTAAGCCCCTGAAATAAGTTCAGGGTGACAGAAGGAGTAAAATATATGATAAAAATAGCACTTGCCGGAAACCCTAATGCCGGTAAAACAACACTTTTTAATGCACTTACAGGTTCAAACCAGTTTGTGGGAAACTGGCCTGGAGTAACTGTAGAAAAGAAAGAAGGTAAACTTAAGGGACACAACGGTGAAGTAGTAATAATGGACTTGCCGGGTATATATTCCCTTTCTCCATATACATTGGAAGAAGTTGTATCTCGTGATTATCTTGTAAAAGAACGTCCGGATGCAATTTTGAATATTGTTGATGGAACTAATCTGGAAAGAAACCTTTATCTTACAACCCAACTTGCAGAACTTGGAATCCCTATGGTAGTTGCTGTTAATATGATGGATGTTGTCAAGAAAAATGGCGATAAGATTCATATTGATGCAATGCAGGCAGAACTGGGATGTCCGGTTGTAGAGATTTCTGCCCTTAAGGGAACTGGCTGTATTGAAGCTGCAGAAATTGCTGTAAATAAGGCTAAAGATAAAAAGCCTATGATGTATAAACATCGCTTTGAAGGCTGTGTAGAGCATGCACTTGCTCATATCGAAGAAGCGATTGTACATGACCTTCCTGAAGAGCAGCACCGCTGGTATTCAGTTAAACTTTTTGAACGCGATGAAAAGGTAATCAAAGCCCTTGGTGTTAGTTCAGACAAACTCAATCATATAGAATCTGATATTAAGGCTTGTGAAGCAGAACTCGATGATGATTCTGAATCAATCATTACAGCAGAACGCTATAAGTATATTGAATCAATCATCCAGAAGTGTGTTACAAAAAAGAACCGCTCAAAACTCAGCACATCTGATAAGATTGACCGCGTTGTAACAAACCGCTGGCTTGCCCTTCCAATTTTTGCTCTTGTTATGTGGCTTGTTTACTATGTTTCTATGGTAACTGTTGGTGCCGCTGCTACAGACTGGGCAAACGATGGACTCTTTGGTGATGGATATCATCTCTTTGGAATTGGTACCGGTGCTTACGAAGAAGCTGCTGAAGAATTTGGTGATTCAGCTGCAATTCTTGAAGCAGCAGAAGCTGGTGAAGTTACATATGTTGTAGTTGATGATGAAACAATGGAAGTTTCGGAACCAATCGAAATTACAGAAGATGCTATTGCAGAAGCTAATGCAATGGTTGAAAAATATGGTGAAGAAGGTCCTGATCCTGCAGACTTTGGAATCTGGGTTCCTGGTATTCCAGCTCTTATTGGAAGTGGCCTTGAGGCAATTGGTTGTGCAGACTGGCTTTCCGGTTTGATACTCGACGGTATTGTTGGTGGTGTAGGTGCAGTTCTTGGCTTTGTTCCACAGATGCTGGTTCTCTTTATCTTCCTTGCCTTCCTTGAAGCTTGTGGTTATATGGCTCGTATTGCCTTTATTCTTGACCGTGTTTTCCGCCGCTTTGGACTTTCCGGAAAATCATTTATTCCTGTATTGATTGGAACCGGTTGTGGTATTCCTGGTATTATGGCTTGTCGTACAATTGAAAATGAACGCGACCGCCGTATGACAATCATGACAACAACCTTTATTCCTTGTGGTGCTAAGGTTCCATTTATTGCTCTTGTTGCAGGTGCTATTTTTGGTGGTTCTGCATGGGTTGCAACTTCTGCTTACTTTATCGGTATTGCAGCAATCATCACTTCTGGTATCATTCTTAAGAAGACAAAGCCTTTCATGGGTGAAGTTGCTCCTTTTGTTATGGAGCTTCCTGCTTACCACTGGCCT
>CAKUWD010000070.1 GCA_934699065.1 uncultured Treponema sp.
AATTTCTTCATAATAAATCACCTCTGAAAAAAAATGTATTAATCAGAATAATGAATTGAGAAGAAATTTGCAAATAGAGATATCGTGTCATCCCGAAACTGTCTGGAAATCGATTATGACAGATCCTGAAACAAGTTCAGGATGACAGTTATGTTATGTTCAGGATGACAGTTATTTTAAGTTCTGCTTGCCAGTTAGTCTAATTCGTATTCCTTTTCTGGTGCAACGATTTCGACATTTTTGTAGCCAGCCTCTTCAAGATGCTGCTTAAAGCCTTCCTGCTGGTCAAGTTCTCCATGAATAAGGAAGATTTTTTTGAGGCGGCTTGTGTCAATTTCGCCAAGCCATTCAATCATCTCAGAATAATCAGCATGGGCAGAAAAACCGTTACACTTTTCAACCTTTGCTTCTACCTTATACTTGTCACCAAGAATAGTAACTTCCTTTTGGCCATCAAAAATGCGTCGGCCGAGAGTATTTTCTGCCATGTAGCCTACAATCATAATTGTATTACGAGGATTAGAAATTTCGTTAGCAAGATGATAGAGAACACGGCCTGCTTCACACATTCCATCAGCGGAAATGATAATCATAGGACCTTCTTTTTTATTGAGAGCCTTAGAATCTTCTACACTGGTTGTATAAATCAAAGAATTGAAACCAAACGGATTTTTATGATGCTTGAGGAAGGCTTCGTTTACACTTTCATCGTAACATTCAGGGTGTACACGGAATACTGAAGTTGCATTGCTTGCCATAGGTGAATCAACATAAATAGGAACAACAGGAATCTTTTTCTGGTCTGTAAGAAGATGTAAATAGAAAACAAGTTCCTGAGCACGTTCAATTGCGAATGAAGGAATTATGATTTTTCCTTTTTTTGCACAGGCATCGCGGACAATTCTTATAAGTTCTTTCATTGCAAGATCATGATTGTCGTGAAGCTTGTTACCATAAGTCGATTCAAGATAAATATAATCCGGAGCCGGCATATCTGTTGCAGGATTACGGATGATTGGCTTACACTTACGACCTATATCACCAGTAAAGAGCAGACGGGTTTCTTTTTCCGGCTCTTTTGGATTTGGATTGATTGTCACATTGGCAAAAGCAGAGCCCAGAATGTGACCGGCATCAAAAAATTCAAGCTGAACATCAGGAGCAATATACATTTTGCGGTTATAAGAAAGAGATATAATCTGATTTGCAGCCGCAACACAGTCGTTTTCGTCGTAAAGAGGCTTCCAGGTAAACTTTTCGCCCTTTTTACGTGCCTGCTTACCAAGGAATTCAGCATCGTGAGCCTGAATGCGGGCAGAATCCATCATTACAAGGTTTGCAATATCGCGGGTTGCAGGAGTAGCATAAATATTTCCGCGCCAGCCCTTCTTTGTAAGAACAGGTAAAAGTCCACAGTGATCCAGATGTCCATGAGTCAAAATAACAGACTCAAGTCTCTCATGGTCAATATCAAAATTTCGGTTCTTTTCATCAGATTCTTTTCGTTTTCCCTGAAAGGAACCACAGTCTATCATAAACATTCTGTCATCAATTTGAAAAATATGCTTGGAACCAGTAACTTCTTCTGCAGCACCGAGCGAAAAACACTTAATAGACATAACAAACCTCCGTGAAGTAAAAACTTGCTAACTGAAATTATAAATCGGTTTTTATAATATGACAAACAATTATTTTAAGTTCGGGGTCTTCCACGATAATTATGGCAGGCGGAGCAGGTAGAGGATACGGACTGCCTCTTGAGCTTTTTGGCGCTTAGCCATAAAAAGAATCCGAGGATTTTTGCCTGCAAAAACCGCAGGATTCTTACACAAAAAAGGGAAAGCGAGCATGTTCGTATCCTATACCTGCGGGAGCCTGCCATTTTTTCACGAGAGCCCCCGAACTTAAGATTTATATGATTTTTATTTGAATTGTTTTTTATGAAAAATTGATTTATAATAGAAGAATGTATTCACGGCAGTTTAGTGAACCGCCAGAACATCTGGTACAAAACGGCAAGGCGCATTTCGGCTCGTTTAATGGAGTCTCCCCTAAAACAGACATCAGGGGAATGAGAGCACCTTATGCTGGAGTTCCGGTTCCTTCTATTATATCTAACCTCAGAATTAAAAGCCGACTGGACTTTGTCTTTTCTCTTAACGACTATATTGGATTATCACAGTTTTATGATTTTAAGGTTATAGGACTTGGTGAAATAATATTCTGGAATAAATCTAGCGGCAAAAAATATGTATATCATACTATCATGCCGTCGCGTCGCCGCTTTGTTCCGGTTTTGACAACACGCGGTATTTGTGCCTGCTACAGAAAATCACGCTATATAAAGATTTCCTGGGGACGACAGCATAAACATCATGCGCTTGCTTTTAAGGTAAAAGGAGATAGTGCACGTCCGAACGCAGAAGGTTATATGTATTCACCTATGCAGGATGATATGCACACGGATGCACTTTTTGTATGTCCTTCACCAGCTTCTTCAAGATGCAGTGCAACATGGTTTTCTTCAATGAATGTTTCCGGACATGTTGCTGTAAATGATGAAAAAACTGAAGACAGTAATGGTCTTGGCATGATGATTTTGAACAGAGCTTATTATAAGTTCCATTCAAAGTCTTCTACCGTATATGGAATCGGAAACGTCAAAAATAAGAAAATTGTTTTTTATCTGAAAACTTCAAATATGGATGCAGCAGATTCTGATTCCTACAACTGTAATGTTCTGGTTGTAGACGGAAAACAGACAGCTCTTCCTTCGGTTTATATGACTCATCCTTTTGGAATTGACAAGAACTGGATTATACAGGATACCGAAAGCATGGTAGATTTAACCTTTACCCCACTTTCGGTAAATTCTCGAACGCTAAATCTTATTGCTTTAAGAACTAATTACCATACAATGTATGGCACCTTTGAAGGTGTACTTCTTACAGCGGATGGCGAAAAAATAATTCTTAAAAACTTTCCTGGTATGCTTCACAAAGGTATGCTGAGGCTTTAGGTAGATTCGGAGGAAAATATGGCTGAAAAAATTAATGGAACCGCAGATTGGGCTCCGGGAACTCTGGACAAGACTAGAAAAAATATTGGTGAAATCAGTGATAGAGATGCTGCAGACATGGCAAAAAAACTTGGAGGAGAGGTTCTTTATGAACGCACAACCTCTGGGGGCGGTGGAGCTTCGGGCAAAGCTGGAAGAATCGTAAGACAGCCAGGCGGAGGTGCCGGTGGTTCAGCGGGCAGAAGCGGTGCTGGAGCAGGAAATTCAGGAGTTGGTGGAATGGGCGTATCAAGTGCGACAAGAAGAAGAAAGGAAGATTTACCTGTAATTTCAAAGAAAGCAGCAGGGCTTATGGACAAATTGATGATGTCCAGTGAATATAAAATCAAACCGAATTACGGAGTATTCAACTTTATCCGTTCTTTCCAGAAAAACGGAATGGAAAAAATTGTACCCGAGTTTTATGAATATACGATAAAACAAGCCACAGAGCACATGGAAGGTTTTATCACCGTAATAAAAACTCTGATTCAGATTGCTCCTTCTACTTATAAAACAAAAATTGCGAGCGGAACAGAATCTAAGTTTAAGTTCTTACGAAATGTTGCCGGCTGGGCAATGCAGCCTATTAAGGTTGAGTATATCAACTTACAGGGAATTACAGAGCCTCTTATTGTTGCTGATTTGATTCCTCTTGTTCGTGCAATTTATAAACCACTTATTACTGTATATTATTACGGAAACACAAAGATTCCAAAGCTGATAAAAGAGATCTATGCTGATGAAGCAGCATATCCGGATTCTCCAAAAGACAAGCTTTCTCAATTTGCTAAACAGGCAATTACTGAATGGCTTTACATAGAAACAGAAGTAATCAAAAAGCTCTACCCTCTTCTTATGAGGATGTGTTCTGATACTTATGAAGGCTATCCAACTTTCTTCAATTCAAAGGTTGGAGAAATTCTTAAATTTGTTGGTCTTCATAAATTCGACCTGCTTCTGCCGGAAAAACCAAAAGAGCCTGCTCCAGAAGAAAAGAAGACTAAAGCTCCTCCTCCAGAAAAAGGAATCAAAGATTCAACTGTAATAACAGGTCTTAAGATTTTGAATCAAATGTTCCCGGAGGCTGGTTTTGACCGTCTTGATGAACATCCGGATTTGTATCCTTACTTTCAGCCGCTTTTCCATTACAAAGACGGCTTCAACATTCTTTCACCAGAAAATCCTATTCAGGTAATTTGTGTACTTCAGCATATTATCGAAGACTGTTTCCAGGGCTGCCGCAACATCAGATTTGCAGAACCAGCTGAACAGAAAAAGGGCGCTGATAATATTACGGCAATTATGGATGACTGGTCTGCATATCGTGAAGATACATTCGAGCAGTTATATTGTGAGCCTCTTTGCGACCTTGTAAACTCGGTTTATTCTCAGCCTGATTTTGATAAGTCTCACATCGGTAAGAAAATGATTACTTCGCTTTTATGGCAGACTACTTATCATTACATGCCTAACTTTAAGTTTGAACAGCTTCTGCTTGAGCATCCTACAGATGAAAGCAAATACCGTCCGCTTTTCCACCGTACAGACTTTGCAAGAAAATTCCTTACACTTGTAATTAATGAATGTGATCAGAAAGCGGCTACTAAAGCAACCTGTTCACTCATCGAAAATCCGTGGGAACATTATAAGTTTGATATTCCTAACGAAGTTTCTAAGAGACTTGATGTATTGCTTGGCGCCCAGAACAAAACTGCAAACACTACAGCGAACAACGCAAACCTGCTTAAATACACACTGTGTTTCATAGCTGTTCTTGACTGGTGGATTAATAATCCGGGAAGCCCTGCTTACACAACAGATCCTATGCACATCTGGCGTGTTTCTGATGCAGATGGCAAACCTCAGTTCTCAGTACCGGAACGCAAAGATCAGAACAAACTGTTTGCCGACGGAATACGAGCTAGTTATCAGAAATCTGCGAAATAAAGTAAGGTGTTCTGCGGTGGTTTCGACAGGCTCAACCACCGTATGAGCAGATTGCTTCGTCGCAGGCTCCTCGCAATGACAACAAGGCACTTTCAAAATCAACTCCATACCAGTTATAATCTTTATGACTGAGGGTGGCTTTTATTGACTCTACTACGAAGTCTGCCGCAAGCCGGCAGGCTTTTTCTATTGTGAGACCGCGCACAAGAGCCCCTGTAAGAACACTGGCAAAAATATCTCCGGTGCCGTGAAAATTTTGAGGCATTTTTTCGTGAAAATACCAGGTAATTTTTTCTGTCTGAGAATCATAAGTTGCAATACCAAGTTTTTTATCATCAAAAGAAATACCTTTAAGAACAATTTTCCGCGCCCCAAGTTCAGAAAGCTTTTTTAATAAATCTTCTATATATTCTTTAGTATAACCTTGTGAAACATAAGGAATACCAAGCATAAAGCTTGCTTCAGTAAGATTAGGAACAATAACATCGGCTTTTGAGCAGAGACTTGCCATTGCAGCAGCAAAATCCTTTGTAAATCCGGAATAAAGCGAACCGTTATCTCCCATACATGGATCTACAATTACACGGGTTCCGCCACCACCGAAATCTTTTATAAAAGTCTGCATAAGTTCTATCTGTTCAAAAGAGCCAAGGTAGCCAGTATAAATTGCATCAAAAGTAATTTTTTCCTGCTTCCAGTGATTTGTAATAGAGGAAATATCTCCGGTAAGATCGCGGAATGTAAAACCTTTGAATGCTGTATGTGTAGAAAGAACGGCTGTTGGAAGGACACAAGCTTCTACTCCCATTGCCGAGATAACTGGAAGTGCAACTGTTAGGGAGCACTTACCAACACAGGAAATATCCTGTACGGTTATAATACGTTTCATTTTTTTACCTTTTGAGATTTTTTACTGCGCTTATCTTCATACATCTTTGCATCTGCTTTGTCCAGCACTACCTGGAAGCCTTCTTTTTTATCCAGTGGCATAAGGCTATAGCCGATACTTGCTTCAACCGGAATCGACATCGCTTCATTTGCCGTTTCCAGATACCCCCTGAAGCGAGAAACTTTTTCGCTCAGCCGCTGTTCGGTATAGTCTCCGACACCGAGAATAAAAAATTCGTCGCCGCCTCCGCGGACACATATTTCGTTGTCGTCCGTAATACTGCGGATTGCATTTGCTACAAGAGAAATTCCATTATCACCTTCAGAATGACCGTAATTATCATTTCGCTTTTTCAAGCCATCCATATCAGCAACAATTGCAAAAATCTTAGCCCCTTCTTCAGCTTCTGATATTTTAGCTTCGATTGAATTTTCAAGGCCACGGCGATTTCTTAGACCTGTCATAGCATCATGCTCAGAAAGATAAATTGAACGATACTTTGTTCTGCTCATCTCAAGCGCATTATTTATATTGCGGATATAATTTCTGAAAACCTGACCAACATGACCTGGAAGGCTTAAATCATTTTGTAAAACTACATAGCCAAGACTTATCTTTCCAAAATGAAGAGGCGCAAAATAATAAACCTGAGGTTCTTTAAAGGTTTCTTTTGGTTCTTCTTCTAAAGCAGGAAGCATAGATTTTCTGTTAAAATATCGTTCCCTTCCCTCTCCAATAAAAACATGATGACTCCAGCCATGAAGTTTTGAACCATTATGCGCTGATATTGCAAGCAGCATTCTGTTACTATACCCTTCAGAAAAATCAGCATCGGTATTCAACCAGTCATCGTTTAAGCAGATATAAAAACGTTTATAAGGTTTAAGAAGATATTTTGTTTCGTAAATCTTTCCAAGACAAACTTCGGGAGTTTCTGCGCCAGTAAGGATTTCTGCCATATAAGATTCCTGGAGCATTGTCATATTTATATTATCCCACACAGAACTGTCATTGTAATTATATTTTATACCTGCAGAATCTCCAGGAAAGAAGGCGCGTGTATATGAAAAATCTTCATCACAACCACAGGAAGCACCAATTTTAAAATTCAAATCTTCTTTTTCAACATAGGGGACAATGGAAGCAGCAGGATCAATTATCGTACGTAAATAATTTACACCTTCAGCACCGGTCTTTGCCTGGTACGGAACATAAGAAGTAAGAGGCGGTGTATTGATTGCAGCTTCTCTGACAGCTCCAAAACCGGTAACAATAACATCATCTGGAACTTTTATATTATTCTTTTCAAGTTTATTGATAAGACCAAGTGCCATATGATCAGAAAGACAAATGACAGCGTCAGGAAGATCTAGTTCACCGGAAATATAGCGGTTTGCAAGCCGTTCACCGCCAAGATACCAGTAATCTCCACGGAAAATCCGGTTTTCGTCCATTGGAATATCAAATGAATTAAGAACTTCGAGGATTCCGTTAAGCCTCATATTTGTAAGAGGAGAATCATCCGGACCGCTTAAAATGTCAAAATCACGGCAGCCATGTTTTTTTATCAGATGTTCAGTAATTTTATTGAAAGGTGTTTTATCATCAGTATAAATAACCGGAAAATCACCAAATTTTCTATCAAGCGAAATAACAGGCTTAGAACAATTAGAAAACAGAGAAATCAGTTTATCATAAAGAAACATATTCTGATCTTCGGTCATGGGAATAGGTGTAATGATAAAACCATCAAAAAGATCAAAATTAATAATATTATAGATATTCAGTTCGCCCTGAAGATAGTTCTTATAATAATTACAAACAGAAACCAGTGCAGAAACGACAACAACATCATATCCGTATCTTTTGCATTGAGAAAAAACTCCCTTCATAATGCGGCTGGTATATTCAGATTCAGGAGAAATAGTAACAAGACAGATTCTCTTTCGTTTCATTTTTTTATTATAGCACATTTTTGATATTCATATATAGAAAAAACTATACTTTAGATGGATTTTTTATTATATTTAATTATATATTTTGTGAGGTATTAAATTATGTCAAATAAAAAGATCCCAATTACACTTTTGTGCGGATATCTTGGAGCGGGAAAGACTACTCTTCTTAACCGCGTTCTTACAAATCAGAAAGGCTATAAAGTTGCCGTAATAGTAAACGATATTGGTGAAGTAAACGTTGATGAACGTCTTATTTCAAAAGAAGCTAAAATAGAAGATTCCAGCAGCCTTGTACCACTTACAAATGGTTGTATCTGCTGTACTCTTAAAAGCGATATGGTAAATCAGATTGAAAACCTGATGAAAAGCGGAAAGTTCGACTATATCATGATTGAAGCCAGCGGTGTTTGTGAGCCTATGCCAATTGCTCAGGCAATCGAACAAATTGAAATTGGAAAACTTGATAACGTTGTTGGTGTTGTTGATGCAAGTCGTCTTGTTGATGAATTTGATGAAGGAAAAGCTCTTCTTAAGAAAGATATTGATGAAGAAGATATCGAATCACTTTTGATTCAGCAGATTGAGTTCTGTTCAACTTTGATTGTAAACAAACGCGACCTTGTAACAGACGAACAGATGAAGATGGTTCGCGCAGTAATCAATAAGATTCAGCCAACAGTTAAGGTTATTGAAACTACAAGATGTGATGTTCCGGTAGAAGAAATCATTGGAACAGACCGATTTGATTTTGAAACAGTTTATGCAAGTGCCGGCTGGGTAAAGGCTCTGGAAGAGCACGATGCAGAAGATGATGTTGATGACGATGATCACGACGAGCATGAACATCATCACGACCATGAAGAACATGAACATCACCACCATGATGATGACGACGATGATGATGATCACGACCACGAGCATGAACATCACGGACACCATCATCATCACGAGCATAAGCACGAAGGTGAAAGTGAAGACGAATACGGAATCGGTTCATTTGTATACTACCGCAGAAGACCTTTCAACCGCGAAAAACTGGATCGCTTTGCAAGCAACTGGCCTCGCAACATCATCCGTTCAAAGGGCGTAGTATGGTTCAGCGACGAAGAAGATATGGCTTACGTACTTGAAACTTCTGGCCGCCAGATTCAAGCCGGCTATTCTGGAAACTGGCTTGCCTCATGCCCACCTGCAGAGCAGCAGCGCGTTCTTGCCGAAGAACCAGAAATGAAAAAAGACTGGGATGAAAAAGTCGGCGACCGCATGATCAAAATGGTAATCATCGGCCGTCACCTGAACAAGGAAGAAATCAGCAAGAATCTGGATAATTGTTTGGATTAAGTGCTGATTAGTATCTTGATAAGATTAAATCTTATGAACACACCGGCTCATATGGGCCGGTGTGTTTGTTTAATTATCTAGAAAAAAGAAATATGTTATCATCTATCTCAATTGATAAATTTACACCAGCGTTTACAACATTTCCTGTCATACCTATTGTTGCAATCTTTTCTCCCTTTTTGATATGTTGTCTTCTTTTCACGAAAAAAGATTTCAAATTACAATAAGTTACTGACATTCCTAGTTCTTCATAATTCACAGTTACAAACATTCCTTTTTCTTCATCGAATCCTAAATCTATAATAACTCCTTCAGATATTGCATTTATTATCTCCCCTTCTCTCCCATCAAAATGAAGAAGCGTCTTTTGGTTCTCTGCATATAACTTAGAAAATAGTAAAATAATAAAAAAAATAATAGTCTTTGTTTTCATTTAAATGTAACCTCATAATTATATTGATCTTGACTATCTTGATATATAGAAATGACAGTAATGTCAACATTTACAACAATCGGTCTTTCAGTTGTTGTAATATTATCAATAGTACAACTATTCCCTGTCTCGTATGCATTTGAAGCACTTGTGTTAGAATAATGTTTACCATTTTTTTGAACATTAACATAATTTTCAGAAACATATGCATCTTTAGATAAAATTGCTGTTTCATTATCTGAACTACTATTATCCAAAAAAACACTAACATCAATCTTTGATTTATCTCTGAAGCGGGCTAGCTTTGGGTTGTAGTCGTGGTAGCCGTAGTTGTAGAGGCGGGAGGTCGTACTGCTTACCAAGATAAAGAATATTACCACTGGCTTCTATCTACTTCATATTTTGAAAAGGACTGCTTTTGGGTATTCCATAGAAATATCGGGCCATCAGTTACATTTTTTCCTTTATTAGTATAAAAAGCCGTTGTTATACACTTGTTTTTTTCTATAACATTGACTTTATAACCATAAAATTCTTGTGTTGCTATTATTCCTTGAAATAATAAATTTGTATTATCATAAATTTTTTCATCATCAATAATTAAAAAAATTATTATTTTATTTTCATCATAAGAATAAAAGATTCCTTTTGTTATAATATCACTAGAATTTTCTGCAAGTATATATGAGAATTCCATATTTAAATAATCAAATTTATAATGAGCAGTCTTATACTGATATCCATCAAAAAATAATTGTAAATAATTCGCATCTTGTTCTTTTGCATAACTACTTATCCCTAATAAAATAAAGAAAAGTACCAGCATAATTTTTCTTTTCATTTTGTTCCCCTATCTAAAACGAAGTCGTCTAATTTCACCTGATTTTCCTAATGGACCTGGTAACAATTCTATAGTTCCAGGATTATCTATAGTGTTTTCTGGACCTCCTGTAGCATTAACTCTTGCCCCATTAGAATCAACTATTGTTTGGACATGATTTATATTTCCATTGCTATCAGATAAAAACCGCAAATCTCCTGGTTGAACACCTCCATCAACAGGATCCGTAAGATTATATAATTGTGAAGCCGTTTGATCAGAAACATCATTACCCATTTGATTAATACCATATATTAAAGATCCTGAACAATCCATACCGCCATCTTCGGGAGTGTTACCTCCCCAAATCGTACTCAGAAAGCAGCCCATTAATAAATTCTCTTTTGACTTCTATCATTTCAACTGTCTAACCAATCTAATTCCTGCAAATTCGGTTGATAGTTCATTTACATCAAAGATACATTTTTTTTGTATACTCTCATATGTATCACACCAATATCCACCAAAATAACATCTAACTGGAGTTAGAACTTCATTATAATATAATTGATCAAGATCAGGTGTATAAGATCCCGGTCCAAAAGGAGACAGAGAATAATCAAAGTAGTCATATTCCTTTAAATAGTAATCATTACAATACTGCGCAAGATTTCCTAAAATATCATAAACACCGTAATCATTCATTTTTCCTTCATAAACTGGACGGGCAACAGTTTCATTTATATCTTGTTCCATATTACAAAGATTTTCCTTTTCATACTTCTCTTTTGTAAGCCCATCTTTTATTCCTGAAAGTATAATTAATTCCCTTAAATATGGCATTCTATATCCATTGGCAGTTCTATCTATAGTTATTACACAAGAAGATGACTTTTTATTTTCTTCACTAAAAACATAACAAGGCTTATATCCAGATTTTATACTCAACCAGTTACAATAGTCTGCTGCTTCCCGCCATGAAACATCCCATACAGGCCAATCATCATTAAATTTCATTTCATAATATATATCGCGGCTTCGTATTTTTTTGGATTCAAAATCTTCTACAGTTTTGATATTATTTGCAACAATATATTCCTTGAAATCTTTCATCGTTACCAATGTTTCTGAAATCAGAATATTCAAATCATCATTTTTTATCTTTATCATTTTTGGTGACACATTCTTTGTAGAACAACTACAAAGACAGACAAATAAACAAAATGATAAAAATAGTTCATAAATAAAGTTCTTCATTTTTTATAAACTCCACTCTTTTATAACACACCGGCTCATATGGGCCGGTGTGTTTGTATTACTATAGTTTTTTAATAATCACTCTTACATAATATAAAGTTGATACAGGTATCGTCGTATTTTTCACCTTTATAAACATCTAAGATTTCCAATTCAATATCTCTTGTATAAAAAGGAATTTGAATTTCGAACGGTATAGCATTATCAGGAAGCTCAACTGTAATAGACTCATTTCTTTGATTGATGTTACAAATTTTGAGGAGTTTAACCCGGTTATTATTATAATAGGTCTGAACTTTATATGAAACAAATCCGTTAGAAATTACAATACTTTTTATAGGAGATGATTTACTAATAAAAATTTTGTCTCCAATACCAGAACCATCACTCCCCTCCACCCATGGTTTTCCAATAGATAAATCAGAAAGATTCTCAGGAACGTATTTGATTTTTCCTTCGGTAAGATAATTCTTTGTTGAATATTTTGTTTTTCCAGAAAACAATAAAGAGTTTTTTCCAAAAAGGCCTAACTCTATAGGAGATATTTTATTATTTGTATAAGCCAGGAAGAATTCTTTATGAGGTGCCATCAAAGTAACATATTCTTCAATTTTATCCTTCTTATGAATTAGCAAATTATAGTATGGTCCCTTATTTTCATAAGAATATGAAAATCGTTCTTCTTTAAGACCAGTTTCATCTGAATAAGTAGATATTTCAATGTAATTCTTACTGAAATACCATGAAAAATCTCCACCCGCGTTTGAAAACAAACTGCTTACAATTCTTTCTTGTTCTTGACTAAACAGAAAAAAAGAATTGAGCATGATTATAATAAAAATAATTCGTTTCATATTAATCCTCCTAAAGAAGAGTAAAAACATTTCAATAGACTAAATCTTTGAAAATTAATCTTATTTCAACTGTCTAACCAATCTAATTCCGGCAAATTCGGTTGATAGTTCATTTACATTCATAATTATCCTTTTGCTAAAGCTTTCATATGTATCACACCAAAAACCACCCATATAACACCTAACTGGTGTTAGTATATCGTTATAATATACCTGATCAGGATCAGGAGTATATACATCTGGACCAAATGGAGACAGAGAATAATCAAAGTAGTCATATTCCTTTAAATAATAATCATTACAATACTGCGCAAGATTTCCTAAAATATCATAAACACCGTAATCATTCATTTTTCCTTCATAAACTGG
>CAKUWD010000071.1 GCA_934699065.1 uncultured Treponema sp.
TACAGCCGACAGTGTTCCTGTAAAAATGAATGCTTCTGGTACTGAGGTTCTGGTTTATGCAGGAGAAGCTTCTGGTCTATACTGGATTGAAGAGAAGGGAACTTCTGAAGCCGAGGCTGCTGTTCTAAAATATGTAGCACATGGTATTGAACAGGGAGCAATTGATTTGTTTGATTTTGAAGATTATAGAATTTCTGTAATAAAAGTTGGACAGAATTATTATTGCAAAACTGTTCCTGCAACAGTACTTTCACTTGAAGAAAATGGAGCTTCTGAATAATTATGCATAAAATTTCAAAATCAGTTTTTTTGTATGTGCTTACAGCTTCTTTATTATTTATTTCCTGTAAATCCTTAAAGCCTCCAAAAACTGTACCGACACCATTGAATTATACAGATAATGATATTGTTAAAATTGAGATAGATAGAATTAATAAATTTCTTGAAACGGAACCTGTGAGAGCCCTATGGAGGGCTTGCCTTCTGGGAAACGAAGAGATTATAGAAAAATGCCGCAAAGCTGTAGAACTTCGTCTGGAAGTTTCTCTCGAAGAAAGAGAATATCTTGATACCAGAAAATATTATAAATCTCTTATGTCTGCTTTTCCAGGCTGGAAACATGAAAAATATTCTTTACAGCAGATAGAAGAAATGGCAGCCAGGGAAGTTCCAGCTCTTTCTGGTACAAACAAAAAAGCACCTGCAAAGATTGCAGATTGTATGCAGGCTACTGTAACAATCTGGGTAGATCGCGGAATTAAAGTTCAGGCAGGCGCGGGTTATGCTGATATAATTATTGGGTCTGGATTTTTTATTGACGAGCGTGGTTACATCGTTACTAATCATCATGTAATTGAATCAATGGTAGATCCAAAGTATGAAGGCTATTCTCGTCTTTATATAAAACTGCTTAATGATTCTGTAACAAAAATTCCGGCAAGGGTTGTGGGTTATGATTCTGTAATGGACCTTGCCCTCTTAAAAGTTGAAATTGTTCCTGATTTTGTTTTTAATCTTGGTGGCAGCCGCGACCTTGAAACCGGCGATAAGATTTCTGCTATTGGTACTCCAATAGGTCTTGAAGGAACTCTTACTTCCGGAATTATTTCTTCTACAGATAGAAAGCTTATGCCGCTTGGAAGTGTTTTCCAGATTGATGCGGCCGTAAACTCAGGAAACTCTGGTGGTCCTCTTATTGATTCAAAACTTAAAGTGCAGGCAGTTGTATTTGCTGGAATGCTCCAGTATCAGGGCTTGAATTTTGCAATTCCGGTTGAATATCTTAAACAGGAATTAAACTTTCTTTATAAGCGTGAAGAGGTAAGACATCCATGGTTAGGCTGTTACGGACATACTAAGAGAGAGGCTTCTAAAAAGACTGGACTTGAAGTTCAGTATGTTATACCGGGTGGCTCTGCTTTTATGTCTGGTATCAGACCAGATGATATAATAATTCAGATAGACGGAAAAGATATTACTTCAATTGATGACTTTAATTACTTTATGATGGGCTGTGAAACAGAAACTATTTTACAGTGCAAATATCTGAATTCAGAAAAGAAGGAATGTTCCTGCCTTGTTTATCTTGATGTCAGACCAAAAAGCCCGGGACTTACAATTTTCCAGAGTGATTTGATGACAGATTCCTTTGTTCCGCTTTTTGGAATGAAACTTGTTTCTTCATCGACAATTAACCGAAATTTGTATACAATAGAAAAAGTTATTAGCGGTACCGCAGCAGATAATATGCATTTTTCACCTAACGATTCTGTTACAGTTCGTGATATGGTAATTGATGAGAAAAACGAATATATTTCAGTTCTTCTCTACACTAAACGGAAGAAAAAAGCATTCCTTGATATGGCAATAGGAATCTCTGCCGCTTTTGACAGTCCCTATTATTTTTAATTTGATTTGATTCTGGAGAATGAACAAAAATGACAGAAATGAAATATAAGCGCAATTTTTGTATTGTTGCTCACATAGACCACGGAAAATCAACCCTTTCTGACCGCCTGATTCAAAAGGCAAAAATTATCGATGATCGCAAAATGATGAATCAGATTCTCGATAACATGGATATTGAACGAGAACGTGGAATTACAATAAAAAGCCAGGCAGTAACAATCCCTTATCATGCAAAAGATGGTAATGATTATGAATTGAACTTTGTTGATACTCCGGGCCACGTTGACTTTTCTTATGAAGTATCACGTGCCATTGCTTCCTGTGAAGGAGCTCTTCTTTTGATTGATGCAACACAGGGAGTAGAAAGCCAGACTGTTTCGAATATGTACATGGCTCTTGAGCACGACCTTACTATGGTTCCTGTAATCAATAAAATCGACCTTGCTTCTGCTGATATAGAATCATGCAAGCATCAGATTGATAACGAACTTGGACTTGATTCTGCGGACGCTATGTGTGTTTCTGCAAAAACAGGTGAAGGAATAGATGAACTTCTTGAAGCTATTGTAACAAAGTTTCCGGCACCTACAGGAAACCCTGACGGTAAGCTTGCGGCTTTGATTTTTGACTGTCATTATGATGTATACCGTGGAGTTGTTGTTCACGTTCGTGTAATGGAAGGCCGACTTAAGACAGGCGACCTTATTAAGATGATGAGTACAAATACTCAGTACAAGGTGGAGCAGTGTGGTATATTTAAAATCAATTATGAAGAAACCGGTGTGCTCGAAGCGGGTGATGTAGGTTATATTATTTCTGGTCTTAAAACTGTAAGCGATGTAAAAGTTGGTGATACAATTACTTCTGTGGAAGGCGGAGTAGAAGAACCTCTTCCAGGTTTTAAAGAAGTAAAGCCTGTTGTTTATTCTTCAATTTATCCTATGGATTCAAATGATTATGAAGAACTCAAAGACAGTATGGAAAAACTTAAGCTAAACGATGCCAGTCTTGTTTATGAAAAAGATAATTCGTTAGCTTTAGGTAACGGTTTCCGCTGCGGATTTTTAGGTCTTCTTCATCTCGAAATTATTCAGGAGCGTCTTGAACGTGATTTTGATCAGGCAGTAATCTTTACAGCACCAAGCGTACGTTATCTGCTTCATCTGCAGAACGGCGAAGATATGTATATTGATAATCCTTCGGAATATCCTCAGGGCCGAATTAAGGATGCTGAAGAGCCTTATATCAAAGCTTCTATTATTACTCCTGCCGAGTTCCTTGGTTCAATCATGGCACTTTGTACAGAAAAACGCGGCGTTCAGACTAATATGCAGTATCTGGATACAAAGCGTGTAGAATTGACTTATGAAATGCCGCTTGCTGAAGTTCTTTTTGATTTTTACGATCGTCTTAAGAGTTACAGCCGTGGTTACGCTTCTTTTGATTATGAAATTACCGGTTACAGACCAACCAGACTTGTAAAAGTTGATATTCTTTTAAACGGAAAAATGGTAGATGCTCTGTCACTTTTGACATACGAAGATAATGCAGTTCCTCGTTCAAGAAAAGTCTGCGAGCGTCTTAAGAATGAGATTTCCCGCCAGCAGTTTAAGGTTGCCATTCAGGGAGCAATCGGTGGACAGATTATTGCCCGCGAAACTGTAAACCCAGTACGTAAGGACGTTCTTGCCAAGTGTTACGGTGGTGATATTACCCGTAAACGTAAGCTTTTGGAAAAGCAGAAGGAAGGTAAGAAGCGTATGAAGATGATCGGCGATGTTGAGTTACCGCAGAGCGCCTTCCTGGCTGTTCTTAAAGAAAACGACGACCAATAGTGTTCAAAATGCGGGCCCCTGCGTCCCACATTTTGAACACTATTTTCCGTGATTCTTACGATAAAAAGATTTTTAGGAAATAGTCGATTTCAACTCTGATTCGGTTCAAAAATGATTGGTCTAGCGAGAATTTAAAACCATCCGCAAAGTGCAGGTAAAGATATTCACGCGGAGTTGCCAGCTTTTTGATTTCTTCAAGGAGCTCTTCTCCTTTGAGTTCGGTGTGGCCGGTGAGAAGGTTTCTGAGTTCTTCAAGGGCACGGCGCTCACCTGCAAGAAAGTCGCTGAGTTCTTTTTCGTATGGATTGCCACAGCCTTCGGCCTTGCAAACTTTACTGTCATTGCGAGGAGCGTCAGCGGCGAAGCAATCCACCTCTGCACTTGGCAAGCCCAGGTCAATTCCGCTTTCCCCCGCATCAAAGAGATTTTTCCTTCCTGCGAAAAAGTTCTGGAACATTACAGCGTAGCTTTTCAAAGTCGGCGTTGTAATTACAGTGTGGCCTTTCTTTCCACAGATTTTTTCACTTCCAAGACCATAGGCTGCAGCGTAGTTTTCTGGCGATGCGATGCGGTTGGCCTGGATAAGGCGCAGAATGTGAGCCAGGGCACCTTTTGTATGAGTGAGGCCGATGCTGTATGAAAAATCAAGCCCTGCAACGTAAACCGGAATATCTTCGTTTCTTCGGAATTTAAGTGCGTAATAAACTGCAGTCAGTCCTACTGAACCAAATGGCAGGTTTGCAGGAGGCATAAAAGATTTTTGCTTTAAGGAATTAAAAAAACTGCCTTCAGCATATTCAGTAAAAAAGAAAGATGTATTTTCGATCCCTGCTATATGAACAAGATTTGGGAGGGAAGAAAGGCCTGCAAAAATTCTGGTTTTGTCAGAAGCTTTAAGTGTTCCGATAAATGCTTTCATAATTACAGACTGAGCTTCTTCTATAAATACGCCGTCTGGCCTTATTCCGTTTTTCAAAAGCGGCTGTAGGGCAGTATCGGCGCAAAGAATGTAAAACTGAAGTTTGCCATTGCAAGGAGAGTAACGGCTAAGCAATCTGTTAATTAAGTCTTGTGTGCTTTCTCCTGCTCCGAATACAATAATCGGTTTATCAATATTTCCAAAAAAATCAGTAACAGGTTTTGTTTTTGCCAGATAATGAAGATTTTCGAAAAGGTTTTTGGAATATCTGCGGCCAAATTTTGTGAGAGTAATTCGATTTTTCCAGAAGGTCATTATGGAATCTGAACAGGCAGAAAAAAGTCTATTGTAAAAATCAGAATTAAACTGAATGCCAGCAGAAAAGTCGAGCCTTATTACACGCTTATATAATCCGCATTTTGCAAGATTGTATATTTCTATTGGAAGTTCAGAAAGTTTCTCCGGCGGGATTTTAAGAACTCTGCCATCAGTCGTTTTAAGACATCCTTCTGTTTCTGAAAAATCATAAAGAGCCTGTTCTGCTTCGCAAAGAATTACAAGACAGTTTTCCGGAAGCTTTTGTAAAAGTTCTGCCATTCCATAACCAAGCAGGGGAGAGCAGCAAAGAATTATTGAGTCTGGAAGAAGCTGAAGTTTTTCTACCAGTGTGATTATATTTTTACCAGGGTTGTATCTTGAATAGAGAATGTGTTCTTTGTATGAAACAGAAAAGCCCTGAGACGTCTCAATTTTCTGAACGGCACAGGGCTTTTGATTATTTATTTCTTCCAATGATTATCTCATATAGTGGTCGAAATAAACTGAAAGGAAGTTGTTTTCCAGTTTATCACTCTTCATGATAGATGCTGTAGCACAGTTCTGATCGTAAGAAACGATTGTGTTTACGTTTACATCATCATCATCAGATGAACCTTCTGTTGTGTACTGAAGAACAACAATATTGTTGTTCAAAACTACAGGTTCAGAATAGTCGTTAAGCTTAAGAGCGAATGCTTTAGAAAGGAAGTTCTCGTTCTTTTCAGCACCGTTCATTCCATCTGCAGAAGTATCAAGTGTATTAAGAATGCTTGCGTTTCCAAAGTTGAGAGGGAATGGTTCAATGCTGTTTGTTTTTACAGAAAGCTTTGCTGCAGCTGCATCAAAGTCAGAAGCTTTTGCTTCCTTAATGAATTCGTTTGCCTTAACTGTAAAATAATCTTCGATAACTGTTGCTTCGTAAGCAGAAAGGTAAGTAGTAACAACTCTCTGAAGCTCTTCAGAATCAAAGTCAGGTTTTGTGTAAGCAGCATTGCATTTGAAAATAGAGAAGCCTGCTTTTGTATTGATTACAGCACTTACACTGCCAACAGAAAGGTCTGTGATGGAAGCAAGGTCTTCTTTGTTTTCAAGAAGGTTTTCAATCTGATACTGATATGCGTTTGTAAGCTTTCCGTCAGAAGAAGAGTAGTTCTTATCTGAATATTCAGTAACTGCATCATCAAAAGTAATTTCGTTATTAGCAATGCGTTTTGCAATTGATTCTGCGTTTGATTTTTCTTCAACAGTAATTACAGACATATCATACTTGTTGAACTTGTTAGCGTTCTGGTTAGCATACTTGATTTTTTCTTCAAGAGGGAAATCGCTCTTTGAGAAAAGTGCAACTTTGAAACCGCGCTGTTCTTTGTTCATTTTTGCAATGAAATCTGTTTCAGCTTTTGAATCCTTCAAACCATAAAGTGGTGTAAGATAAAGTCTCTCTTCAGAAGAACCAAAATTGTCTCCAGAGAAACGTTCAGCAATAATCTTGCTTTCAGCTGATTTGTGAAGGTCGAGTTTAATATCATCAGAAGCCTGTTTATAGAGCTTTGATGAATAGTTTCCATTTTCGTCTGAGAAATAAGGAAGAATTTCTCTTGTAATAGCAGACTGTGGAATAATGTAACCAGATTTCTTAACTTCTTCTGTGTAAGCATAATTCATTACAGTAGAAGTAAATGCCTGGTTGAAAATCTGATAGTAAGCAGACTGGTCAAGCTGTTGACCATACATCTGATACATCTGACCATATTGAGCTACGAAATTTGCAAAATCAGAGCCCTGTTCATATTTGATTTCTTTTCCGTTGTATTTTCCAAATGCAGGAACGTCTGCTCCCTGCTGGCGGCTGCTTCTGCCTTCAACTGCCGGAAGAACGACAAAACAGAATGCACAGATCAAAAGAACAATTAATGATCCGAGTGTGTAAACAGTATTTTTTTTCATAATAAAGTTTCCTTTTTTTTATGATATTTGATAAAAATGATTGAAATATTTTACCATATATTTATTGTGAAGTCTAGTTTTATATTTTTTGTCATCCCGATTCTGAAATAGTTTCAGCATCTATAAAAAAGATCCCGAAACGTCATCTTGAACTTGTTTCAGGATCAGGATGACAATTGTTTATCTGCTTGTGGTCAGCTTATTGTGAGCTTCGTATCTGGCAATTGCCTGCTGTATTAAAAGTTCAACGAGCTCTTCAAACTTTAAACCGGCTGCATTACACATTTTCGGGAACATGCTTATTGGGGTGAATCCCGGTAATGTATTACTTTCATTAAGATAAACCTGCTTGCTGTTGCGGTCAATAAAGAAGTCTACGCGTGAAAGACCTGTTGCGTCGAGCACTTTATAAGCTGCACAGGCAGTTTTTCTGATTTTTTCGAGATCGTTTTCACTGAGTTCTGCAGGAATAATAAGGTTTGCACCATCCGGATCATTGTACTTAGCATCAAAATCATAAAAATCATGATTTGGTTTAATTTCGCCGGGTATATAAGCGGTTACTTCTTCTACATCACTGTCTGGTGGGAAAGAAACAGAGTTTCCTGTAACGCTGCATTCAATTTCACGTGCACCGTCCAGAGATTTTTCTACCAGGACTTTGTCATCCCATGCAAAGGCTTCCATAATTGCAAAGTTGAGTTCCTTGCGGTCTTTTGCCTTTGATGCACCGTTTGAACTTCCTGCACAGCATGGTTTTACGAACATAGGGTAACCCAGTTCTTTTTCTGTTTCTTCAATTACAGAATCATATACAATGCTGTCAAGAACAACAGAACGCTTAATGCAGACATAAGGAACTACAGGAAGGCCTACGCTCTGCCAGATAAGTTTTGTTTTTTCTTTATCCATTGTGATGGCAGATGCAAGCGGAGTACAGCCTACATAAGGAATATCAGCCATTTCAAAAAGTCCCTGAATTGTTCCATCTTCTCCGTAGGTTCCGTGAAGGGCAGGGAAAACAAGGTCTATGTCTAAAGGCTTACCGCCTGCAAGAAAGGCATTTTTCTTACCTGCAGGAACAATAGTTACAGCTTTGCTTTCATCTTCTGTAATTGTGAGAACAGCTTTTGTGTCCTTGCAGATTCTTTCGTATTCAGAATCAGGCTGAAGATACCATTTTCCGGCCTTTGTAATTCCAATAAGAATTACCTTATGTTCTTTGCTGATTCCACTTGCAATTGCTGCAGCAGAAATCAGACTTACTTCATGCTCGCCTGAGCGTCCACCATATATTACTGCGATTGTCATATTATAACTCCTCGTGTCATCCCGAACTTGTTTCGGGAGCTTTTTTATAGATGCTTACCCCTTCGCAGCACAGCTGCTCGGAGACTCGCTTAAAATGCTCCACCGGAGCATTTTTATCGGCTTTCAGCCGTCGCTCCCTAAGTTCAGCATGACGAAATCTCTTTTAATGCTTTTTTTGCCTCGCTGATTTCATCATAAGGCATAACGTGGTCTTTGTAGATAATACTGTTTTCGTGTGATTTACCAAGTAAAAGAACAATGTCACCTTTTGCAGCCATCTTAAAAGTCTCTCGGATAGCCTGTGGCCTGTCATGAATGATAAAAAGATTTTCTCCCATGACTTTGCCTTCTTTGAGAGCTCCTTCAGCAATCATCTTAAGAAGTTCAACCGGATCTTCTCCACGAGGGTCTTCATCGGCCAGAACAAGTACATCGCAGAACTTTGCTGCAATTTGTCCCTGAAGAGGGCGCTTTGTCAGGTCGCGTTCGCCGCCGCTGCCAAAGAGTGCAAAAATGCGGCCGTTGCAGCGTTTGCGAAGCGGCGGAAAAATAGTTTCAAAGCTCGAAGGTGTATGTGCGTAGTCAACAATCAGCTCAAAAGGCTGTCCCTCGTCAATTACAGTCATACGGCCTTTTATCGGTGTGAGATTCGGAATGAGAGCGGCCAGTTCTTCAAAGCTTTTTCCGGTCACACTGCTGACTGCGGTTATTGCTGCCATCAGATTATATGCGTTGAAGGCCCCCGGAAGACTTGCTTTTACACTGAAATGACTCTTACCGCGTGGCTGTACCGGATCATAATTTTCAGGATAAATACCATTTTCACCGTCTGCATCAACATCAAAGGTTAGCCCGTAAGTTGCCGAAGCAATATTGCGGGCTGTCATATAGCGAAGGTTCTCCGGAATAGGAGGGAGCGGGGTAGCAGAACTGCCGCTTTCAGCTGCTGCCTTACCGGCCTTTCCTTCTGTTGTAAAGCCGTAAACATTGTGTTTAGTAGCTTCAATAAAATACTGAGCAGAAGGATCTTCCAGATTTACAATTCCTATAGAATTAATTTTCTGTTTTTCGCCTGCAATAGTTTTAATATGATTATGCTTATCAAGAGCGCGGAAAAGATTAGCCTTGTCGCTTCTGTAGGTTTCAAAGTTCTTGTGGAACTCAAGATGTTCAAGAGTTACATTCATAAATACGCCGCAGTCAAAAAGAATCTCGCCGCAGCGGTTGAGTTTTGTAGAAAGGCCATGAGAAGAAGTTTCTACAACAGCATATTTACAGCCGTTTTCCAGCATTTCATTTAAGTGATGCTGAATGATTGGTGCTTCCGGTGTAGTCTGATGCTGAGGATTAGGAAGCGCATCTCCGCCAAAAGAATACTCAACAGTACTTATAAAACCAGCCTTTTCTCCGCAGGCACGAAGCAGCTGCCAGATAAAGCTTACAGTACTTGATTTTCCTTCAGTGCCTGTAACACCGATTACAATAAGCCTTTCGCTAGGGTTATCATAAAAACGGGCAGAAAGAGGGGCCATGGAAAAACGTGCATCAGGAACATTGATTAAAGCCGGTGCAAATTTTGGAGTCTCGTCAGAAACAGCATTGTCAATTGTACGCTTAATGATAGCCTGAGCTACATCCTGCTTTTGAGAGGAAGTAAGTTCCCCCTGAAAGACAACTGCATTGGCGCCTGCAAGAATTGCCTGTTCAATGAAATTGTTTCCGTCGGTATGAGTACCCGGCAGCGCAAAAAACAAGGAGCCTGCCTTAACTTCGCGAGAGTCAAAGACCAGGCTCGAAATCTGTATATTATTAATTTCTGATAAATCAGTTATTATACTTCCGTCAGCTGCAACTACAGTGTTCTTAAAAGCCGGCAGAATCTGTGAAAGTTGTTTTGTCATTCTTTTATTATATATGTTTGCGAGGAAATGGAAAAGTGTTATAATACACTTATGTTTGAAGTAAGAGTTACAGCGGATTTTGCAGCCGCACATTTTTTAAGAGATTACAACGGCAAGTGCGAGAATCTGCACGGCCATAATTATAAAGTGTATGCCCATGTTAAAGGTTCCGAATTGAATGAAGGCGGCATGCTGATGGATTTCAGCCAGCTCAAGGGAGCGCTTCGTCTGGTTTGTAAACAGTTAGATCACACTAACTTAAATGACCTGCCGGTCTTTGATCAGAACCCGAGTGCAGAGCGCATTGCCATGTATATTTATAATGGAATAATTGATTTTCTGAAAAATGAAGGACTGGATTTGTCTTACAAGAAAGGTAAGAAAACTCCAGTCCTTTATGCAGTTGATGTTTTTGAAACGGAAACAAGCCGGGCACGATATCGCGTAGACGAATAAAAATGAATAATAATTAGTTCGTCAGTAATTCCTTAATGATTTTTTCAACGAGCTGTGTGGTGAGCGGCTCGTTTTGTGTTTCCATTGTAATTATGAGATTGTGGCCGGTAATAATTCCGTTTTCTGTATAGAGTCGGAGTTTGCCAGCCGCATTGTTTGAGTAGTCTGGATTATCCATAAGACCAAAGTGTTCCCAGTAGAACTCGGTACGGTTTACTACATTGAGGCAGAGAAAATCTGGATGAAATGTAACGATGTCTCCTGATGGGCGGCGGAGTTTCAGGGGATATTCGTAGCGAAAGGGAATATTATGGCGAGTAAGAGCCTCTGCTATGAGTACTTCAGACTTTGAACGGACTTGGATTCCGCTTGCAGTTGTGTGGATAGCTGTGTCCGGAGAGAAGGACCGCCGCGGCCAGGTTACGCTGAGCCATTGTTTTGCATATTGTTCTGCGGTGAAGGTGACAGGAGTGATGAGGCGCTGTCGGGCGGGGCACATTTTTGCGTAGAGGTCCCCGAGTTTTGTTGCGGTGGAAGAATTTGCCGTGGGGAGGCGGCCACCACGGTAAAGCTGGCGGAGGCAGCGGGAAATTGCGTTGATTTCGTTTTCTAATAATTTTACAACTTTCAAATCATAGTCTTTCTGTGCCAGTTTTCTTGCAAATTCATCATTTGTTCTTGGAATAAAAACTCCTTTGAAATCTTTTGGTTCTATGTAATGATAATACTGCGGCTTATTCGACGTCTGCGCAATTCGAAGATGCCCTTCGGGAAGTTCCTTTAAGCCTTTTCGTTTCTTTTCAAGAGCTTCCTGCAAGTCAACAAGTCTTTTCTGCAGGTATTCTATTGTAAAATCCGGAGATAATAATTCTTTTGCCATTTTATAAGCCTCCTCTTGGCTTTTTTAGCCTTTTATTTAATGGAATTACCTACAGAAAAATAAATAATGTTTGTTTTGTAGGTATATTTTTTTTTATCTGATAATTCTTTTTTTTATTACTGCCTACAGAAATATAAATATGAATAAATCTGTAGGTAATATTTAAGTTTTTCCTTCCAATGTTTTTCCGAAAATACCTACAGAATAGGAGAAAATAACAAACCTGTATGTGTTTTCAGAATATTTCTTGCCTCAGATTTTTTTTAAATACCTACAGAACTGCGATAAATAACAAATCTGTGGGTATTTTTGTTCTTTCGGGGAGCAGATATTTTCTGTACTTTGCAGCTTACAACTTACAGTAATTTCTAAAAATCTCTATATATAATATTGTCTAAACTTAATGATTTTTGACAAAAATATAGTAATTTTTTTCAAGAATTCGGTAAAACTTCTATGATTTGATTAAAAAATCCTGCTGATACTTTTCAGCAGGATTTCTGAAGAAACAATTTCTTTTTTTGTTTATGAATTACATTCTCATCGGAACGCCCATAGAGTTCAGTTCGTCTTTTATCTGTCCTACGGTGTATGTTCCATTATGAACCATGCTGGCAACAAGGGCTGCATCTGCCTTACCTTCTGTGAGGGCTGCGGCCAGGTGAGCAGGGGTTCCGCCGCCGCCGCTTGCAATTACAGGCACCGGAACATTTTCGGAAATAAGGCGGGTGAGTTCGATGTCGTATCCATTTTTAGTTCCGTCTGCATCCATTGAGTTCAAAACAATTTCGCCCGCTCCAAGCTCAACACCGCGCTTTGCCCATTCAAGAGCATCGAGGCCTGTATCTACGCGGCCGCCGTTAATTGTTGTGCCGAAGCCGCTTGGTTTTGTAGGATCCCGGCGAACGTCCATTCCAAGAACAATAGACTGGCTGCCGAAAACTTTAGCGCCTTCTGTAATAAGGCCCGGGTTACGAACTGCCTGGCTGTTCAGCGAAACCTTCTCAGCTCCCGCAAGAATAGTTGAACGGATATCTTCAATAGTTCCGATTCCTCCTCCAACGCAGAAAGGAATGAAAACCTGCTGGGCAACACGTGAAATTAAATCGAGGATAGGACCGCGGCCACGGGCAGATGCGATGATGTCATAAAATACCAGCTCGTCTACACCCTGGCGGTAATATTCAGCGGCCATTTCAACCGGGTCGCCGATGTCTATATTATTCTGAAACTTTACACCCTTAGT